>NZ_RQEP01000019.1:0-300000 GCF_004770055.1 Leptospira semungkisensis | reverse complement strand
GAGGATTAACTCAGCCGGTGACGATGCTTCTGGTTTGGCTGTCTCCGAGAAACTTCGGACCCAAATAAACGGTCTGAGGCAAGCGGAGAGAAATACGGAAGACGGAATGAGCTTCATCCAGACTGCAGAAGGTTTCCTTCAGCAGACCTCGGACATCATTCAACGGATCCGGGTTTTGGCCATCCAAACCTCGAATGGTATCTACAGCCCTGAAGACAGACAGTTGGTTCAGGTAGAAGTCTCTGCCTTAGTCGATGAAGTGGATCGGATTGCTTCTCAAGCTGAGTTCAACCGTTTCAAGCTCTTCGAAGGCGACTTCGCTAGAGGCTCCAAAAGAGCTTCTATGTGGTTCCATATGGGACCAAACCAGAACCAAAGGGAAAGGTTCTTCATTGGAACCATGACTTCCCGAGCGCTGAAGCTGACCAAAGCGGATGGCAGACCAATTGCGGTCTCTTCTCCAGGGGAAGCGAATGACGTGATCGGCTTGGCCGATGCGGCGCTTGGAAAGATCATGAAGCAGAGGGCGGATATGGGAGCTTACTTCAATAGGCTTGAATATTCCGCGAAAGGACTCATGGCTGCTTATGAAAATATGCAAGCTTCCGAGTCTAGAATTCGTGACGCTGATATGGCGGAGGAAATGGTTGCGCTGACCACAAAACAAATACTCGTGCAGAGTGGTACGGCGATGTTAGTGCAAGCCAATATGAAACCGAATTCGGTCCTTAAGCTTCTCCAAATGTAAGTCTTTGGGAAGATAAAATGCCACCGGGAGAGGGATTGCTCTCGGTGGCTTTTTTTATATCGTATTGCGAAAGCTGATCCAAGTAGTGCTCGGATAATTCTCATTCGGCCTTTTACCTACAAATTCCATCGTCTAAATCCATTTTTTCTAAACGCCTCCCAATTAAAAATTTCGTAAAACCATATATTTAAGTATTGACTTAATTAAGTTTTGACTTAAATATATGGTCATGCAGGCATTAGATGCGATTTCGGATCCGACCAGGAGAAAGATACTGGAACTCCTTTTCAACGGCGAAAAAGGGGCAGGGGAAATTGCCGGGCATTTCGATATCAGCTCCGCAGCTATCTCTCAGCATTTGAAAGTATTAAGAGAATGTAATTTGATCCAAGTTCGTGTAGATGGGCAAAGGAGGATGCATTCTTTGGATTACAAAGGTTGGAAGGAGATCCAAGACTGGATAGACCGAGCTAAAGTGTTCTGGGAAGGCAGATTGGATGCTCTGGAAAAGGAATTAAAAGCGAATAAGAAAAGAAAGGAGAAGATCTAAAATGGTGAGTCGTACTGAAAATCAGAAATATGGAACATACGTATCCAGCCAAGAGATACGTTTCGAGAGAATACTTCCAGGACCAATTGAAACGGTTTGGGAATATCTTACGGATTCGGAGAAGAGAGGAACTTGGTTAGCAACAGGTCCAATGGAACTGAAAGTAGGTGGAAAGGTGCAATTGCATTTTCTACATTCTTCTCTCTCGGAAGATAAGATCTATCCTGAAAAATTCAAGCAGATGGAAAACGGAGTCACAGGAGAAGAGACAATAGTCGCTTATGATCCTCCTCGTTTCTTGAGCATGACTTGGGGAGCAGATTCCGAAGTAAGTTTCGAATTAGTCGAGAAGGGAGAGGATGTTCTTCTTACTTTAAAACATTATAAACTGGTAAATGATGGAGAGAAGCTTCTCGTTTCTGCCGGCTGGCATTCTCACCTGGATATTCTCGTATCTAAAATGTTCAAGGAACCCGTTCCTCTATTCTGGAAGAATTTCCTGAAATACGAATCGGATTACGAAAGGCTTCGCGAGGAAAGCAAGGTCTAAAAATAAAAAAGCCGACGATCACTCGTCGGCTTTCTTTTATCGATTGGAAAATCGATTATTTGTTCTGAACAAACTCTAAGGTTACCACTCCTCTAGAAGCGGATTTAACGTTTAGAGTCTTGGTTGCTAAGAATCCAAATCCTCTGTCTTTTTTATAGACTAATTCATCCATAAAAAGAGCGTCTTTTCCTGGGTAGGTTACTTCCCACTCGGATCCGTTCACATCGGAAGTTCTGACGTTTACATCTTTTGCAGCAGTAAACTCTGTCAGATCATCTTTGAATTTAGTAGCCTCGTCAGCGTTCAATCCGGTAAACTTCAGGATAATGGTATTATTCTCAGTGAGGTTGAACCATTCTTCTTTAAGTTGTTTGCTTACTTTCTTGCTTACGCTTTCTGCCCAGTTAGATATCGCTTTTTCACGGGAAACTTTTTGAGTGATATCCGCTCCGCGGCCGTCAGCCAAACCGGAATCTACAATCTTTCCATCCCCCCACAAGAGAATGACTTTATAGGAGCCGGTTGCGGCAGTGCTGTAAAGAGGTCGATCTAACTTTTTACCATAAAGTTCCGAAGTTGGATCTTGGTCTTTCGTCTCCACAGTAGCAATAATCAAAACCTCTGCTCCGGAAGCAGCAGCTTGCTGAATGATAGCAGAGCCAGTATCAGCAGAGGCAACTGCATCCGCATTCACTGTAGAAGGTTTCACTGTCTTTGAAGCGGAACTTGGATCAACGATCTTATTTCCGGATTTTTTAAGTCCTTTGATCACTTCAGCCTCAGCGATATTATTGCCGGCAAGCGGGGCTATCGATTGACCTGCAATGTTGGATGGTATTAACACTACTACTCTAGGATTTCCTACATCTGCCAAGAGGGAGTCAACAGCGGTAGAAAGTTTAGAATCTTCGATCGTGCAACGAACTGTGAGTTTGAGAATTGGTTGGGTGTCGATCTTGCCTTCGGCTTCGTCGACGATATCATAGGTTTTTACGAAAGCATCTGTCTTGGAAAGTAGGCTAGAACCTAAGCTTTCTCCGTCGGAGGCTTGGCTTTTGTTGGAAATTTCTTCACCAACAACTTTACGAACCGCATTGATCTTTGCATCTTTGATGGCTCTTTGTTTCGCGTTGGTTTTATCTCCGTTATAAATCGGAGCCTCTCCGATAACGGTAACGGTATTTCCTTCTCTAGTGTACTCTTCCTTTTTCTTACGACCGGATCCTCCTCCGGTGGCGCATGCAAAAGTGAAACCTAAAATCAGTGTGAGAGCGGTACTCCGCAGGATGGGCAGCTTTGCCATATCGCTTCCTTTTTCTCCTTGATGAATTGAATTCTGTCTATTTACTGAACAAATAAGGTATCTTACATGCGGTTCAAAGAAAGAAACAAAAAAATCCTAACTTTACTCATTTTTTTTCTGACAATTTTCTCCGACTCCTGTGCTGAAGCTTCTTCCAGAAAGCATATCTCCAAATCCAATATCATTCCTGCTGATGTTTCGTTTTACGATCAAGTGTTGCCGACTCTTGCAGGTAAATCTGTCGTTCTTGTTACAAACCCGTCGGGTATAGGCAGATATCCGGAAAAGATTTTAAAAGAGTTTAAGGAGAAGAAGGTAAAGATCAAACATTTGATCGGTCTAGAGCACGGCTTTCTTGGTCTCGAAGAGGACTTTAGTAAGTCTCCAGTGACGGTAGACGAAACCTTTCAACTTCCTATCTATCATATTTATAAAGTTAAGAACGCAGAGATCCCTGCTATTTTAAAAGGCGCAGATGCAATCGTATTCGATGTGGCTGATATGGGAATGCGTTGCTATACTTACTTAAGCGTTCTAAAGAGATTGATGGATAATTTACCTGATCCAGGCACTCGATTCATCGTTTTAGATCATCCGAATCCTGCGATGTACTTGGGTGCGAGAGGGGAAGGAATCCAGAAGAAGTTTTTGAATTTCGCGGGAGAATTCCCTTCTCTTTTTTTCACCGGAATGACGATCGGAGAAGCTGCCGCATTCTATAATGGGGAATACCTTTCAAATAGAGTGAAGTTGGATATCGTTTCTCCGGAGAATTTAAAGAGAGGATTCGATTGGGAGAGAGAGGGAATTCCATGGTCGACTCCTTCTCCGAATCTGCCAATGCTTGATTCAGCTCGGAACTATCTGGGCTTAGTGCTTTTAGAAGGTGTGAATGTTTCTGTAGGAAGAGGAACCCAGGCTCCTTTCGTTTATTTTGGAGCTCCTTGGATGAATGAGCCGGACCAGATCATTCCTGAGCTAAACGAAGATAGCAAGGGAGACTATTACTATCAGAGCGTCTATTTTAAGCCAACCTTCGGTCCGTTTAAAGAACAGATCTGTAGAGGACTTCGTTTAACAATCGTAAACAAGAAATATGATCCTTTGAGAATGGCCTACAATTTGATGACGATCTTAAAGAAACATTATAAAGATTTCAAATGGAGACAATATCCTGACGGAACCCATAATATAGATTTTCTTTGGGGAACGGAAAGGATCCGTGAGTCCATCGATGCGGGTAAGACTTACGAGGAATTCAAAGCCAGTTACTCCGAGTCCGAGTCGACTACGAATAAACAGATACAAAAGTATCTGCTCTACTAAGGTTTTCGAGGAAAGTTTCGAAATAAGAGACATGAAACGAGCCTTATTTATTTTTCCGATCTTATTCGCTTCCTTCTTAGGAGCAGAAACTCATAACGGCTGGAAGGAATACGGATTAAAAGAAGTCTTAGGAAGATTAAAATTCTATGCGTTTGCAAAGATCGCGCAGAGTGTAAGAACCGGAGCTCACTTCGACCAAGAATTTGCTCTCAAAGAAATCCCGTGCGAAGATGGCTTTCCGAAATTAGAGGGAAATTTTCAATGTGGGCTTTTGCGAGCTTCCACTTTAGAAGATCATTCTATAGGATCGGATCCAAAATCCTCGCAAGGCCAATCGAACAGTTCCAATGTGACGGCTGCATCTTCCAATATACCTTCTTCTCAAAAGCAGAACATTACAGAGGGAAATGTTTCAAAAGAGAATCCAAGCTTGCCAGGTCCCCAGAGTAGATCAGTGAACCAGGCACCTGAGGCTGCGCCGAGCCAGGCGTCCGTTACTCCTAAGAAAATTCCGATCCAAGTAAAATGGTATGATGGCTCTACCTTGGCGGGGAAGGGAGTGCTTTTAGTTCCGGGACAAAACGGAGAAGGGGATCTACAGTTGTATTATCATACGGATGGAAGATTGAGCCATTATTCGTACGGTGATTTGATCGTAGTCTTTGATTGGAAAGGAAGAGAATTAAGCACAATCTTATCCGTAAAAGTAGATTCCCGCTTGCGACCTTTGAGTGGTAGGGAATACTTTTTTCCATGAAAGAACTGTCCCACGGTTTTCTAAGAATGTTGGATCACGAAGGCATCGATCCTGTGGAATACATTTGGGTCGTGGCTACGTACGCTTCTGCGGAGCAAGGAAAGCAAGAAGCTACATTCGTTTCTCCTAATTTTCAAATCGGTAAACTAGTTGGAAAGAAAGTGAAACTTCAGTTTACCGGAAAGATCCGTTGTGTTCATTGCGGAAAGGTTACGAGCAAGAGTTTCAACCAAGGTGCTTGCTTTTCTTGCTTTCAAACCTTGGCAGAAAATGATTTATGCATTCTCCGTCCGGAAACCTGTCATTTTCATTTGGGAACCTGTAGGGAACCTGAATGGGGAGAAGGTTACTGCTTTCAAAAACATACAGTCTACTTAGCGAATACTAGCGGCTTAAAAGTGGGGATCACTCGAGAGAATCCGGTTTCAAATCGCTGGGTAGATCAGGGAGCGCAGGAAGCGATTCCTCTTTTGGAAGTAAGTTCCCGAAGAGATGCCGGACTGATTGAGAAGCAATTCACTACAATCATAGACGATAAAACCAAATGGCAGAAGATGGTAACCGAGGATTCACAACCTTACGACCTGGTTTCTAAGAAGAAGGAATTACTTACTACCCTGGACTCTTGGGATCTAGGAGTTCCTTACGTAGAATCGGATATCACAGCAATTACTAAATTAAGTTATCCTATATTAGAGTATCCTAAAAAATCAAAATCCTTTTCGCCAGAGAAGGAGACTGAAATCGATTCCAAGCTTATCGGGATCAAGGGACAATACTTATTGTTCGAGGATACTGTTATCAATGTCCGTGCCTACGGCGGATATGAGATTCGACTCTTTTCCGAATAAAACAGGATGGAATGCAATTGATCGCTTTTCGAAAATATTTTCTAATACTTGTACTTTGTTTCTCTTTCCAGAACTGCGGATGGCTTGTGGATCTGGCTTTCCCTGTCGAAATAGATAAGTTTTTGGGAGAACGTTTCTTTAAGGCAACCATCCAGGGCGAGAACGACGTTAAAGTCTATAAGAACCAAGAACTTCAGAAATATGTTCAATCTATCGCTGATAGGATCTTAAAATCCAAATCCATTCGATACAAGGAAGAGTTTTCCTATAAGGTTACTCTCTTAAAGGATGATGATACGATCAATGCGGTCTGTGCTCCAGGCGGTTATATCTTTGTGTACACTGGACTTCTTCATTTTGTAAAGGATGAAGCGACTCTCGCCGGTATCTTGGCCCATGAGATTGCACATGCAGAAAGGAGACATTCTACCAAGCAATTGTCTACGACGATCACCTTGTATTATGCTTTATATTGGACTCTTTCTTATATTCTGGGACCTGACCTTGCCCAACACGCAGCGGATCTTGCCGGTCTTTCTACCAATCTGTTCAGCTTAGCTAATAGTAGATCGGCGGAAGAAGAAGCGGATGAATTCGGATTTCAATACATGAGATCTACTCCTTATTATCCGGGTGCAATCTCAGGTTTCTTCAAGGACATTCAGGTTTGGAGAAAAGAAAAAGGAAAAGAAGAAGATCTGAATAATCCGATCGCGAAGTATCTAAGCACTCATCCTATGGATGAGGAAAGAATAGAAGAAAATGAGAGAAGATTAAAAGACGCTAAGATTCCTAAGCCAAATCCAAAGTCTTTCTTTAGAGAAAGATACGAATCCAAGATTTCTCAGTATTTAGGAAAGAAAGACGAGTAAATTCCACGGAAAGGACTACAGAGATAAGAAACGTTTTTATTTAAAGACTTTGAATACTAGAAATGCGTATTGTAACTGGCTATTCCTTTGAGAATACCGATATGTTTTCTTTCCAGAGTTCAGGGCTAGGCGGTCCTAAGATTAAATCAAAGTAGATGGGCAAGCCTTCGAGACCATACGGAGCTAAATCCAATTCGGCAATCTTCTCATCCATCAACTTCCAAAGTATTTTATAACTTATTTTCTTTTTGAGTGCAATGCTCGTATCATCGTACATTTTTAAATCAGTAATCTTTCTGCGAAAACCGTAGATAATAACCGGACTCATAAACAGTGCGTCTTCGTATCTCATAAATTTGTAGGCGTGGTTTTGCACATTTTCTTGAGAAATCCATCCTACATTAACTAAGATTGCCTTTTGGGCATACCAAGACGGCCATCCTAAAGATGGATTCGGTTTATGAACATAGGAGAAAGGCTTAATCACGAGGTAGCCTGGATGATCAAATTTTGTAGCTTCGATTAGAATTTCAGCCGGATGAAAGTGGCCGATCAATACTGCATACGGATTTTTGTCTGTTTGTGATAAAGCATTTTTGTTATTGTAAGCTTTCCAAATCTGAGAATCCGGTTCGTACACCATTTTTTTTTCGGTCTCGCAACTGTTAGAAAATGTGCTTAGAAGAACTAGAGGCATGGCAAACCTCAGTTTTGTTTTAATATTCATTATAAATTCTCAAAGTGTGTTTTTATTTAACAATGGAAGGCGTGAATATTTGCCGTAAAAAAATGATTATGCGTCCATTCGATTTTGGTAAAAAACTTTTCCATATTCTTTTGGAAGCGGCTTGACTGTTCCTTATAGATCTTTTCTACTTAGGCCCCATGAATTGGAAGGGAAAACTAAAGATCTGGATGGATGCCGGTCTCATAAATAAAGAACAGGCGGACGCCATTTTCGCATTCGAGAATGCGAAGAAGATCCCATACGCATTTTATTCTTTCTTGGCTTTAGGAATTGTAGTCTTAGGTCTGGGAGTAATTGCACTCGTCGCGGCGAACTGGGATAGAATTCATTATACTGTAAAACTTTTGGTCAGCTTCTCTCTATTAGTCGGATTAGGATTCGCTATCCTTTATTCTGAGAGAAGAGGGTTTTGGAATGATACGATCCGATATCTATTGGTTCTTCTTCTGAGCGTTCTTTGCTTAGCGAATATCGGTCTTATCTCTCAGATCTACCATACTCAGGGAAAATTTTACGAGGCAATCGCACTCTGGTGCGGGATGACTTTTCTTTTGCTCTTCTTCTATTCTGGAAGGATCTTGTTCCACCTCTGGATTGCCGGATTCGGATTCTCCGTTTTCTATGCGCTTGTAGACGAGGAAATCCTTTCCGGAGTGCGAGAACATTATATTTATTTAATGGCGTTTTGGCTTTCCTGGATTTTTGGGATAGTGAGTATCTTTATAGACAAACGTCTCGAATCGGGAGAAGATCGAAGATCCATACTCGCAAATCCGTTTATCATCTGGTATCTTTTCTATTTCATCTATTCTTCCGTTTTAGGAAGCTTCGTTACTGGATATGATTCCATTAAAGAGACCAGTTTAACAGGGAATAATTTCTATCTCCCATTTCCCTTTTATATTCCTATGATTGTTCCTATTCTTCTGATGCTTGTTGGTCGCTTCTTCCGAAAGAATTTCTCCGCAAGAAAGTTAGTCTTGTTTAGTATCTCCGGGATCTTTCTCGGCCTACTCAATTATCCTCAGCTCACTCATTGGGCAGGAAAATTTCCGGCTATCTTTTACTTCTTCTTGGCATGGTTGCCTTTGACATTCGTATTCTTTCAATCCAGAAGATGGTTCGATCTTTGTTTAACTGTAATCGGGATCCGATTCGTAGTCGCATACTTAGAAGTCTTCGGGACCTTACTCGATACAGGAGTAGGGCTTATCGTATCCGGTATTGTCATCCTAGGATTTAGCGCTCTATTCTTCAGGTTGCGGGAAAAGATACGTGTCAAAGCGAACCAACTCTTTCCTGAGGAGGAATTAGGACTATGAAACGATTCTACGGTTCTATACTTGCTGTATTCCTTCCAATCCTTGTTCTCGCTTCTTTGGCATTAGAAAGAGAGATTGATTTAAGAAGCGGTAAGGTTTTGATTCTTCCGATTACAGGTTATGATCCGAGAGATCTACTATCCGGACATTTTCTAAGATTTCAAATTGATCCGAGATATTCGGAGGTTCAATGCGATCAGGATTCCAATGCTTCTTCTTTATCTACAGTGGGAGAAACCGGAGTAAAGTTGCAATCCTCGGAATATGGTTCCTGTGTTTGCTTCGAGAATAGAGAACCTGAATCATATGAAGCAAAATACATCGCCGATTGCAGTCCTTCCGAAAGAGAGATCTTGAAATGCTGGACTTACATCAAGGGAAACTGTAAATACAATCGATTCGAATATCCGTTTCGCAAATATTTCATTCCAGAAGACAAGGCCAAGGAATGGGATGCAAAATTGAGACAGCCTGGAGCTAAGGTCCAACTTAGAATGCAAGAAGACGGCTCCGGTTTGATTGAAAAGATTATTTGGCCGGACGTATCCGGGCAGTAACCTCGTTTAAGCTGCAATAGTCCTTCTCCCCAAGTCCTGCTTGTATCCCTTCCTGGTAGATCGGATCCAATTGAGAAGAAAGGGGAAGGACCGTTTTCGTTTCGGAGGCGATTGCAAGAGCGTGCTTCAGATCTTTATGCATATTCTTTAATGCAAAATGAGTCTCGTAATTTCCTGAGAACACAAAGGGAAATTTGAAATCGCTGATCCCGGATTTAGCTCCGGATTGTTGGATGATCTCTTTCAGTGTTTCGGAAGAGATTCCTTGCTTTTCGGCTAAAAGAAATCCTTCCATATAGATCTGAAAGATTCCTGCTTGCACCATGTTCAATGCGATCTTTGCCTTTTGTCCGTCTCCTACATTGCCACAGTACACTGTATTCTTTCCGCAAAGATCTAAGATGAAATGGATCTCCGAGATTTCTTCTTGGGATCTCGCTCCAATCATAAATAAGATCTGACCATCTCTTGCCGCGTTCTTAGAACCTGTCATTGGAGCGTCCAAGAATTTCGCACCTTGCTTTTGAAATTCATTAGAAAGTCTTTGAGTGAGAGCAGGGGAAGTTGTTCCCATATCGATCACATATTTTGGTTTCGCTTCCAAGAGTTTAGAATGAAAGACAGCATTCTCAACAGAAGAATCATCTGTGAGGCATAAGATGAGTATCTCGCGATCTTTTGCTGCTTCAAAGATATCTCCGAATATTTTTCGGGTCGGAGATTCCATGTCCTTGATCTTCTCCGGACTTCTTGCGAATAAATGGAGCTTATGACCTGCAGCCGAGAGATTATTCGCGATCCCTCTTCCCATGATACCTGTGCCTAGGATTGCAATTGTACGTTCAGACATAGTGAAAGAATTTCCGAGAAAGTAAGTTTTTGCAAGAAAAAGGCGATTAGAAGGAACTAAGTGCGGCGCGGATAAAGCTTGTTACAGGAGCTTGCTCTCTCGTATCTTCCAAACCTTCTCTCAATTCTCTTAATACGATCTGTGCATCCGTGAGAACCGTATTTACGTTTGTATGAAGATCGTCTCTGTTGATCAATCTACCGAGAGTTCCGTCCCCTGAATTGATCTTTGTAGTTATATCAGCTACGTTAGAGAAGGTCGTACGGATATCTCCTCTGTTCTCTGCGATTAATTCGGAAAGAGAAACTAGAGGATCTTGGAGAACTCTTCCTTTGAGAGAAGCGCCTGCCTTATAGTCTACAACTGGGAATGCCTTTCTTGGACCTTTCTCATCTGTGGACTCGGAAGTTCCTGGATCAATGGAGATTACACGGCCGGAAAGAAGGCTTTCGTTACGGATCGCAATATCATAATTTTCGTACATTCTCAAAGGCTCCTTCAGAAGAATGGTGACTTCTACCCTGGTAGCTACTCCCACTTCTCCAGCGGGAAGAACCGCGCCGTTTTCGTCGATCTGGATGAGTTGGATACTGGAAACATAGCCGAAAGGGACACCTTGTACAGTGACCTTGTTTCCGACCTTAATTCCCTCTGAATTCTTGAAGTTGATCTTCAGGAATTCTCCCCGTTTTTGCACAGGACCGCCCTCCGTCATTACGGTGAAATAACCTACCACAACGATTGCGACGGAGAAAATCGCGCCGACTAAAAGATAACGAAAGGAACTCATTTTTTACAGAACTCTATATAATAAGTATCGGTTTTTTGTCCCGAAATATTCTCGTTTGACCCTGTATTCAGCTCTTGGTTTCAAGAATCATGGGTCCTTTGGTATTTCCATTAATAAACTGACGAACAAATTCATTGTTAGAATTCTGCACTTCTTCGGGAGTTCCGGTGAATAAGACCTGACCTCCGTAAAAGAATGAAATTCGGTCGGCGATCATGTAAGCGCTAGACATATCATGGGTCACTACGACCTGGGCCGCTCCAGTTTGCTTGCGGATCCTGAGAATGAGCTCATTAATCACGTTGGACATGACCGGATCCAGACCGGAGGTAGGTTCGTCGTAGAGAATGATTTCCGGATCGGCAGCAATTGCTCTTGCGAGTCCGGCTCTTTTCTTCATTCCTCCAGAGATATCATTCGGATAATTGTCCTTAGCGATTGTCATATCCACTAACCTGAGTTTTTCGGATACGATCCTTTGGATCTCAGCTTCCGGATAAAGTTTATGTTCTCTTAGGGGAAGGGCAACATTATCGAATACTGTCATCCAGTTGATAAGTGCTCCCGACTGGAATAAGACTCCCATCTTAGAACGGATCCGTTCTCTTTCTTGGATCTCGGCTCCTGAGATCTTTTCACCAAAGATCTTACATTCTCCCGCATCCGGATCGAGTAGCCCTGTGATATGTTTCAAGGTGACAGATTTACCTGTACCGGAAGGGCCCAAGATCACAAGAGTTTCTCCCTTCTTCACTTGTAGATTCATCCCTTTTAGGATCTTTCTCTCTCCGAAGGATTTATGAAGATTAATGAGTTCTATCGCAAATTCTTCCATGACTATTGCCTGTAAAAAATAGCGGTGATCACGTATCCGAAGAATATAACCATTAGAAAAGAAGTCACCACGGATTCTCTGGTGGCTCTTCCCACGCCTATGGCTCCTCCCGAAGTTCTTAAACCGTGAGAGCAGGAAACGGAGGAAATGATCAGGCCAAAAATATAACCTTTGAATAATCCAGTATAGAGATCTTTCAGACCTGGAATGGAAGTGATCCTTTCATAAACATCTTGGAAATATACGATGAATTCAAGACCCAATTGGTAGTGAGCAACAATGGCTCCGCCAAGAGTCCCTAAGATCGTAGAATAAACGCAAAGAACCGGAACCATTAAAGAAAAACCTAATACTCTTGGAAAGACAAGAAATCGAACCGGATCGATGGACATGACTTCTAAGGCGTCTATTTCTTCCGAAACCTTCATGGTCCCGATCTCAGCTGCAATCGCTGAACCGATAGACGCTGCGAGAATGAGAGCAGTCATAAATGGAGACATTTCTCGAGTGAGAGTAATGGTAAGAAGAAGACCGACTTGGCCTTCTGCGCCGAAGTCTTTTAAACCCAGTCCTGTATTTAACGTGAGAAGCATTCCGGTAAAGATGGCTACTACCGAGACCACGAATAGACTTCCTACACCGGAGATGAACATCTGATCTAGGATCTCTTTTCGTTTCTCCACCGCGAATCTTAGATTCAAAAAAGTCTCTGCGATGAGAACGATTGTGTATCCCGCCGCATAAAGAGTATCATTTGTTTTTTCTTTTAAGGATCCCAGCATCGAAACTAAATTTTAATCCACCAAAGAATTTGCACCGTTGTCTTTTCCTTATCTTTTTCTACACCGAAAAGACCGTATAAGAACTGATAGGAAACCTTCTCCGGAGTATTGCTATATTCCACCAAAAAAGGAATATGGATATGCAATTCGTCTTTTGACCATCTCTGAGTATACAATCTCATCAGGAAGGAGAGTCGCTTCTCTCCGTTCGCGAGTCTTTGGTATTCAACGATAGACCAGACCGGATCCCAAATTCTTTCCACAAGTTCTGATTTAATCGGAAATAAGGAAAGGAAATTCCAAGTGAGATTTCCATCCCTGTCCTCATGCCAACGGAAGAATGGCCAGAGTTTATAATAATTTTCCTCTCTTCCCCATTGCACATAGGTGCGATTCGTCCTCCACCAGAACGGAATAAAATAGGTCTCCGAGGATTTAAGATGATGGCTGTCAGTGCTGAGACGAAAATAGAATGGGGTAAGAAACCTAGTTTCCTTATAAGCAAATCTGTAATAGCCGTAAAAAGGAAAGAATATTAGTTTTCTATAATCTTCGTCGTCGTTCTGCCCATACTGAAAAATAAAGAAGAATACGTTCAGATCTTTCTCATGAGTTCTTTTGTCATAACCGTAGGAGAATAAGGAGCCGAAGAGAGGCAGCCAGAAGAATGCTTTTGCTTTCATATTCCCGTATTCGGAACTTTTAGAGGAATAGAAGGGCCAGAGCATCAGATAAGAGAATGGTTCTCTCTTGTCCTGATTGATATTCCCCCATTGAATGAAAGGCCAAAGAACGGAATACCTTTCATACTTTCCCTTATGTATCTTTTGAGAATAGAAGGGAAGGATACGAAGATCGTCTCTGACTTCGGAACCTCCCCACATGACTAAAGGCCACAGAATACTCTTTGCAGTATAATTCTTATGTTTCCAACTAGAGTAGAATGGAAAGAGTATGAAGTTCAACTCTGCATATCCGATCTTTCCTCTCATTCCTCCATAGAAGGGAAAGAAGCCGAAATAGGATTCTCTTGCAGTCTCTCCTTTTCCCCAGATCAAAAGAGGAGAAAGGGTGTCTTCGTCCCAGCCTAGATCGTCATGAAAGGATTCAGTCCCACTGATAAAAAATAAGAAGGACCAAACTCTCCAGTAATCTGTTTGCTCCGAATAAAATACGGGAAAGAGAACCGTTCTATACTTATAATTGGATTTGGTTTCCGTATAGGTAGAGAAGAAGGGACGGTAGATTTGCTCTTCTTCTCCCAAGCGCTTTTCGGATTGGTATAAGAACCAAAACTGTTTGTACTCTGCTGGATAGGGCGAAACCGGTTTAAAAGGAAATTCAGAAAATACGCTTTCCGTACAGAATAGAAAAAAAAGGATAAGGAGAATATTCTTATGCAACATTCTTCCTGACAGATCCTGAGTCGGATGAATAGAGGTTCAAATTGAAGATAGCGGTATTATTCGGAGGAACGTCGACGGAGCACGAAATTTCCCTGAGAACGGGTACTTTCATAAGTAAGACATTGGCCTCCATGGGACATTCGGTCAAACCCATTCTCATCTCCAGAGAGGGACGTTGGGTGATCCCTAGAGAATATCGACCTATTTTTCCGGAAGCAGCTAACGGGAATCCTGAATTATATTTAAAACAGTTCGAGGAATTGCATGGAGTGAACGCCTCTAGCTTTACATCCTTGGATTGCGATGTGGTCTTTTTGGGCTTGCATGGCACGAGTGGCGAAGACGGTTCTATGCAAGGCTTCTTGAAAGTTTTGGATATTCCGTTTACCGGTTCCGACGTGAAGGCATCCGCTTTGGCCATGGATAAAATACGTGCAAATCGTTTATTCCATTTGGCTGGAATGTCGGTCGCTCCTTTTTGGGAATTACGCAAAAAGGATTTCTTAGAGAATTCGACTTTGGTCGAAAGCCTGGATTTGGAATATCCTCTTTTTCTAAAGCCTGTAGAAGGGGGCTCTAGCTTTCATACGTTCCGCATCAATACGGTGGAAGAATTGGAAAGACGTCTGCCTGAATTCTTTGAAAGGGAAGATCATGCGATCTTACAGAAATTCTTAAATGGAACCGAAGTATCTTGCGGAGTTTGGGAAAAGAAGGAAGGAAGAAAGAGGATCGCAAAAGCCCTTCCTCCTACAGAGATTATTCCTGGCGGGGAATTTTTTGATGTAGAGTCCAAATACAAACCTGGTCTCTCTCAGGAGATCACTCCCGCTCGCTTGCCTGAGGCAATCATACAAAAGATCCAAGAACAAGCAATCCTCGCTCATAAGACCATGGGCTGTGAAGGATATTCCAGAACGGATTTCATAATCGTGGATGGGATTCCTTTCGTGTTAGAAACGAACACACTTCCTGGAATGACGGAAACGAGTCTTATTCCTCAGCAGGCAAAGGCAGCAGGAATTCCGATCGAGGAATTGTATCAGTCTTTGATCGATCAAGCGCTCGAGAAGGCGGGGAAGATCCCGGTCGAAAAATAAAAGTAAGGCAGCCCCCACCCATCTTCGGGATCGGGGGGAGTGGCTTGTGGGAGAAGCCTGTCCTCTATATCAGAAATTCTTACATCTCGCAACCACAAATTTCGTGGAGCAAAATCCTGTGGGAACTATCTGGGCAGTTCCTACATTATAATTATCTAATTTGAAATAACGCGAGCTTAGAGAAGAAATTCGGGCTGAACTTGACTTGTTTCAGATCGGTGAAGAAGGCTTTGTCTTCTACAGTAAATCCTCTGAGCTGACAGAATTCTTCGAAGTCTAAGACGGAAAGAAAATGTAGGTTGGGTGTATTGAACCAGCGATAGGGAAGAAGATCCGTGACCGGAGTCTTGCCCTGGAATAAGATTCGAAATCGAACTTCCCAGTATCCGAAATTCGGAAACACGATGATCACTCTTTTTCCGATACGAAGACCTTCTTTAATAATGTCTCCGGGGTGTCTAGTTTCCTGAATGGTTTGGTTCAGGATCACATAGTCGAATCTCTTGTCCTCATGATGGCTGAGTCCTTCGTCTATATCCCCGTGGTGAACATACACTCCCTTACGAATGCATTCCACGATCGCATCTTCGTCCTTTTCTATACCTTGTCCTCGGATGCCTTTTTGTTTGAGTAAATAGAGAAGGTCTCCATTACCGCAGCCAAGGTCGAGAACTCGGGAGCCAGGAGAGATCGCATCCAGAATATACGCGAAGTCTGGTCTTTCTCTAAGTGTTTTACTGCTTAAGACTTTCGAGGCGATCATTCATCCACCGGCATTTTTAAGAATCCGTTGATCACGTCTTCCTGCTTAGAGTTCGGAAGAAGAAAACTATCATGTCCTTCTTTGGTATTCAATTCCACATAAAAGACTCTTTTGTCGGCGGCCTCGAGACTTTTTACGATCTCTCTGGATTGAGCAGGAGGATACAACCAATCCGAGCTATACGAAATGATTAGGAATCTGCACTGAGCTGGGCTCAATGCTTTGGTAAGTTCCTGGCCTTTTCCTAAACTGAAATGATCCAATGCTTTGGTTACGTAGATATAAGAATTTGCATCGAAACGATCTACGAAACTTTCTCCTTGGTAAATGAGATAGCTTCCTACGGCAAAATCGGAATTCAATAGGTTTCCTCTAGGAGGATTTCTACCAAACTTTTCCCTCATTTTATCATCTGAAAGATAGGTGATATGACCCACCATTCTTGCAAGAGCTAAGCCTTTACGTGGAGATGCATTATCTTCATACAGACCATTATTCCAATTCGGATCGGAAAGAATCGCCTGCCTTCCCACTTCGTTGAATGCGATTTGCATCGCAGAATGTTCCGGGGAAGAAGCCAAAATAATACAGTTTGTTAAGAAGTCAGGATAAGAAATACTCCACTGAAGAGCCTGCATTCCTCCCATGGAACCGCCGGCTACGCAGAATAATTTTTGGATCCCGAAAGAATCGATCAGTAGTTTCTGTGCTTCTACCATGTCCTTAATGGAAACGAAAGGAAAGCTAGAACCATAAGGTTTTCCAGAAACAGGATTGATGCTCATTGGACCGGAAGATCCTTTGCATCCACCGATCACGTTAGATGATATTATAAAAAATTGATTCGTATCGAAAGACTTTCCTGGGCCTACATAATCGTCCCACCAACCTGGGCGTTTATCAGAAGAAGAAAGATACCCTGCTGCGTGAGCGTCTCCGGAAAGTGCATGGCAGATCAGGATCGCATTGTCTTTTTCTGGAGAAAGAGTTCCATAGGTTTCATATGCGATCACAGTGGGGGAAAGAACGGAACCGTTGTCCAGACGTAGATCGCCTAAGGTTGCCGTTTTCGTTTCAACGATTCCAACAGAGCGCTCTAAATCCATTCGATTTCCACCAAAAGCCGAAGCCACTTTCCTCATTTTCGGATCCTTCGAACAAGTTCGGAGAGAAAACGGGAAAGTGGCCTGTTTTTAGACGATTTTTTTGACTGAGTCGAAAGTCACACCTTTTTCAAAGCTTCATCCAGATCCGTAAGGATATCGTCAATATGCTCCAGACCCACAGATAAACGAACGAACTCCGGAGTCACACCGGTAGTCAATTGCTCCTCAGGGCTCAACTGTTGGTGAGTTGTAGAAGCAGGGTGGATCGCCAAGGACTTAGCATCTCCTACGTTTGCAAGAAGAGAGAATAACTCTAATCCATCAATTAGCTTCTTAGCCTCTGGGATTCCTCCTTTGACTCCAAAACCAATGATCGCACCGAAAAGACCGCGGGTATGGTATTTCTTCGCCAGAGCGTAATTCTTGTCGGTAGGAAGACCTGGATAATTCACCCAAGAAACTTTAGGATGCTTGGATAAGAACTCGGCTACCTTCTGAGCGTTCTGTGAATGTTGAGTTACTCTCAGAGGAAGAGTTTCGATCCCTTGCAAAATATTAAATGCATTGAAAGGGGAGATCGCAGGTCCTAAATCTCTGAGTCCTTGCACTCTCGCCTTGATGATAAATGCGATATTCACTCCGCCGAACGGCTCGAACTTACCGAATACATCCCAGAACTTCAAGCCATGATAGCTTGGATCCGGATCAGTAAAGTTCTTAAACTTACCATTTCCCCAATTGAATTTACCTGAATCCACGATGATCCCACCGATAGAAGTTCCATGTCCTCCCAAGAATTTGGTAAGAGAGTGAACTACTATGTCCGCACCGAAATCGATAGGACGGATCAGATAAGGAGAAGGAAGGGTATTGTCGATCACAAGAGGAATTCCTGCATCGTGAGCAACCTTAGCGACTGCTTCGATGTCTAGAGTATCTAATTTAGGATTTCCTAATGTTTCTGCAAAAATAGCTCTTGTCTTATCATTGATCGCTTTCTTGAAATTTTCAGGATTGGATTGATCCACAAAGTGAACCTTGATCCCTAATTTCGGAAAAGTATAATGCAGAAGATTGTAAGTTCCACCATAAAGAGAAGAAGAAGCGACAATCTCCTGTCCTGCTTCCACAATATTCAAGAGAGCTAATGTTTCTGCGGATTGACCAGATGCTGTCGCAAGTGCTGCAACCCCGCCTTCTAAAGCCGCCACTCTTTGCTCTAAGACATCAGTGGTAGGATTTCCGATCCTTGTATAAATATTACCGAATTCTTGCAGTCCGAAGAGTCTCGCCGCGTGATCGGTATCTTTAAAAACGTAGGAAGTGGTTTGGTAAATAGGAACGGCTCTGGACGTGGTTGTTGGATCCGGTGCCTGTCCTCCATGCAGAACAATTGTTTCAGGTTTATAATTTCTAGCCATGCGATGAAACTCCTTTTAGGTTATTTCGGAATATTCCTCTAAAATGTCGATAAAAAATTCATTAAATAGGATATTTAATTTATTATAGCAGATATTTGCGAAAGAGCAAGAATTACTTCTATTCCATCCCTCAAGTCATGATTCTCAAGCGAAAACAGGAAAATAATTTCCAAAATAAGAGAAATATTACTCTTTTACTGGTTTTTGATCGGAGAGCCAGGTTAGAATTACTTCGTCGTTTAGATTCTAAGCTGCTAATACGATATTAAAGATAATATTCTCCGCGAATTGGAAAGGGTGCATTGTTCCGGAATTTTCCGGTCGATCTATAAAATTGGAACTTTTGAAGAAGCTAAGACTATCATTTCTATTACCTGGGCTAGTATTCCTCTCCGTTTATTTTGTTCCTTATGCTGGAGATGAGTTGCAAGCGCAGATGTGGATGCCTCCTGGCAGGCAGTTCATGCAACCTCCTGATCCATTTACCTACGATCTAGGGGTGAACAAATTCAATAATGATTATTATCTCTACGTTGCTCCGACGATCAATATGAACTTTGGAGGGAATTTCGGATTCTCTCTAACGGCTCCTCTGAATATTCTAATAGATGATCAGGCTCCCAAAGATCCGACTACGAAGATAGGAAGCATTCGTAAGATAGACTATGATCAAAAGAGCGATTATCTAAGGGTTATTAATAATATCTGGTATGGGACGTACGGTCAGTACAAACCCGGAGAAACTACCTTCTCTTTTTATGCCGGAAAGCTTTTTGATGGATACATCGGTCACGGAACCATCGTGAACAGATATGTGAATAACCAAAGGATCGATATTTATAATGTTGGTCTCATGGCTGATATCAACAGTGATTATGGTGGAGTTCAAGTATTTACTAACTCAATCTATACTCATGAGATAGGTGCGGGAAGGGTTTATGCGAGACCTCTTGCAATGGCCTTCAAAGCATTCGATCTAATGACTGGAAGATCTCAGTTATTCTCCATGATGCAGGTAGGACAGGGGAATGTTGCCGACGAGGCAGGTCGTAAGAAAGTCTATGAAGAAGCCGGAGTGGATCCGGAAGATAGAGAGAAGTACAGAGCAATCGTAGAGGATCAAAAAACTCATCAACCTGTTGAGACAATGGTTCCGATCGACAAGAAACCGCAAACTCCTCAACAGAAGGTTAAAGAATTCTTTAACCAGGACAATTTCTCGAATCGATTCGCGATCGGATTTACAAATGCATTCGATACAAAGGCACCAACCCAGTTATCTTTCGATACGACAGGAAGACTTCGTTTGGATTCCAGTAATAACCCTCTGGTAGAACAGACCGAAAAGCTTTCTATCCAAGGAATGGATGCCGAATACAAATTGATCAGCAGTAAATATGTAGAACTGACTCCATACTATGACGTGAACACGATCAAGATCCTAAACAATGCAAAAGGAACTCATTCAGGGATCATGTTCAAATTTGGTGGGAATGATATTTATATGAAGATCAAACCCGAATACAGGAACATGGATGCGAACTACGTTCCAATGTACTTCGATAGCTTTTATGAGATAGAGAGATTTCAGTTAAATACCCAGACCCAGACGCCTCAATCAAAATTGCAGGCGGCTCAATTAGTAGATCCGAATGGACCAAGGGTTAAGGGATACTTTACTTCTATGGTATTGAATTTTTATAGGATCTCTCTCGAAGGAAACTATGAGAATTATAACGGGCCGAATAACTCGCGTGTATTCTTAGGAATGTATATACCGATCGGTTCCTTGTTGATCTTTTCGGGATATTATACTCACAAGAATTTCGATCAGAATAAGGATGCTTTCAAAGTGGACGAGAACTCAGTCGGAGCAGTTGAAGCCGCATTGAACCTAGGATTCATAAGCATCCGTCTTCAGGAGATCAGACGCTGGGTTTATGATAGCACCACGAACTCTTTCCAAGCACAGGATGAGAAAAAAGTTCTATTCTCCAATTCTCTTTCTTTCTAATTAGAATATTATAAATTTGGAAAACAGGCTTCCCATTGAGAAAGGAAGAAAGAAAAAGCCTGTTCGGATCTCAAGATAGCTTTAGATAAACGCACTGGCTTTATATTCCTCTCTTGGAAAAGAGAAATCTCTCTCTTGCTCCAACCGGGTTCCGGGCCGAGAAAGATACAAATTTCTTGCTGCGGCGTTTCGGAATTATCTAAATCAGTTGTAGGACTCGGATCCGTTGAATGAGTCTTTGCGTAAATAGATTTAGAGCGATGCGATCGTTTTGGATCAGGATGTTTCGATTCATGTTTATTCACTCTATTTTTTAGGATTTCTTCTCTGTATTCTAAGAGAAATAACCCTTTCTTATCCAAATAGAAAGCAATTCCAGAGATCGATTCAACTCTCTCTCTTAGAGTTTGTTTTCGTACTGATCCTTGCCCTTTTTCAGGGAGACTAAAACCAAGCTCTAAAAAAGGAAGATGGATATTTCCTCCTTGTTCCATTCCGGAATATAAGGTTTCCTGCAAGTTTTTGTTCTTCCAGATAGGGGAGGTCAGATATTCCTTTCTGGAAAGATCGGCGATTTGAAATTCCATAGAATGGATTCCCCAGACTCCTGCAAGATGGAGGATCTTTTCTGCAGTGGGTGGGCGCTGGACCGAAGAGATCAGATGAAGGAATGGATTTCTCTTTTTCGGACGGATGATCGGAGTATAACTCCCTTTCAGATTTTCTGGCGAGATTTCTCTGATTCGAAAAAGCCCGAGGCTTTCATTCAGAAGTCCTGCCTTGATGGAATCACCGGTATCCTTCTTTAAGATATTTCTAATATGATCGATCTTTTCAGCTGAGTAAATATTCCATTCACCGAAAGAAGATCTTTCTTTCGGATCCAAGAGTAGAATATTCATTATGTATCGACTTGAGGACGGGTTTCGTTTTCCTCAGGCTCTTCTTGCTGTGGAGCAGGAGGTTTTTCTTGTAAAGGATTCCACTGCTGTTCGTTTGTAGGTCCATTATTCCAATCCATGGAAGAATAGAAGCAGGCTCTTGCGATTCCTACGAATATTAATGCGAATAGAATGTATTTTGCGAGCAAGGGACCGAATCCTGTTCCCGAACTAGGAGTGTAAGTTTGGGATTTTTGTCCGGCAGAATTCGGATTTTCCCAACCGAAAGAATTGTTCTTTCTAAATTTGGATCGAATTCGTTCGAAGAAATTACTTAGAAAATAAAAAAATCCCCGGATAGAACGGGGATTTCCTTTGTTTGGATCTTGTGTGGGGGAATCGTATCTTCCGCCTCTAAAGCTTGCGGGATCCTCCGGATCAAATACAAAAGAGTGGTAACATCTGGGGCACCGAACGGTCAGCTTTCCTAAATCTAAAGGAATTCTGAGCTCGGTGCCGCAGGAGGAACAAGGAACAATGTACCGCACTTAGTACTTCAAGGACTCCTTGAGAGTGTTTACGTTCTCTTTGTAGTTCTCGTTTCCTAATTGGTCATTGTAATCGAAGATCTTAGTAAAGAGTCTGTCGAAATTGTCCAGATGCTTGATATAGAAGGTCTTCTTGAAAGAGTTACGGATAGGGTGGGTCTTAGTATTCTCTACATTAGACAATACGTATTTACCGACTCCTTTCTCACTAGGAGTTTCAGGGCGGTTCCACTCAGGATATCCGTTCTTTTGATAGAAAAGTTCGATTTTTTCGTTATGAGCCGGTTGATCGTTTGGTGAACGATCGATGATCTCGGACACTGATTTGTCTTCGATCAAGAAGTTGTTTTTGTAAACTCGGCTGATGATCTTGCTGATCTTACGAGGAGGTTCCATTCTTGGATCCGGATCGTTTGAATTCGGTCCTTCGAAATAGATTTCCATGTATTTAGAAAGTCCGCCTTGAACAACTCTACCTTGGCCTCTTTCTTCATCCTTAATGAAATCATAAACTTCAACTCGGATGCAGTTGTTAGCGGTGTCTTCCTGTGCGTTACTTGGCGCAGGAACACATTCATCACTATTCGCCTTTCCTTTGAATAGAACGGTGCGGAAAGGAAGAATGCGTACTTTCATTTTCATGAGTACGGTATGACGTTTCAGCCTTTCATTTAGAGCGGAAACTCTTTGGTCCAGACCCTTTTCAGTGTCCAGAATGGCTGCTCCGACTTGGCCATCCTCTTTCTTTTGAGCTTGGTTGTCTTGAGCGTTGAGTATGCCAACAATCGCGAAGATCGCCAGGCAGAATGCTATTTTGCGTTTCATTGTACCCTATTCCTTGGTCTCTATGCAGAATTGGATTTCTTCGAAAACCGAGAAAACCCTGTCTCTAGTATCGGAAAAATAGACTCCCGATTAAATCCAAGACTTACATTTTCGAGAGGAAAACTGCTATTTTCCGGATTTTGAGCTCGTTTCCAAATACAGTTCATACGGGGGAGGAGCCGGTTTCAATCCTTTTTCGATTAGACTCGCAGCCCAGCGTCTTTCCACAAAATCACAGAAATCCCGTAAATCTCTTCCGGAAAAAGTCCCTAAGCGTTGCGATATTGTTATGCGTTCTGTTTGGGTCAGATGTTTTGCATAATTTCCTAATATAGCCGCTCTTTCGGATTCATTAGGTAAAGGGAATAAAACGGAACGATCGAATCTGGACAATAATGCCTTATCCAAGTCCTGTTTTCGGTTCGTGGCTCCCAGGGTAATCGATTTTTGTCCCCCTTCAAATCCATCCAGTTTTCGTAAAAGCACAGAGAGAATATTCCTCGTAGCCTCGAATAGTCCGTCATCTCGGGAACCGGCCAGAGAGTCTATCTCGTCCAGGAATAATAGACAAGAAGGGAATAGAGAGGCTACATCGAATACGTAGGCCATGTTTTGGGCGCTTTCCCCATAATATTTACTTAAAATAGATTCTACGGGCACGTAAATGAGAGGAATGTCCGTCATACAGGAAATCACCTTTGCCATCGTGGTCTTTCCTACACCAGGCTCTCCTTCTAAGAGAATTGCCCTGGGTTTTGTCCTTCCTGGGAATTTTCGGGTGAGCTTTGCCACTTCTTCCAAGGTCTCAGGGGATTTTAGGGGAAGGATGATTGATTCCAAGATCTGTCTTTTTACATCCTCGTAACCGGCCACCGCATCGAAAGTCACCCAATCTCCTTTTTTCTTGGCTTCGATTGGATCGAATACATCTATCCCCAGACGAAGCAGGAGTTCCTTCGGATTTTGGACCGACTCCTGTTTAGAAAGTCTTAGGTATTTGAACAAATCGATTGCTGCAAAGATCTCCTCTCTATGAAAGTCTCCCTTCTTTGTGATCTCGATCTTGCTCTGGTTTCTTCCGGAATAAAAACGAAACTTAATATTATCTAAGATATTCTTGGTTTCGAATAAGTTCTCATTGAGAGCCTGCAGGCAACAGTAACCGGGTTCGAAGGTATGAATCCTTAGGTTTTCGATATGATTTCGGACGATATGAAAGCAATCTAAGAGCTGTGACTTATCCGCACCTGGGATCGGAAATTCTATTTTTAGATCCTTCTTATCCGGTAGAAAGGAGGGAAGTTGGGTATCGGAGACTCCCATTCCCTTTAATTCCCCGTAAAGCAATGCCTTGGCCTGGGTAAAATCTAGAATATTGCCGGTACTAGGACGGGCCGGCGGGTTCCAATCTTCTGGTTTCATGCTTTCTCCGGGAGAATTTCTCTTGTATAATCTGTCGGTTCGGTCGAAGAATTTAGAAAGAACCTTTGGAGGCAAACCCTTATGGGTGAAGGATCCCTTTCCCAAGACGATATAGACGCACTCTTAACTGGCTCCAGTCCTGGGGGCGGCGGCGGTGGCTCCGCTGATTTTAATTTAAGTGGCGAATTGGATTCTCTTCTCGGCGATCCGGGTGGCGGAAGTTCTTCTTCCGGCGGCGGCGGTGGAGGAGGAGGAGCTCCTTCTTTTGCGGATATTGCTGCCGCACTCGGGCCTTCTGCGGCTCCGGCGCCTCCAAAACCAAGTTCTCGTTCTAGTTCCGTTTCTTCTAATACTGCAAACTTAAACTTACTCTTAGATGTAAACATTGCTCTTACTGTAGAATTAGGTAGGACCAATATGTACATCAAGGATGTTCTTGGGTTGAATGAGGGAGCAGTGGTGGAATTAGACAACGCAGTCGGAGAAGATTTGGACATTCTCGCCAATGGAAAATTGGTAGGAAAAGGAAAATTAGTAATTCTCGACGACTACTACGGAATTCGGATCACTGAGATCGTAGACCCTTCTCGTCGTTTAATGTAATCAGATCGGAAAGTTCCGGATCGCAATGCGGTTCCGGAACTTCTTCGAATTTTCTGGATCTAAGACTTCTTCTCTTCGCTTCCTAAGACCGCTTTCATTACTGATTTGAAATTTGATAAATTGAGTGGAAGCACAAGTTCTGTTCCTTCCTGTCCTAATTTCTCCACTTCCTTAATGAATCTTTGAGCGATCCTTAGTTTGACTGCCTCTTTTCCGCCTTTGGTTTGGATCGCGCCTGCCAGAAGCTCGATTCCTTTTGCGGTAGCGACTGCAATCGATTCTATTTCCGAAGCAACACCTTCTGCCTCATTGATCCGTTTCTGCTTTTCTCCCTCGGACTTATTGATGGCTTCTTCCTTGATCCCCAAAGAGCGATTGATTCTGGAATCTCTGTCTCCTTCGGAAAGGGAGATCTGCGCCTTCTTAGCGATTTGAGCCTTCTTCTCTCTTTCCATAGCTTCTATCACAGATTTAGGAGGAGCGATATTTACTATCTCGTATCGATTCACCCGGACTCCCCAAGGTTCTGCTGCTTGGTCGAGTACCTCTAGGATCTTACTATTAATGACTTCTCGGGTCTCAAAAGTAGTATCCAGATCCATGGTTCCGATAATCGCCCTCATAGTAGTCTGCACTAGCTGAGTAACTGCAAAATGATAGTCCTCTATTCCGTAGCTTGCCTTCTGAGGATCGAGTACTCTTAAATATAGGATCCCATCCATCTCCACCTTCACGTTGTCCTTGGTGATACAAGTCTGAGGAGGAACGTCTATAGATTGCTCTTTTAGAGTATGGTAATACGAATCCGAATCTATAAAAGGGATGAGTATATGAAATCCTGCATGCAGGGTTCTGTTGTATTTTCCGAGTCGTTCTACGATAATACATTCCTGAGCGGAAACGATCCGGACGGAACGATAGATCTTATAGGCGAAGTAGAGAAAGAACCCGAACCAGAATATGGTGAGAAAAACATCGATTACTGTAGACATTTCTGTTATTCCTTACCCGAAC
The DNA here is from genome assembly GCF_004770055.1 of Leptospira semungkisensis. Taxonomy (NCBI): domain Bacteria; kingdom Pseudomonadati; phylum Spirochaetota; class Leptospiria; order Leptospirales; family Leptospiraceae; genus Leptospira; species Leptospira semungkisensis. Next base: position 274,056 of record NZ_RQEP01000019.1, on the reverse strand, counting down.
CTAGATCCGGAATTTTATTCGTTACCTTGGAGAGTCCTTCGAATACTCCCACAATATTCGCCATCTCTGTAGGAAGAACGGTAGTCTTTGCCTTTTGTAGGATCTCTCCTAAACCAGAAAGATAATCTTCAGTGATCTGCAGATTTACTGCTTCGGATCCTCCGTCTTTTCCGATGGCTTCTGAGATCATCTGGATCCCTTTTGCCTTTGCCTGAGCAACGAATTCGATTTCTTTTGCTTTTCCTTCGGCCTCGTTTACTTTTCGAATCTTCTCTCCTTCGGAAAGGTTGATTGCTTCTTGCCTTTCTCCCATAGAGCGATTGATCCTAGAAACCTTCTCACCCTCTGAAATAGTGATCTCGGCTCTCTTGACTCTCTCTGCCTTTACCTGCTCTTCCATCTCGTGTAGGATCTCCTTTGGAGGAGAAATATTCCGGATCTCATAGCGGGTGACCTTAATTCCCCAAGGGTCTGTCGCTTCATCGAGTGCTCTTACAACATTTGCGTTGATATCGTCTCTCTCGGAGAATGTATGGTCCAGTACGAGTTTTCCGATCTCAGAACGAAGAGTTGTTTGAGCGAGCTGAATGGTGGCGCTCAGATAATTCTCGATCTCATAAGATGCTTTGTATGCATCCATGACACGAATGTAAAGGATCCCATCCACTAGGATAGAAACGTTGTCTTTTGTGATACAGGTCTGAGGAGGGATATCGATCGCGACCTCTTTTAGGTTTTGTCTGTACTTAACCTGGTCGAGGATCGGAATTAAAAAATGAAAGCCTGCGCCCAAGGCTCCTCTAAAGATTCCCAAACGCTCCACCACAAAACTGTAATTTTGGGGAACGATGATGAATGTCTTCAACACCAGATAGATCAAGGCGATAAACGCCAAGGTGAAAATTAGGAACATATTTGTACCCTTCCAATCTCCTATTTATATTATTGTATTTCGGGAAAGTCCAATGGCTCTACTATGAAAGTGAGATTTTCTCTTTCTACGATCCTTGCTCTCTTTCCTGCAGGGATCCGTTTCGATTTGCTGATCGCATCCCATTCCGTGCCTTGGAATAGGATCCTTCCTCCTCTTCTTTCTACGAGAATGTCTTTGGAAACGGATACGATCCTGCCAGGGCCTTCGTCGGGGCTGAGGGTAGCCTTTTCGCTCGCCGAAGGAAAGAATTTTCTGAGAAAGGCGCCGCCAATGAGTATTAAAATTCCAGAAAGAGCCGCCCAGATCGCAGCCTGGGTTCCTATTCCAAGTTCTGTGAAATAAGAAAGGGTTCCTACGATCACTCCGGAAAGTCCCAGAAAGAATACAAAGGTTCCAGGGACGAAAAGCTCCGCGATCATGAGTAGTATTCCCGAAGCGATCCAGAGATAAGAAAGGGTATGTCCGTCTTGAAAAAAGTCCATGCTTAGGTTTGATGAAAGGGGAAAATTCTATTTTCAAAAACATTCCCGTCCATATTCTTAGCGGGAAACGATGAAAAAAATTTGGATTCGTCTTGGAATAGGGCTCGGAGTCATATTCCTTGCTCTTCAGTTTATCCCCGTACTTCCTCCGTTAGGAATGAATGCTAATGAAATCAAAACGGAAGAACGAGTCAAAAAGATTTTGAGAAGATCCTGTTACGACTGCCATTCGGATCTGGTCCAATGGCCTTGGTATTCAAAGGTTTTCCCAGTCTCCCTATACATAGCTCACCATATAGAAGAAGGAAGAGAAGAGCTGAATTTCTCCGAATGGGAAGCACTTACTGCTGCCAAGAAAGCGGACAAGGCAGAAGAAATCTTAGAAGAGATTGAAGAAGGCGAAATGCCTCCTAAAGATTATATTCTACTTCATTCGGACGCAAAACTGGACAAGGAAGAAATAGAGATCCTAAGAGATTGGCTACAAACCTTCGCCGAAAAAGAATAAATCATCCGCAAAAGCAATCTTAGAAAGTAAACTCGATGCAAAAAAAAGAAGAAGGCACAGGCAAACTTTGGGGAGGTAGATTCAAACAATCCGCGTCTCCCATTATGGAAAGGATAGGGGAATCCGTTTCCTTTGACCAAAAATTATACAAGGAAGATCTAGAAGGTAGCAGGGCTCACGCTAAGATGCTGCATAAGATCGGCATCCTAAATGCAGAAGAGTTAAAGCAGATCCTAGAAGGTCTCTCCCAAGTAGAGTCCGAGATAGAATCCGGAAACTTCAAATTTAGTTCCGAGCTAGAAGATATTCACATGCATATCGAATCCAGACTCACAGAACTCAAAGGAGAAGTCGGAAAGAAACTTCATACCGCAAGATCTAGAAATGATCAGGTGGCCCAGGATACACGCCTCTATGTTAGGAACAGGATCGAAGAGATCTTGGATCGTTTGGAGTCCTTAAGAAAAGCATTATATACAAGAGCCGGCGAGAATGTAGATACGATCATTCCAGGCTACACTCACTTGCAGGTGGCTCAACCTGTCCGTGCCTCTCATTTTCTACTCGCTTATTTCTGGATGTTCACTCGGGATGCAGAATTCTTTCGGTTTGCGCAAGAGAGTGCGAATTTACTCGTGCTAGGTTCCGGCGCCATGGCTGGAGTGAATTACCAAAACGATCGGGATTTTCTCGCGTCCGAATTGAGAACGAATGGGATCTCTCCGAATAGCATGGACGCGGTTGCGAGCAGAGATCATCTCTTACAGTTCTTATTCGCAGCTACTCAAACTATGCTGCACGCGTCTAGGTTTTGCGAAGATATTATCCTCTATTCTTCTCAGGAATTCGGATTAATTCGACTGCCAGATTCTTTGACAACTGGTTCTTCTATCATGCCCCAAAAGAAGAATCCTGATATTGCGGAATTGATCCGAGGAAAATCGGCAAGAGTCACAGGAAATCTGAATCATCTAATCGGACTACTAAAGGGGCTTCCTCTTACTTATAATAGAGATCTGCAAGAAGACAAGCTGGCCGTATTCGATGCTGTCGAGACGGTACTTATCAGTTTAGAAGGATTGGAGGCGATGGTTTCCGAGATGCAATTCCGTCCAGAAAGGGGAGAACGTTCTTTGAAAGAAGGATTTGCGACTGCAACAGATCTTGCAGATTTTCTTGTGGGAGAAAAGAAAATCGCATTTAGGACCGCTCACGAATTAGTTGGAAGACTTGTTTCGGAATGTGTGGAGAGAAAGGAAAATCTTTTTACTGTTCCTGAAGAAGTTCGGATAAAGATCTCTTCTCATTTCTCAGGAGAGGAATACCAAAAAGCGGTCAGTTTGGAATTATCCGCTGACAAAAAAGCGAGTTACGGTGGAACTGCTAGATCCAGACAACTAGAGCAATTGGAACTAGCAAAAAAAAGTCTGGAATCATCTTCTAAACATTGAACAAATCCATGGTTGGATCATCTAAAAGGAATATAGCATGAAGCAAATATCTTCGATTCGTAGGAGTTCCTACAAACAACTCATCTTGGGACTCTTGCCCTTATTATTCTCCTTTGCATGCAAAGCGAATCCGTACTCCGAGTTGAGATATACTCCTGAAACATATAAGCCTTTAAACGTGACCGTGAAGAAGACTGAAATAGCAAAATATGCTCTTCCAGAAAAGAAAGCAATTTATGCGGTTCTTCAAACTTCTCAAGGAGATATGGTATTTGAACTATTCGATAAGGATGCTCCTTATACCGTTCAGAATTTCATAGACCTGGCTCAAGGAGAGAAGGAATTCACCTTAAGGAATGGGCAGCCTCAAAAACGTCCTTTCTACGATGGATTGACCTTTCATAGAGTGATTGAGAATTTCATGATCCAAGGTGGATGTCCTTACGGAGACGGATCCGGAACTCCTGGATACAAATTTGCGGATGAGATCAACGCCAGAAGCTTAGGGTTAGATAAACAAAAGATCGGACAAGTTCCTTATTATATGAGCTATCTGCAAAGATATGTAACCCAAGAATTGGGGATTCGTAGCCAAAAAGAATTTGAAGACAGAAAAGAAGAGTTAGAGAGCAATTTTGAAAAAGCAAAAGGACTCTCCGTTATGGAAGTTCTCTATCGATTAGGATATCGTTATAATGAAGTGGTCAATAGCCACAAGGCGATCAAAGGAGCCTTGGCAATGGCGAATGCCGGACCGAATACAAACGGCTCTCAGTTCTTTGTGAACCAAGTAGATACCCCGCATTTGGATGGACTGCATACTGTTTTTGGACAGATCATAAGCGGTTCGGATGTGATCGATAAGATCATTGCCTCCGGAAATGGCAAGACTACGATCCGCAGGGTTTTAATCTTCGACCATAGAGAACAAAAATAATGAGATCTGCCCTGGAACAGAATCCTATATTTCTTTCGGTAGCCCGAGAGATCCATGCTGCTGCTTCCACGGGTAGAATTCTAGAAATATTATCCAAACTGAATATAGGAGATACCGAAGGCGCTACACTTTTAAGGGAGATTCGATCCAAGAAGGATACCGCCTGGGATTTCAGATCGATCATACTTTTGATCCGAGTAGTTCAGGAAAATCGCCAATCCCTAGGCCAAACCTACGAGGAGGCGATGGCTCGCTATAGTAAGGTAAACACGATCACCTCAAAGAGAAGGGCAAATGAAGAAGAAGTCCGACTCAAACAGACTCTTACTGACTATATTCTAAAAATAGAATCCAATTTCGAAAAGAACGATAGGGCAGACGAGTCCATGTTCAAGGAAATCTCTAAATTCCTAGAAGGTCTGGAATCTACGGATAAACTCTCCGAATCCAATATTGGTAGTTTGAATCTTTCTCCGAAAGCAGTAGGACTTGTTTCTCCCATCCTGGAGAAATACGAAGAAAACTTACAAGAGTACATCAAACTAAAGCCGGTACTCGGAAGACTCATCCGGATCGCCGACTATATCATAGAGGATGCCGGAGCCTAAACCTACGATTTTGACCTGAAAAATGGGGATTTTTGGATGGATTTCAAGAATTCCTGCCGAAGGGTAAAGGAGAGTAGGAAAACTTTTATCGTTTCCGGGACGAATGATTCCGGATCGATCGGCACTTGGAATGGATCGAATTCTTCTAATCAGTATTACTTTAATTTTGACAGGCGCCAGTCTGAATGCGTATCCGAATCGGAATGCAAGAGGAGAAGTTTCCGAAAACTATATCCAGGCCCAAGGGATCGTAGATATCAAGATCCCAAAAATGCAGTTCAGGGAAAAGGAACCGGTCTCTGCCGTTCTCTCCGTGAAGAACACAGGCAATGAAGTCTTACGGATCTTTCCGTATGGAAAGGATCTACGTTCCTTCCAAGTACTCGTCCGTGACGAAGACGGAAGAACTGTCACAAAACTGGAAGAAGAGCCAAAGCAGGATCCGGTTTTAAGAAGAAGAAATAAGGTAGAGAACTTAGTAGGGGACGAGGTCAAAGAGATCATTCTTCATAAGGACGAAACCTTCTCCAAGGAGATTCGATTGGATCGGATCTATGAATTGGAAGCCGGAAAGAAGTATTTTGTAACTGCGTATTTTTATCCAAATATCTCCGAATATGGAGATCATTTCATTCGTTCCGAGAGCCATCCATATTTTAGCGTAGAGGAAAGAAAGAAGGATTGGATCCTTCCTGGAGTTCCTTACCAAGATCCTCAAACGGATGGCCTAGAACCGGAAGAGGTGATCCATCTTTTCATGGGTGCAGAGAAGAAGCAAAATTGGAAGCTTCATTTCAAATGGATCCATTTCCCGGAATATATACTCGCGTATGATAGATATGCCAAGGATTGGCAACAAGCAGAAGAGGCAGAAAAGGATTTCGTTCTAGAAGAATTTAGAAATTATCTCTCGGAGAATAGATCCGGCGTGCTACAATATTACAAGATCCTGGGAGTGGAAAAGGTAAGTTCCAATCTCTCCAAGGTCCGTGTGGCAGTAGAGAGAAGGGTGAATAAGATCCCTGTTCGCTACGAGTACGAATTTACTCTGAGAAGGGTTCCGGAAGATTCCGGACAGTTTTGGAAAGTGGCGAATCTGCTAGCAAAGGTAAGAAAATGACCGAGATATTATCGCAAGACGAAATCGACGCACTCTTAAACGCGATCTCCAGCGGAGAAGTGGCGGAAGACGAATATTCTTCCGTTGGAGAACAGAAAAAGGTCAAGATCTACGACTTCAAGCGTCCGGATAAATTCTCAAAAGACCAGATCCGTACTCTTCAAATGATGCACGAGACATTCGCGTGTTTAGCAACCACTGGACTTTCCGCTCAGTTGCGAGCATTGGTGCATGTGCATGTGGCTGCGGTGGATCAGTTAACATACGAAGAATTCATTCGCTCCATTCCTAACCCTACAACACTTGCTGTGATCAATATGGATCCACTGAGGGGATCTGCAATCCTCGAGATAGACCCTTCTATTTCCTTTACGATCATTGATCGTCTATTCGGTGGAAAGGGAGAGACTGCCAAGATTTCCCGAGAGCTTTCCGAGATAGAGATGAGCGTAATGGAGGGGATCATAGTTCGTATTCTTGGAAACATGAGGGAAGCTTGGTCCACAGTGATCGATTTGCGTCCTCGTTTAGGAAACATTGAAACGAACCCTCAGTTCGCTCAGGTAGTTCCTCCGAATGACATGGTGGTTTTGATCAACTTGGAAACCAAGATCGGAGAGGTAGAAGGATTAACCAACCTTTGTATTCCTTATATTACCATCGAGCCGATCATTAACAAGTTATCCGCTCAGTACTGGTATTCCTCCATTCGTAAAGGTGAATTGGACGAGAACCGTGCCATCATCCAAGAACGATTGGATCAAGTGCAGATCCCTGTTATCGCAGAAGTTGGTTCTGTGGATATTTCCATCATGGACTTTATGAACCTGACAGTCGGAGACGTAGTGAAGTTAGAAAACACGACCACTAGATCCGATATGCTCGTGAAAGTGGGAGAACGTAAGAAGTTCAAATGTCTTCCTGGTAGAGTAGGGAACAGACTCGCTATCCAGATCGGTGATCGAGTGGAAGATATTCCGGACGAACTACTCGGATCCACAAGATCAGAACAAGAATACTGATCTTCTCATAAGGCATAAAAAAAGCGGGAAGGATTCCCGCTTTGCACATAAGATCTTGTCTTATATAGTACTGGTTACTTTTTCCAGTGGATGCATTCGCCTGGACATTCGTCCATTTCTTTCTGAACGGTTTTCCAATCCTCTTCAGGGATGGGAGCTTGGTTTACATTCTCTCCACCGATATGAGTTTCGGAAGTATCGTTATCGTCCATTTGAAAGTATTTAGGCAGGTTATCTGCGCACTGGTTGCAAGAAGTACAGTTGTCTTTATCTACGTAGGCTATTTTGCTCATTCTGTTTCTCCTCGGAACTTGTCGATAGCGGTCTAGGGCTACAATTTCCAGCCATGGGTAGGAGCGCAATACCTTTTCAGAGCAAATTCTACAGCTGAAAGTGGGTCTCAGGCAAGAAGTATCTTCTTTTTGTTTCCGCTGCAAAGGATCCGAATAATTCAAAAAACCCCTAAGTAAAAATGTGGACGGAAATTTATTTCATCGATATCCTTCCCCAAACCATTTCATCAAGGGAGAATTGGAACTACATGAAACGGATAGCTATTGCCTGTTTCCTGGCCCTCGCGATTGTTTTTTCAGATTGTAAAAAAGCAAAAGAGGACCTCCAAGGAGGTGTGATCACCTTCTCTAAAGGGACCGTAAAAATTTTCGATAAGACTGGAAAAGAAAAACCAGTTTCCGTAGATACTTTCTTACTTCCGGAAGACAAGATTGAGACCGGAAAAGATTCCTATGCGGATCTTCAATTAGCCGAGGGAGTCCTCGTTCGTATTAAAGAGAATACTAGCTTAGTACTTAAAAAGATATTCGTAGACTCTGCGAATGGAGAAGTCTTTACGGATTTCGGTCTAATCAAAGGAAAAGTATTCTCCAAAGTGGATACCAAACTTAGCAAAACAAGTAAGTTCACCGTTTCTACTCCTACTTCCGTGGCTTCCGTTCGAGGAACCGAATTCATCGTAGAGGAGACCGGAAAGGGCACTAGCACTCGTGTTTCCAACGGTGCAGTTGAGGTCACTGATGCGGATGATCCTAGCAAGGTGGCAGTAGCAGATTCTGGCGAAGGAGTAAGTGCTGACGGGAATGACCTGAAAGAAGCTCCTTTAACTGATGATGAATTGAACGAGTTGAAAAGCGACGCAGCTACCGTTCAGTCTATCACTGAAGAGCAAAGAGCAAGGATCCAAGAGATCTTAAAGGACTTCCAAGAGAATAAAGCAAGAATTCTCCAAGGTTTAGAAGACCAAAAGCAAAGGAATAAAGATCTCATCGAAGGTGCTAAAGAAGAAAATCGCAAACTCTTAGAAGACACTAAGAACGCCGGAAAAGAAGAGAAAGAAGCTATTAAAAAGTCCGCTCAAGAAGAGAAGGACAAAGTAAAATCTTCTATGGACGACGCGAAGAAAGAATTGGAGAACCAGCGCAAGTCTTTGAAAGACCAAGCAGCTCCTAAATAAAGAAACGTCTAAAGACTTCTAGTTGAAAAAGCCGTTCGTAAGAGCGGCTTTTTTATTCTTCGTCCGTGGATCTGAGTTTGTAGAATAGAATGATCAAAGCAAAAATCAGAGTGAAGATATTCGCGAGAATAATAGGGTAATCATTCTTTAGAAATCCGTAACAGAGCCAGAAGAAAACTCCCACGGAAAGTACTAGATACATATTTCTAGAAATATCTCTGGTTCTTTTGTCTAATACGACCTTAATCACTTGAGGAACGAATGCAAGAGTAGTCAGTGTGCAGGCTGTAAAGCCTAACCAAGAGATAGGATCCATTAACGAGAACCGTATTCTCTTGTGACTATTGTTTTGATCCCGCCTCTGATATTATAATCCCCTTTGACCAGTATATATTTAGGATCAATAGACTGGACCAGATCTTCTAAAATATGATTCACAACATTCTCGTGAAAGATGCCAAGATTTCTGTACGCTAGAATATACTCTTTTAAAGACTTCAGCTCTATACATTTGGCTTTAGGAATATAACTGATCTCGATTACTCCGAAATCGGGCAATCCAGTCTTAGGGCAAACCGCTGTAAATTCGGGAATGGTAAAATCGATTGTGTAATCCTTCCCCTCATAAACATTGGCGAAAGATTCTATCTCAGGAAGTCTCAGGCTTGGGATATGATCCTGTCTTCCCTCGTAAGTGGAAATTCCGGTCGACTCTTGCTCGTGGCTCATGATTCCCTCTAAGAACCAGAGTTTTCCGGACTTTCTCTCTGGGAATCTTTTTACACCCGAGTTCCAAAACGAAGCACTAGGATTTTACTGAAATGAAGCGCCAAAATACCATAGGTATCGTAGATTTCGGTGGGCAGTATGCTCATTTGATTGCCTCTAGAATCCGGCGACTGGGCGCTTACTCTGAAATACTGAGTAATGACGAATCTTTAGAAACCTATTCGGGACTTTCCGGATTAATCCTCTCCGGTGGACCGGAAAGCGTATATGAAAAGGATTCTCCTTCCTTATCCGAAAAGGTATTAGAACTTGGATTGCCTGTGCTCGGGATCTGCTACGGACATCAGCTAATGATGAAACTTCTCGGCGGGGAAGTGAAGGCAGGTAACGCGGAATACGGAAGAGCTGCATTAGATTTTATTGATACTTCCAAGACCGAATTATTGAGGGGATTCAAAGGCGGAGAAGTCGTTTGGATGAGCCATGGAGACGAGGTCACTAAACTTCCTCCTGGATTTACAAGAACAGCGTCTAGCCATGACTGTCAGTTTGCAGTAGTTGAGAATCAGGACAGAAAATGGTTCGGCATCCAGCTTCATCCGGAAGTAACTCATACTGAAAAAGGAAGCGTTCTTTTAGAGAACTTTGTCCGGATCGCAGGGGCCGAAGGAACCTGGAATTTAAAACAATTCCTAGACCAAAAAGAAAAAGAACTGCTTCAGACGATCCCTTCCGACAAGAAAGTTTTCTTACTCGTTTCCGGTGGAGTGGATTCAACCGTATCTTATCTTTTACTGTCTCGCGCGCTTGGCAAGGATAGAGTTTTTGGGGTCTTGATCGACACTGGCTTTATGAGAAAGGATGAAGTTTCCAATCTTCAGTCCAAACTTGCTCCCCAAGGGATCCAATTGCATGTGCATGATGCTTCCGAGCTATTCTATTCCAGATTGAAAGGAAAAACAGATCCGGAAGAAAAACGCAAGATCGTTGGGAATCTATTCTTAGAAGCCCAAGCAGATTGCGCGAGAGAACTGGGATTGAATTCCGAAGAGTGGCTTCTTGGCCAAGGGACCATCTATCCGGATACCATCGAAAGCGGTGGCACTAAACATTCTCATACAATCAAAACTCATCATAATAGAGTAGAGGCCATCCAAAAGCTGATGGAAGAGGGAAAGATCGTAGAACCGATCAAGGATCTTTACAAGGATGAGGTTCGTGAATTAGGAAGCTTCTTGGGTTTGCCTATGGAATGGACAAACAGACATCCTTTTCCTGGACCTGGACTTGTAGTCAGAATGATCGCTCAAGAGAAGTCTTTAAGTGATTCCGTTCAAAAAGAATTGGATGAGTTTCTGGGATCGGATCCTTCTCTGCAAGGAAGATTGATACCAGTAGCTTCCGTAGGAGTCAAAGGAGACCAGAGGTCTTATGCTCATTGCGCTACTATCGTAGGAGAGAAAACTTGGGAGGAGTTGGACAAGATCTCCACTTCGATCACGAATAAGATCTCTTCTATCAATCGGGTTGTGTTGCTTCTGAAACACAAAGTCCAGGAACTTAACTCTCTCTCTTTCTCTTTTCAAAAGATCGACCTAGACAAAAAGGATTCTGATCTACTGAGAGAAGCGGATGCAATCGTAGAGAATATCCTACAGAAAAGGAAGGTATATGATCGGATCTGGCAAATGCCGGTCGTTCTTCTGCCTGTTGGATCCCAGGCTGGAAAAAGAAGTATCGTCTTAAGACCTGTGGATTCGCAAGAAGCGATGACTGCAAGCTTCTTCCATTTGGAAAAAGAGATCTTAGAAGAATTAGTCACCGAGATCCTAAAAATCCCGGAGATCGATTACGTATTTTACGATCTTACAAATAAGCCGCCTGGCACGATCGAGTGGGAATGATTCGGATTTGTTCCGAGTCTTGCGCTCATTTATAATTCTGAGAGAGAAGGATCTTTTCTTTGGATGAAAAATTCCTTTCCTTTCCAAAGAAGTTTCCATCCTTTCTCGGTTTCTTCCCAATCCGTATTCTGATCTAAAATGATCTCGGTTGCGATCCGTCCCCAAATATCTTCTGAAAACGGGTAAATCAAAATATCCTGAGGATCAAGTCTAAGATTCTCTGGATGAAAATCTATCCCTCCCTTTCCTCCGTAATATAGTTTTTCGTTTTTGAGAGAATGAAATACGATCGGATAATGGGAAGTGCTGACGAAATTCAATTCCTGACCACAAGGGGAAACATACGGATATTCGGAATGTTCTCCTGTTCGATTCTTGCGGAGTCTAGTCAGAAAAAAGTCCAGAAAACTAGGATCGATTAGTTCCGAATTCTCGTGAAAGACTTTTCCGTGAGAATCGATTTGGTAGAAATACTTCCTCAATTGTCCTTCCTCCAGTTTTCTATTGACACCTTGCCTAGGAACAAAATCATACCTCATAACGGCGTCGTAGCCAAGTGGTAAGGCATGGCTCTGCAAAAGCTTGACCCCCGGTTCGAATCCGGGCGACGCCTGCCAGAGTCTCTTGAAACGCCTGGATGGTGGAATCGGTAGACACCCAGGACTTAAAATCCTGTGAGTTCACGCTCGTGCGGGTTCAAGTCCCGCTCCAGGTACCAATCTTCAAAGTTTAAAATCGCATAGATCTCCGAGATCGATTGCGGGGATTTGGACCGGTTTTTCCGGATCAAAATCCGCAAATCGGATTTTAAAGCTCCGAAAGAATACGATATCAGGAAAGATCGTAATCTTAGAGAGTCCTATGCTTTCTTTCCAGACATAGGAGTCCCAACCGGAGCCTAGGTTCAACTCCTCAGATCCAAGGTCGAATTTTCTATGCGACCAATAAAGTTTGTCCTCATCAAAAGATTCTTCTGAGAAAACGATGATCCGTACTTTCTTAGGAGGATTCTTTGCGGTAGGAGAAATATAAAACCCAATCGAATACGGTTCTTCTCTAAGCTTTGCAGGATTCGGATATCTATGAGTGAGGCAGCCTTCTAAATAGAATTCGGAACCCGCTTCTTTAGAAGAAACCTCGATCGACTGTGTCAGTCTTTTTTCCCTTTCTTCCGAAGCTGATCTAAAAGGAAATACAGCTTTTTCTAATTTCTTGGTATAATGAGAAGATTCTGCAAAGATTTGTCTTGCGTAGGCGAGCTGGAATGGAGTGCTTAGTCTCCAAATCCAGAATCCAGTATTTAATAAAAATGTAATGCAGATAAATGCCAGGGCAAATGGAGAAGGCTTAGACTCGATTTTTTTTCCTCTTCCCCAAAGTATTCCTGCGAGAGCAAAAAAGGGAAGGGCCACTTCGTCATCCAGAAGGTAGCATTGAAAGAATCCAGCAACCCAAATGAAACCTATCCCTAAGAGAGGAAAACTTCCTTTTACTAATTTATCAGAATCTATTCTTTTGAATAAAAGATAAAAGAATAGAATCCAAAGAATGGCTGAAGCCCAGCCTCCTACAATTGCGAATTCCAATAGATCATTGTGAGCATGCTTGTTCGGAGTGATATATAGCTCGTACCATAATTGCTCTTGAGCTGTGATCAGAGGTACTTCTTCTTTTGTACTTTCTTCTTTAAATCTTCCTCCTCCAACTCCCAAGATCGGATTTTTTATAAGAAGAGGAAGACTCAGCTTATAGATCCAATACCTTTGATTTTCAGGAGTTTGTATTTCTGTGAGTTGAGAAACAGTTCTTTGAAGAAGCCAATTCTTTTGATATAGGAAGCGAATGCTAATCCCCGCAATACAGACTAGCAATAGAATTACAAGAGCTCTTTTGAGTTGTATCTTAGAAAGAATTGCCCTAAACGACTCTTGGGATCCGAGCAAAACGAATCCGAACACTGCGGCGATCCCAAGCCAAGCAGACTTGCTTTGGTTTAAGAGAAATACCCAAAGACTTAAGAAAGATAGAATGGAAAGAAATAGGATTTTCGGAACCTTCTTCTCTTTGAGAGATTGAAAAGTAAGGAGAAGGATTCCGGGAAGGTAAAAGGAAAGCAGACCTCCGTAGGTTAAGTGAGTGTTCATTAACCCGATCGGCAAATAGGTTTGAAAACCGAAAAGCGGTCCTGCGGGATGCTGTCTTCTATCTCCGGGCGCAGGATGAAATCCGTTAGAGATAAATTTGCCCAGTCTGTATTCGCTGAATACGGATGCAATTCCGCTGAGTAGCAAGAGAGAGAATGAGATCCATAGAAACTGATAGATCTTTTTCTGGTTTTCTTCCTTGGAGGAATGAAAGGCAGCAATCGGAAAGATAAGCGCTAACCAAAAATCTCCTGCTTCCGATTGTCTAGTGAATGTTTTCCAGAAATGAGAATACTCCTGGAAATGAACAAGAGAGGAAAGAAATACCAAGAAGTAGGCACCTAAGATGAAAGCCCAAGGCAAAAGATATTGCTTGAGTTTAGGCCCGTTCTCTCTCAAGGAAAATAGGAAGGAAAAAATGCAAAGCCCGGCAAGAACTTGAGAAGCCGAAACGGAGAGCGGAAACGCAACTAAGAAATAGAGTAAGGAATAGAAGGAAACGGATTCTGAGATCCTGGAAATTCTGTCCGATCGAATGAGATTCACAGGTTCCCCAGCTTTTCTTTTTCCAAGTATATTTCCAGAAAAAACCGCTGACAAAGAAGGAAAAGCTCCTATTTTAGGAAAGTATCCGCCTTTTCGCCAGGCAACAAGCTCATGACAGAAACTTCTAAAGCAAAGGAGACTCCTTCTCCTAAAAAAAGGAAAAAAAAAGCCGGATCGCAACTTAGCCTGGATTCGAACCGAGAAAGATTCCTGAAAAAACTCTCCGTAGCAATTATCACCTATAATGAAGAATCGAATATCGGGGATTGCATTCGTTCTTGCCGAGATATAGCGGATGAGATCATCGTCTTGGATTCAAACAGCACAGACGGCACAAAGGAGATCAGTAAATCCTTTCCTGAGGTCCGATTTTCTTCCCAGAGTTTTAAAGGACATGTGGAACAGAAGAATGACGCGATCTCTCTCTGCAAGAATGAGTGGATCCTTTCTCTAGATGCGGATGAAAGACTGAGCGAGGAGCTTAGATCTTCTCTTCGGGATTTCTTATCTGTTCCGGACGATCCGAAATACAATGGTCTAAAAGTCTCTAGGTTGACCTTTCATATGGGAAGGTTTATCCGTTTCTCCGGTTGGTATCCTCAGACAAAGTTTAGGGTGATTCGAAAATCCAAGGCGGTTTGGGCCGGAGAGAATCCGCATGACTATCTAGTCGTCGAAGGAAAAGGCAGAAAAGTAAAGGGTGATATCCTTCACTACAGTTTTACAGATCTTTCTCAACAAGTAGACACGATCAATAAATTCTCTTCCATCGTTGCTTGGACTAGATTCAATAAGAAGAAACGTTTTTCCATTCTGAGAACGATCACCAAACCTTTCGGGAAATTCCTGGAGATTTATCTGTTCAAGTTCGGCTTTCTGGACGGTTTTCCTGGATTTGCGATTGCTGTTTCTTCTGCATATTCCACTTTCTTAAAGGAAGCAAAGGTCTATGAGCTCGGCAAAAAGCTGATCGATCGACCTTCCAATCTTAGAAAAGATTACGGAAAATAAGATGGCTTCTAAAAAGAAAAAGTCAAGTTTCTGGAATAAGATCTTTTTCTGGAGAAAGAAGAAGAATGTCCTTCCGGAAAATGAAAAGGAAATCGTAAGAGAGAGCAGGGGATATACTTGGGAATTAAAGGACCTTCGAGAAAAAGCGGATCGCTTCTTTGTGACTCGAAAGAAACCTTCCGGAACCGTATTCGAATCCACTGCCTTAAAACTTACCAAAAATAATAGGCATCTTTTCCGTTTAGAAGGAAAAGAAAAGTCAGGCAGAGAGTATTCACTCGTGATCTCTACTGGGAATTATCTGACTGAACAAAACGGCAAAATAAGCGGAGTAGTATTTTTAGGAGAAGCTGATCTAAACAGACTTTTGGGCGGAGATCATAAGAGCCTAAAGACCATTCTTTCCGGCTTGAATACTCCGAATTGGGATGAGGAGTCCTGGTCTGTTTTAGAAGAAGAGCCGGATCTAAAACGTTCTGTCGATTCTTGGAAGGAGATCTTAACTTGGGAAGCGATTTGGAAGCAGCAGATCGTAATCAATCTTCGTCCAAGCACAACCGCCATTCTTCTTATTTTCTTAGGCAAAGAATTCGAAGATTTCTTTCAGGCGAATTCTTCGGAAAGAATCAGACAGATCGTTTCTAAGGAACTGTATTTCTTGAATGTAAGTGGGAACAGAAACTCTCCTCATTCTGAAAATTTAACTCTCTACGAATTCGATTCCGCAAAGAAAGAATTCGAACTTGTGCTCTCCAAAATCCGGTCTAAAAAGGAAAAGTGAATATGGACTTAAAAGAGATCGCTTCCAAACAAATCCTAGATTCTATCCAGACCAAAAAAGATGTGCTGGATACGTTACTTCCTGAGATCGTTCAGGCCGGTCAAATTGCTTCTAAAGTATTAGAAAATGGGAATATGATCCTGTTTTGCGGAAATGGTGGATCCTCCTGCGATGCTTCTCATATTGCAGCCGAGCTTGTAGTTCGCTACAAATCCGGAAATGAAAGAAGAGCACTTCCTGCGATTTCATTGTCTTCCGATTCTGCGGTACTCACTGCTTGTTCCAACGATTACGGATATGAGGAAGTGTTCTCTAGACAAGTGCAAGCATTCGGTAAACCGGGAGATCTTTTGATTGGCCTTTCTACGAGCGGGAATTCTAAAAATGTGATCTCTGCTACGGAAGCTGCCAAGAAATTAGGAATGAAAACGATTTCATTCTTGGGTGGAGACGGAGGAAAATTAAAAGGAATGGCAGATCTTGATATAATCATTCCTAGAAAGGAAACTGCCAGAATCCAAGAGTCCCATATTTTAATCGGTCATATCCTCTGTTCCATCATAGAACAGGAACTATTTCAATTGAGCTGAACTTGCTACGCTCTGATTCGGAAGAGATCCTGAATTGCCAAAACCTTTCCGTAATCTCGGAGTCTTCTTCCATTTTGCGGGAATTCGATTTTCTGATCCGTAAGGGTGAGATCCATGCACTAGTGGGCGAGTCGGGAAGCGGCAAGTCTACATTTGCGAATACAGTGCTTGGGCTTCTTCCAAAGAATTTACATGCAACCTGGAAGAAGTTTTCTATCTTCGAAAAAGAGATCCCCTCCGGTGATTTCCATGCTTGGAAAGATTGGCGGGGAAGAAAGATCAGTCTCATTCCCCAAAGTGCAGCTATCGGACTACATCCTTTCTTAAGCATCGGTTCGCAGATGAGAGAATATTTTTCTCTCATCGATCCATCCCTTTCCGGAAGGGAAGAAGGGATCCGATTATTAAGAGAATTCGGATTGATTGATCCGGAAGGGGCCTGGGATTCCCGTCCTCATCAATTGTCCGGAGGAGAAAGACAGAGAGTTTTAGTATTACTTTCGGTGTATTCTAAAGCGGAACTGATCCTGGCAGACGAACCTACTTCTGCTTTGGACCCGGAGACAGGCAAAGGGATTTTGGATCTTCTCAAAACTCGCATCCAAGGATCGGGAGCCGGGCTTCTATTTATCAGCCACGATCTTAGTTCCGCGAGGGAACTCGCCGATACTATAACTGTAATGAGGTCCGGACAGAAAGTAGAAACTCTGAGTAAAACAGGATCCGGCTGGGAACCGAATTCGGAGTACGCAAGAAAACTGTTTGCCTTGGATGAAAATTTTGCTTAAATTGCGTAACGCCATGCGATCTGGGGTCTTCTTTCGTTTCGTATTTTTCTTACTATTCGCTTTTCCATTGTTTGTTGGAGCGGAGAGCCTTATTTTAGAAGACTTTGATATTTCCGATTATCCTAAGGTAGAAGTACGACTCAGAGCAAGTAGGGGACTTTCCTTAGATAAGGAGATTCTTTCTCTTTCCGAGCATAAGGAAAATCGTTCTCGTAGAGTCGGGCCGAGCAAGGTGGAAAGACCGGACGGCACAAGACCAGTTCATTTCTATCTGGTCACTCAGATGACCGACTCTTTCGATCATAATATGCAGGCCACAGAGATCATTAAGACGATCGTAGAAAGAGGCGAGCCCGAAGACAGATTCAGTTTCGTATTCTTTACAGACGATGTATTTCTATCCAAGGAAGATCTAGGAAAATCGGACGCCTTAAAAGAAGCCAAGGTTCCCGGAGGAAAATCCAACAGGAATACTTCTTCTAATCTGGACTATGTATTTCAAAAGATCTCTCCTCGTTTGCAAGAAAACGATTATGTGTTGGTATTATTTTACGATAGGGATTTGATCCCTTCTTCCGAGGCACAAAACGGAGAATACACTCGAAATGTTCCCGTCCATGTGCTTTCTTTCGCTTCTACCGGAGCCAAATATCTAGCAAAGAGATATGGAGGAGAATTCTATTCTCTCACCAGTGCAGATTTTAGAAGCCAACTTCTTTCTGACCAGAATTACTTTAGAAAGAAGCCTTGGTCTTTGACCTACGATTCTCCCTTCCAAGACGAATGGCAATTTCAGGGAGACGGTGCGGTGCAAGTCGAATTGGAAACGAAGAGTTCCAGAAGATTGACTTTTGCATACGATATTCCATTTGGCACTCGGATCAGAACCTTTCTCTTACATCCTTCTATCTTTTTACCGAGCCTAGGCTTTTTAGTTTTTCTTACCTTGGTTGCTCTTCTTCTAGTTTGGAGGAAGGGAAAGAAACAACCGGAAGGTTCTGTGAGCCCGGAAGAAAGATTGCATACCATTGAAGACGAGCAAGATGCGTATCGAAAAATGTACGGCAACCAATACCAATTGGTGTACTCCGAAGAAGACCGGATCGAAACGGAACGCTCTCATCCAATCGCCCTAAAGGAATTCGAAGAAGGAGAGGCCTATGAAAAGGCAACCCTTGTCCTGAAAGAGGGAAGAAATCCTGGCAAACAGTATTCATTAGGAAGAGCAGAAACGACGATCGGGAATTCGGATCTATGTGATCTGGTTTTATACGAGCAATCCGTGAGTAAAAACCACGCTCGGATCCGAAAAGTCAGAAATAGATACATACTCTATGATCTGGTCTCCGAGGCGGGCACATTCTTAAATGGTAAGAAAGTGCTTAGGCCCCGTATCTTGTACGATTTCGACGAGATCGGCATAGGCAAAGCTCTTCTAGTATTTAGAGGGAAGTAGAGAAGCAAATCGGAGTCTCTCTTTCGGAACCTTCTTTACGAAAAACCGCTACTTTTTAGCATGGAAGAGAGACTCTTCCGAAAGTCTGGAAATCTTAGCTCTTCCTGCCGGATCGGATCCGGAGTCTAATCTTTATCTTTTATTACCCCCTGGGGGATCTGCACACCATGAAAACGATGTTCGAAAAAATCTGGGAAGACCATCTGGTCGGCGAATTGGAAGGGGGCTCCTACCTTCTCTATATAGATCGCCACCTCATTCACGAGGTAACAAGCCCCCAGGCTTTTGACGGCCTTCGTATGGCGTCTAGAAAAGTTCGTCGTCCGGAAGCTACTTTCGCGACTATGGACCACAATGTTTCCACTCGCATTCGTGATTTAGAATTAGCAGATCCTATCTCTGCAAATCAGATGAAAACTCTCATGAAGAATTGTGAGGAGAACGGGATCACATTATACGATCTAAATCACCCGGACCAAGGGATCATTCACGTGATCGCTCCTGAGATGGGACTGACTCATCCTGGGATGACAATTGTCTGCGGCGACTCTCATACTTCTACTCATGGAGCCTTTGGAGCTCTTGCCTTCGGTATTGGAACATCCGAAGTGGAGCACGTGCTTGCCACTCAAACTCTTCTGCAAAGAAGAGCGAAGACAATGGAGATCCGAGTAGACGGAAAATTATCTCCCCATGTGACCGCGAAGGATATCGTTCTCGCAATCATCGGAAAAATAGGCACAGGTGGAGCGACCGGATACGTAATCGAATACAGAGGATCTGCGATTTCTTCCCTTAGTATGGAAGCTCGTATGACAGTCTGCAATATGTCGATCGAAGCTGGTGCTCGTGCGGGACTCATCGCTCCGGACCAAATTACTTTTGATTATCTAAAAGATAGAGACTTTGCGCCTAAGGGTGCGGAATGGGAACTCGCTCTCCAGAAATGGAAACGTTATGTGACTGACGAAGGCGCTAAGTTCGACACTAGCATCGTATTGAAAGCAGAGGACATCGCTCCTCAAGTTACCTGGGGAACTTCTCCAGGACAAGTCGTCCCTGTTACCGGAGTCGTTCCTGATCCTAAGGACGCTTCTGATCCAGTGGAAAAGATAAGCATCGAGAACGCACTTAAATACATGGACCTGAGTCCTGGACAAAAGCTGGAAGAAGTAACAGTCAATAAGGTCTTTATCGGTTCTTGCACGAACTCGAGGATTGAAGATCTAAGAGTGGCAGCTTCTACCGTAAAAGGAAAGAAAGTCTCTTCTAAGGTGCAAGCAATTGTAGTTCCAGGATCCGGAAGAGTAAAACGCCAGGCGGAACAAGAAGGTCTGGACAAGATCTTCGTAGAAGCGGGTTTCGAATGGAGACAGCCAGGTTGTTCTATGTGTCTTGCTATGAATGATGATGTTCTTTCTCCGGGAGACAGATGTGCTTCCACTTCCAATCGTAACTTCGAGGGAAGACAAGGTAAAGGGGGAAGAACCCACCTAGTCGGTCCTGCAATGGCAGCAGCTGCCGCGATCGAAGGTCATTTCGTAGATATCCGTTCTTGGAAATAAGGAGATAGAGAAGAATGAAAGCATTTACCCAACACGAAGGTCTCGCAGTTCTGATCGATCGCCCGAATATAGATACTGACCAGATCATCCCTAAGCAATTCTTAAAGAAGATTGAAAGAACCGGATTCGGGATCCACTTATTCCATGACTGGAGATACTTGGACGACGAGGGCACTAAACCAAATCCAGAGTTCAGCTTAAACCTGGACCGTTACAAGGGAGCCTCGGTACTCGTTACCAGGGACAATTTCGGATGTGGATCCTCGAGAGAGCATGCTCCTTGGGCCTTGGAAGATTACGGATTTAGAGCGATCATTGCTCCTTCTTATGCCGACATCTTTTATAATAATTGTTTCAAAAATGGAATGCTGCCTGTTGTATTAAAGGCAGAAGAAGTCGAAGAGATCTTTAAAATCGTGGAAAAAACCCCGGGTGCAAAGATCAAGATCGACTTGGATAAGCAGAATGTGATCAGTCCTTCCGGAAACGTTTATTCTTTCGAAGTAGATTCTTTTAGAAAATATTGTTTGTATAATGGACTGGATGATATCGGTTTAACACTTCAGCACGAGGCGAAGATCAAATTGTACGAAGACCAAAACCGTAAAGACGTTCCTTGGTTATACGCTTCCAAAAAATAAAGATCTTGGATAGAAGGGCGCAAGAAGAGAGACTATGTTTGACGAGATTTCCCGTTCCATCGACGAGTTCGGCAATAGCCTACTCGGTGCCCTCAATAATGTCCAAAATGTATTCGGAAGAGAGCTTAGCGTAGCGAAGCCGATCAAAGAGAATGTATTGCAGATGATCGGCAATACTCCTTTGATCCGTTTGAATCAGATCGGTTCTCATATCCCGAATGTCGAAATCTATCTAAAAGCTGAGTTTTGCAATCCTACCGGAAGTGTGAAAGATAGAACCGCTCTTTCTATGGTGCTTGCTGCTGAAAGAAGGGGAGAACTGAAGCCAGGCGGGCATATCCTGCAAGCGGGCTATAATACCACAGCAATTTCTCTCGCTTGGATTGCTGCGATTCGTCAGTATAAATTCAAAGTATATCTCGCTCCAGACACTGAGCAGGAAAAGATCAAGGAACTGAAGGCGTATGGTGCCTCTGTAGAAGTGGTTCAACTTGCAAAAGGAAATTGGGACGATTCCCTTCTTGAAACTGCAAAAGCTGCTAAAGAAAAAGATAAGAATACAGTTATCCTAAATGAATTCAAGGACATGGCAAATACCAATGCTCATTTCCTATTTACTGGACCGGAAATCTGGAGAGACCTTGCCGGGAATGTGGATGCGTTCGTAGCAGGAGGAGGTTCCGGTGGAACTCTTTCTGGTGTTGGGCGATTCCTAAAAAGCAAGAAACCTTCTCTTCGTGTGATCATGGGAGTGAGTAAGAATTCTAGATTCATCCGTAAGATGGTGCAGGGAGACGCAAGCATTCGACTTCCTGAGTCTTTCGATCCGAAGGTTACCGATCAATATATAGGTGTGGACAGAGAAGAAGCACTTCGTTATCAATCCGAGCTCTATCAAAAAGAAGGTATCTTTGCGGGGCTTACGACAGGAACCACTTTGGCCTCGGCAATTCATTATGCAGAGAGTCTTCCTACTAGAGAGGACCAAAAGACTCCTAGCTACAAGATCGTAGTCTTATCTCCAGATCGTCTCTAAAAAGCATGGGATCTCATTACGAGTCCTTAAGAGAATCTCTCAAAAAAGAAAGAAAGGCAGAGCTAGATCGTTACAAGGCAGAATTAGCCGATTCGGATCTAAACCAAAGGATCCAAAATGGGCTCACTGTTTTTCCATTGGTATTCGAGGATGCTGAATTAAGCGCCGATGGAAATTGGAAGGTAGTTCTCAAACCCACCAAAGAAAAGAATATACCGGAACTGTTTCGAACAGGAACTCCGGTGCGTATCGTAAAGGAATCGGAAGAATATCCTACCGTTCTTTTAAAAGCAAATGAAGACTCTTATATCGTTTATATGGACGAGGTACCCGAATGGGTAGAAGAGGGGAAGCTCGCATTAGAAATTCTACCCGATGAGACAAGTTTTAAAGAATGGGATAAGGGTTTAGAAAAAGTCCTCACTGCAGAAAAAGGAACTCGCGCAAAATTCTTTGCGGATCTTTTCTCGGATCAGATCAAGATCACCTCTCCTAACTTTAAGACTCTTTCCGGTATATCAGAAAAATTGAATAGGTCTCAGAAGAACGCAGTTTCGGCGATCTTACAAACTGAGGACTTTATACTAGTGCATGGTCCTCCCGGAACCGGAAAAACCAAGACCATCGTAGAAGCGATCCGTCTTTTAGTCGCACAAGATAAAAAGATCCTAGCTTCAGCACCTACGAATTCTGCCTCAGATCTTTTAGTGGAATGTTTAGTAGAGCTTGGAGTTTCCGTGCTTCGCTTAGGACACCCTGCACGGATCAGCCAGAACATTCTTCAGAACTCGATGGAATTCAAGCTTTCTTCTCATCCGGAGGCAAAGCTGATCGAAAGGGACCGAAAGGAAGTTCAGGAATTATTAAAGAAGGCGCGTAAGTTCAAGAGAAGTTTCGGCAAAGAAGAAGCAGAGGAAAGAAAGGCTCTATATAAAGAAGCGGACCAACTTAGAAAAGGGATTAAGTCCAGACAGAAAGTGTTGGTCCAATACTTACTCGATTCTCATCCTGTGATCGTTTGCACTCATACTGGAGCTTCTTCTTATCTTTTAGAAAATAAGAAATTTGATTATGCGATCTTAGATGAGGGTAGCCAGGCGATAGAACCTTCTTCTTGGCTTCCGATCTTAAAGGCGGAAAAAGTGGTGATTGCAGGAGATCCTTTTCAGCTTCCACCAACAGTTCTTTCTGATGATCCTTTACTTAAAGTTTCTCTAATGGAGAGACTGATCGGTCTTTTCCCGGATAAGGATAGAGTCTTTCTGTTGGATACTCAATATAGGATGACCGATCCGATCATGAGCTTTCCCAATCATAAATTCTATGAAGGAAGACTGAAGTCCGGATTTCCGGAAGAAGATAGAAATCCATCTCCTTTTGCGGACCAATATCCTTTCTCTTCCAGCTTGGTTTTCTTGGATACTTCCGGCACGGATACTGCGGAAGAAAATCTAGATGGGAGTCTCGGGAATCCTTGGGAAGCTGAGTTCACAATTTCCATTGTTAACAAACTCAT
Source organism: Leptospira semungkisensis (assembly GCF_004770055.1). NCBI lineage: Bacteria > Pseudomonadati > Spirochaetota > Leptospiria > Leptospirales > Leptospiraceae > Leptospira > Leptospira semungkisensis. The sequence continues at coordinate 250,816 of NZ_RQEP01000019.1, read as the reverse complement.
AGAAGCAGGATGGAAACCAGAAGAGCTTACTATCATATCTCCTTATAGATTTCAGCGTTATCTTCTTCTTCAAAAATTGGAAGAGATGAATCCTGAGCTTGCAAGTAAGATAGAAGTAGAAACTGTAGATTCCTTCCAGGGAAGAGAGATGGGAGCCGTTGTTTTCAGTTTGGTTCGCTCGAACCAAGAAGGCCAGGTCGGATTTCTCTCCGAGACGAGACGTTGGAACGTGGGAATGACTCGAGCAAAGAAACTTCTAGTGATGATTGGAGATGGATCGACACTCGGCCAAAATGATTTTTTTCAGGACTTAATGCAGTCCGTCGAATTGAACGGAGAAGTCAGAACTGCCTGGGAATTTATGGATTGAGAAGAAGGGAAGATCCTTCTTCTTTTTATCATCCTAAGAATTGCAGAGATTTACCAGACGAATTTCTTTTTGAGAGGAATCCAAAAAATAAGGATCCAAGCAAGACTTGCAAGAACATGAGCTAAGAAAACGTGAGACGGCTCTTGGACTGGGCAAAGAAATTTCAGACAAAGATTAGATGCTGCAAAGATAAAACTTAAGAAAAGAAATGCAGAGAGTCCGGGACGAGAGCTTGCCATCTTGCGAATCGCAAACCAACCGATTCCTCCTAAGACCAAGGACGAACCAGCTAAAATAACGGGGCAAGGACCTATGTGAACATGCTCGATATGGAAATCGGAAGCGAATTGAAATAGATTGAAACCGATCCAAAGAAAGATCGCAGCACCTGCTCCCCAGAAAATCCAAATAGAACTCTCTTCTGGATAAGCAGTCTTGCTGAGTAAATATCCGGTAATGACTCCCCAGATAATCACGAGGGCCGGCTCTGGCCACCAACCTGAGAAAGCGGGGCGATTCGTTAAGAGGGAAACACTCCAACCAAGAAGCAGACCTGATACCAAAAGCCCAAGCCAAGACAGAAAAAGAATATTAAAATTTAAACTTCCTTTTTGCAGATCTGCACTTAAGGTACGGATAAGTTCGTCTGTCTTATCGTTTTTCGGGTTAGACATTGTTCCTCCTTTTTTAGATTTTCCGCTTTAAAGTAAGAAAGATTGGACATCCTTAAAAAATCCAGTCGAATAGCTTTCTTGATCAGGCTCGTGTTATATTTCGGAGAAGACGGTCAAAGGTTACATGGTCGGTAAGCAAGAAATCTGGGAAATCCTTTCGGAAAGAATGCGCCGTGCCCAAGAAGGGGATGCAAGGGAATACGAACTTCTTCTGACCAAATGTAGAGAGATTCTGACCAATTATTTAAGCCAAAAGGTAAAGGATTGGGAAGACAGAGAGGATTTGATCCAAGACATCCTGATCGGGGTCCATAAGGCAAAGATCACCTATAGACCGGAAAGACCCTTTGCTCCCTGGTTCTTCTCGATAGCTAGATATAAAACAATCGATTATATCCGAAAGACAGGAACTAGAGAAAGGTTCGTATTCGCCGAAATGGAAGAATTTCCGCAAGAAGAGAAATCTTCTCCGGAGGAAGAATGGGATCTAGTCCAAGGATTGGAATCTTGGTTGAGTGTCCTAGAGCCAAGACAAAGGCAGATCTTGACCATGGCCAAGTTGGAAGGAAGATCCGTAAGAGAGATTTCCCAGACCACAGGACTATCCGAATCCAATGTCAAAGTGATCGTTCATAGATCGATAGAGAAGATGAAGCGGTTTTTTTCCGAGTCCGAGAGAACGGGCGAGGACCCAAAGACGTCCAAGAAATAGAAAATGCCTTCCAAAGCAAAGACTCGAAGGATCGATTCTCTAAGCGAGATTTCCGCACAAGATTGGAATCGCTTAGCGGACCCTGAGAATCCTTTTTCAGATCATGAATTTCTATATTCTTTAGAACTCTCTTCTTGTGTTGGTTCTCGCACTTCTTGGCAGCCAGAATATCTAATTGCAGAAGATGAGAAAGGGTTACATTCCGCTCTTGCATTCTATCACAAATACGATTCATACGGAGAGTATATCTTCGATCATGCCTGGGCTCATTTCTTCTCGCAGAATGGATTGTCTTATTATCCGAAAGGACTCATTGCTTATCCATTTACTCCTGTGAATGGAAGAAAGATCTTTAGAAGGGAAGGAGTTTCTATAGAAGAAGCGGTAGAAGTCTTACTTCCTGAGTTAATCGCAAATTCAAAACGACAAGGTCTCTCTAGTATCCATTTTCTTTTTACGGAAGAAGAAGAGGCAAAGGCTTTAGAGAAGAGAGGATTTGCGACTCGGATCACTCATCAATTTCATTGGAGCAATCGATCTTATGAAAGCTTTGAGCATTTTCTGGGAGATTTCAAATCTAAGAAGAGAATGCAGATCCGGAGAGAAAGAGAGGCAATTCGTTCGGATGGGATCCGCATCCTCGTCAAGCAAGGAAACGAGATCACAGAAGAAGATATGGATAGTATCTATTCCTTTTACACTGATACTTACTCCCGCAAATGGGGATCTCCGTATCTGAATCGAAAATTCTTCCGGCTCATTCGTGAAAAATTCTCCGAAAAGATCGTACTTTTCTTAGCAGAGAAACACGGAGAGAGAATTGCTGGGACTTTTAATCTAAGAAAGGGAAAGAAATTGTACGGAAGGTATTGGGGATCGATCGACCATTTTCCATTCCTGCATTTCGAATGTTGTTATTATTCTCCTATCGAATACTCCATCCAAAACGGTCTAACTATCTTCGAAGCGGGCGCTCAGGGAGAGCAGAAGTTTTTAAGAGGATTTCCTGCCGTTCCAACCTACAGTTCCCACTTTATTTTCCATGATGGAGCTCGAAATGCGATTGAACGTTTTTTAGAAAACGAAAGAATGAATATGAAGGAAATTATACTGGAGACTAATCTTCATTCCCCCTTGAAAGAGCAACAAGGCCTCAAAGGATCAGAGTTATGAGCGGGCTAAAGACGGAAGAACAGGTCCTAACTAAGGAGAAGCTGAAATTAAAAAGACCGTCTAAGTATAGAGTCGTCATCTTAAACGACGATTATACTCCGATGGAGTTCGTAGTCTGGATCCTAAGAGTTGTATTTTATAGAAGCCAAGTGGAGAGCGAGCAGATCATGCTCAAGGCTCACACCACAGGCAAGGCGCTTTGCGGAGTTTATACCCAAGAAGTAGCGCAAACGAAAGTGAGAGAAACGCATTTATTGGCGGAAGAGCATGGGCATCCTCTTCATTGCCAAATGGAAATCGAGGATGGTGAGGAAGAATCATGACATTATCTGAAGAACTAGAAAAATCTTTGAACCAAGCTAGAACCGAAGCTTTAAGAAGAAGGAATGAATATATTACGATCGAGCATATTCTTCTTTCCTTAACTTATGATCCAGTTGCCCAAGAAGTATTATTAGCCTGCGGCGCAGATATAGAGCAACTTCGTAGCGAACTGAAGGAATTCTTGGATACTGAAATGGAATCCGTTCCGGAAAGTTTCGGAGAGATAGAGCCGGAATATACCATCGGCGCACAAAGAGTACTTCAGTTAGCAGCATTTCATGTGCAATCCACACAGAAGAAGACCTTGGATGGAGGCTATGTACTTGCTTCTATCTTTAGAGAGGACCAATCTCATGCCGTTTTCTTTTTAGCAAGACAGGATATATCCAGATTCGATGTGGTTCGTTTCATTTCTCACGGGATCAAAAAGGGAGAAAAGGTAGGAGAAGGTTCTGCAAACGAAGATTCCTCCAAGAGCCAATCCGGAGACGCACTTAAAGACTTCTGTGTGAACCTGACCGAAAAGGCTCGCAGCGGAAAACTAGATCCTCTTGTAGGTAGAGAAGAAGAGATTGAAAGAACTATTCATATTCTCGCAAGAAGAAGAAAGAACAATCCTATTTTTGTCGGAGACGCCGGAGTAGGTAAAACCGCAATTGTAGAAGGTCTTGCACTTAAGATCGTAACCGGAAAGGTTCCGGATGTATTAAAAAACACTAAATTATTTTCCTTGGATATGGGTCTTCTTTTGGCAGGCACAAAATTCAGAGGAGAATTCGAGGAAAGACTTAAGAATGTAGTCCAGTCGATTACTGCGGATCCGAATAATGTTCTGTTCGTGGATGAGATCCACACGATTATCGGGGCGGGAGCGGTTTCTGGAGGTTCCTTAGATGCATCCAATCTATTGAAGCCTGCACTTTCCAACGGAGAGTTGCGTTGTATCGGAACAACGACTTACAAGGAATACAAGGCTATATTCGAAAAAGATCATGCACTCTCTAGACGTTTTCAAAAGTTGGAAGTGGGAGAGCCGTCTGTAGAAGAAACGATCCTGATCTTAAAAGGTCTTCTTCCGAAATATGAGGAATTCCACTCCGTTAAGTATTCTTCTCAAGCGGTAGAAGAAGCTGCCAGACTCGCGGAGAGATATATTCTAGATCGTAAACTTCCGGATAAGGCGATCGATTTAATAGACGAAGCTGGAGCCAAGGTAAAACTAAGAACCTCTTCTAAGGCAAAGATAGTGAGTGTTAAGGAGATCGAAGAATTGGTCTCTAAGATCTCTAAGGTTCCTCCTCGCACCGTAAAAGCGGATGATCGAGAAAAGCTCAAGGTTCTAGACGAAGAATTAAAACGTAAGATCTACGGACAGGACAAGGCGGTCACGGAACTTGTTCAGGCGATCCGTCTTTCTAGAAGCGGACTTTCAGAACCTGGAAAACCTGTAGGGTCCTTTCTTTTTGCCGGTCCGACAGGGGTCGGTAAGACGGAACTTTCTAAGCAATTGGCGGCTATTTTGGGAGTGGAATTCATTCGTTTCGACATGAGTGAATACATGGAGAAGCATACCGTTTCTCGTCTCATCGGTTCTCCTCCGGGTTATGTTGGCTTTGAACAAGGAGGCCAGTTAACCGATGCGATCGTGAGAACTCCTCATTGCGTTCTTCTTTTGGATGAGATCGAGAAGGCACATGAAGATATTTATAATATTCTTTTGCAGATCATGGATCATGCTACTCTTACGGACAATAATGGAAGAAAGGCCGACTTCAAACAGGTCATTCTGATCATGACCACAAATACAGGTGCGAGGGAGAGGGCTGCAAATCCATTAGGTTTCGATAATACTGCTTTGGTCGACCGTGGCCTCAAGGCGATCGAGAGACAATTCTCTCCCGAATTCCGAAATAGGCTGACTGCAGTAATCGAATTCAATAATCTAGAAGAAGATGTGGTATCCAAAGTTGTACGTAAACAGTTGGAATTACTCGAAGTCCGATTGAAGGAAAAGAATATCCATTTGCAATATGGAGAGGAAGTTTTACGTTGGATCGCAAAGAAATCCTACGATCCTCTCTTTGGAGCAAGACCTGTGCAAAGATGGATAGATTCGAATATCTCCAAAAAGTTATCCGAAGAGATTCTGTTCGGAGAATTAAAATCCGGTGGAATCGCTTCTCTAGAGATCGTCGAAGAAGAACTGAAATTGGTTTTTCATTCTAAAAATTGAAAGAACGGATTTCACGCGGAATATGAAACCATTTCTGATTAGCAAACGCGCTTCCGGGATCCTTCTTTTAGCTTCAATTCTCTTTCTCCTATTTGTAGGCTCTTGCAAAAAGAACCTACTACTTATAGAAGGAAGGGAAGTTTCTACCCATAATTTGGTAGCTCCTAAATTCGGAATAGATCCGAATTCACTCTTTGCAGAATCCAAGAATATCATGATTTCAACCGATTCTAGAGAAGCTTCTAAGATCGGATTAGAAATTTATAAAAAAGGGGGCAACGCGGTGGATGTCGCTATCGCAGCCTCCTTTGCCGTTTCCGTTACTCGTCCTCAATCCACTGGGATTGGTGGAGGAGGATTTCTTGTGCTCCACAACGCTAAAAGTGGAAAGTCGTATGCTTTCGATTTTAGAGAAAGAGCTCCTCTTACAGCGAATCGGAATATGTACAAGGGAAAACCTAAGGAAGAATCTCTTCTAGGATATAAATCTGTCGGGGTTCCCGGAACAGTTGCCGGTCTTGTTCTTATCCAAAAGAAATTCGGAAAGCTTTCCTTAAAAGAAGTGATCTCTCCTTCTATCAAATTGGCGGAAGAAGGTTTTACGATCTATCCAGATCTTGCCGAGGCTATCCAAGAATCCGAAAAGGATATGAGTCCGAGTATGAAGAATATCTTTCTTCCGAAGGGCAAGCTTCCGGAAGCTGGAGATATTCTATTCCAGAAAGATTTGGCCAAGACTCTTCGCATTATCTCGGAAACTGGAGACTCTGAATTCTACCAAGGAAAGATTGCAAAGGCTTTAGCCGAAGAAGTAAGCACGAAAGGTGGAGCAATTCATCTAAAAGATCTGCAAAAATACAAGGTGAAAGAAGGGCAGCCTTTAGAGATCGAATATAGAGGTCATACGATCCGGACCATGTTCCCTCCTTCCTCCGGAGTTCATTTGCTTACTATGTTGAGAATGCTAGAAACGAAAGAACTTCATTCTCTATATGATTTCTCCCAAAGCGATTATTATCATTTTCTTGCGGAAGTAATGAGAAGGGGATATGCGGACCGAGCAGTTTTAGGAGGAGATCCCGAGTATACATCGATACCGATCTCCACTCTTCTTTCCTCAGAATATGCAAAGGAGAAGATCGAGGACTTCAATCCTCAGAAGGCGACTCCTAGTTCTACGTATTTAAGTCGTTTGAACTTAAAGGCAGAATCTCCTCAAACGACACATATCTCTGTGATCGATGCAGAAGGAAATGCGGTCTCGACTACTCAATCCGTGAATTATAGATTCGGAGCTGCAGTCGTTTTGGATGGCTATGGTTTCGTTCTAAATGATACGATGGATGATTTCAGTCGTTCTCCTGGTGAGCCAAACGTGTATGGATTGATTGGGGCTGAGGCGAATTCCATCCAACCTGGAAAGACTCCTCTAAGCTCCATGTCTCCTACTATCGTATTAAAGAATGGAGAAGTGTTTTTGGTGACCGGCGCTCCGGGCGGATCTTATATCGTAAATGCAGTGCTTCAATCCATTCTTTTTAATGTGGATCTGCATTTGACCCTATATGAATCTGTGGCGCGGGGAAGGATACATCATCAATTCTTTCCGGATGCTCTTTCTATGGAAGGGCCGGCTACGGACACTGCTACATTCAACCAACTCAAGGCTAAGAAGCATGAGATCCGCCTTGGAAATAATTACGCGAAATTATTCTCAGTGAAACGTGAAAACGGCATCTTATACGGAGCCGCAGATCCAAGAGGAGATGGAATTCCTTTAGGGGAATAGTTTCCATATTCAAGATTTATAATAGGACTATTTATGAAACGCAGTATATCGCTTCCAACTTGTCCAAACCTTCGCCATGCAGTAAAGGCGAAACACGGTTTGGAAAAGGAAAGCATGCGCATCTTCCATGATGGAAGGATTGCAACGACTCCTCATCCAGAGGGTTTAGGCTCGAGTCTTACGAATCATTTTATCAAAACTGATTTTTCGGAGCCTCAGTTAGAGTTCGCTACCAATCCAAGACCTAGAATAGAGGCAATCGTAAGAGAATTACAAGATCTGCATATATTCACTTCCCGTCATCTTAAGGAGGAATGGATTTGGCCGTTTAGTATGCCTCCTATTCTTCCTAAGGATGATAAGGACATACCTCTAGGTCAATACGGACATTCTTTTTCGGGAGAATGGAAGACGATCTATAGAAACGGTCTTGGCCTTCGCTATGGAAGAAGAATGCAAACGATCTCAGGTGTGCATTATAACTTTTCCTTCTCGAATTTATTTCTGAAGCAAATTTTAGGAAAAGAGATCTCCTCATTCACTAAGGAGGAAATCTCAGAATTATATCTCTCCGTTACCAGGAATTTCCTTCGAAGGGTTCCTGAGGTTTTGTATCTTACGGGTGCTACTCCTGCTTTCGATGAGACATTCCTTCCTGTGCCGAGCGATTATCCATTCAAGAAGCATAAGCAACATACATATTATGCGCCTTATGCAACTTCTTTACGAATGAGTGAGATCGGATATACGAGCAAGGTCCAGGACGAACTGCCGATCAATTATAATTCCTTAAAGGAATATATGGATGGAATGCACTATGCCGTAAGCACTCCATACCCTCCATACGAAAAATTTGGAGAAATGCCGAATCAATTGAACAATCATTATCTTCAAATAGAAAATGAATTCTATTCTCCGATTCGACCAAAGCAGGTTCCTAAAAATGACGAAAGACCTTTGGATGCACTCAAGGCAAGAGGTATCCAATACTTAGAGATTCGTTGTTTGGATTTGGTTCCTGAGTCACCTACAGGAGTCAACAAGCCGAGTCTTGGATATATCCAGATGATTCTTTTAGATGGGCTCTTGAAAGAAAGTCCTTCTATCGACCAAGCTGAGAAACTTAGGCTGAGAGAGAACACCAAAAGGATCCTTTGGGAAGGAAGAAAGCCGGGACTCACAGTGCTCGAAGATTCAGGACAAGAAACCGATTTTATTGCTCGAGCTAAAGAATATACTCGTTCTCTTCTTCCTATCGCAGAAGAATTGGATCGTCATACCGGTAGGCACTTCTATCAAGACACCTTAAAATTGATGAATGCACGCTTTGATGATTCGAGGCTGACTCCTTCTGGAAAAGTAATCGATCGGATAGAGAACGAAGGTTGGGAGTATCGGGATCTAGGCATTCACCTTGCAAAAGAGAATTTCAGGAACCAATCTCAGATGGAGCTTACTCCAGGAAAATGGGATATGTTCGTGAAAGAAGTGCAGAAGTCTATGCAGGAAAAGATTAAGATAGAAGAGGCGGAGAAGGTAAAGAAAAACACAACCGCAAGGATCTGCAATCATTGAAGTATAAATTGGAGCCAGGCCAGTCATTAGATCCGAATGAATTCATACTGAAAGGATTCGAGGACTTGGAGATCTCTACTCAGATTGTCATCCGAGACGCATTGAATAGAGGCTTGGAAGTAGAGATCTTAGAGAGAAAAAGCCATTTTATTCGATTGAACGGAAATGGAAAGTCCAGACTCGTAAAGGAAGCTTCTAAAACGGAATTAGATTCTTATATGACTTTTTTAGTCATGGAGAATAAGACAGTTACGAAAAGAATATTAGAAGAATCAAATATAGAAGTCCCCAAAGGAACTAGCGTTTCGGATATTTCTTCCGGTTTGGAATTCTTAAAGAAGATCCAAAATCGGATCATGGTAGTAAAACCTGTGACTACTAATTTCGGAATAGGGATCACTATATTGCCGAAAGATTCTCACGAGTCGGAACAAGCAAAAGCCTTAGAGCTCGCATTAAGCCTTTCCGAAACCGCAATCATAGAAGAATTTGCTCCCGGAAATGAGTATCGCTTCTTGGTGATCGGAGATGAATGCGTGGCAGTCTGCAATCGCATTCCTGCAAATGTAAAAGGGGACGGAAAGAAGACAATCCGAGAACTGATCGAAGAAAAAAATCAGGATCCAAGAAGAGGAGTGGGGCATGTTACTCCTTTAGAAAAGATCCAATTGAATGATACCGAACTATCCGTTTTGAAAGAAGCCGGAAAAGACCCGAATACGATCCCAAAATCCGAGGAGACGGTCTTTGTTCGAAAGAATTCGAATATTAGCACTGGCGGGGATTCGGTGGATGTAACAGATCTTGCTCACGTTTCTTATAAGAAACTGGCAGTCCAGGCAGCCAAGGCAGTAGATGCAAAGATTTGCGGAGTGGATATTATCGTTGAAGATCTTAGTTCGGAAGGGAAATACAAGATCTTAGAACTGAACTTCAATCCTGTATTATATATTCATAATTATCCGTATTCTGGAAAGAATAGGAAAGTAGGGGAGAAGATCCTGGATCTATTGGGGTTTTAAGCCCCAACCACCTTCTTGCGAGATCGAACGTAATCCACGATATCTCTGGATTCATACATTAGGATATTTCCATCCACTAAGAAAGGAACCTGGCTTAAGCCTCCTAATCGGACAACTTCTTCTCTGCCTGGGGTTCCTCTACTAGCCTCTACCAATTCGTAATCTTTTCCTTCTACAAGTCCCATCCGTGAAAATTCATCTTTCACATAAGCGCAATAAGGACAGCTTGAAAATTGGTAGAGCTTCATCATATTAATTGCCTAACTTCTTTTGCAGTTCTCCGCTTCTTGCCATCTCGACTACGATGTCGTGACCGCCGATAAATTCTCCGTCTATATAGAGCTGAGGAATAGTCGGCCAATTCGCAAATTCTTTGATCCCTTCGCGAACGTTTTGGTCGGAAAGAACATTGAAGGAACCGTATTGAACTCCCAAACTTCTCAACACATTCGTAACTCCTGCAGAGAAACCGCACATAGGTGCGTCAGGAGTTCCTTTCATGAATAAGAAGGTTTTTTGAGATCCGATCAGCCCTTCGATTTTATCCTGTAGCGTTTTTTCCATACTAGTTATATTTCCTTGGTAAGATTTATGATACTTTCGTTTCTAATCCCAATGCATGAACTTCTTCTTTGAGCTCATCTTTTAGAGTGGCGTAGACCATTCTATGTTGTTCCAAAACGGATTTTCCGGAGAATCCGGAGAATTTTACGATGGCTTTGATATGGACCCCGTCATTGTACGGGTCTTGGATCTCGACTTCCGATCCTGGGAGCCCGGATTGGATCTTGTCTTTGATTTCTTGTACAGTCATTTTTACCGATTCTTAGACAGAGGATTTAATATCAGCTCCTTACGAGAGCCTTCTTGCGACAATCTTTTTTCCTCAAGGACCTTCCGTCTTCAATTCCAAGGCATGGATCCCTTTCTTCTTTAAGAATTCTCCTAAGAGAGAGTATACGGATCTATGCTGTTCCAAGAGGGATTTTCCTTGGAATGCCGCGCTTGCAATTCGGACTCTGATATGAGTTCCTCGTTTGGCGCTATTTGGATTTCCTGAATGGCCGGCATGTTCTGCAGAAAAATCTACGACCTCTAAGATTGTCGGAGAAAGTTCCCTTCTCAAAATAGTTTCTATCTCTATGCTTGCGTCAGGCATCATGTTCTTGTACCAAAACCCTTACTTAATAAATAGACGGATACCGAATAGAGTAGGATCGTTCCTAAGATCAGCAATCCTATTGCTTCCAAAGGATCTATATCGCTGACCCCTAAAAATCCGTATCGAAACGCATTTACCATGTATAGAATAGGATTAAACTTAGATACGATTTGCCAGCTTTCAGGAAGCATCTTGATCGAGTAGAAGATCCCTCCTAGGTAAGTTAACGGAGTAAGAATGAATGTAGGAATGATAGTAACATCATCGAATTTCTTGGCATAAAGTGCATTCAAGAAACCACCCATGGAAAACATGAGAGCGGAAAGGGCAACTGTGATCGCAACGACAGTCACATTATACAATCTTAATTCTGTGAAGAAGAGAGATACAACGGTAACGATCGCTCCCACTAATACACCTCGGATCACTCCTCCAATAGAATAGCCAAGAACGATCAAATAAGCGGGAGTAGGAGAAACGAGAAGCTCTTCAATATTCTTTCCGAATTTAGCGCCGAAAAAGGAAGAAACCACATTATTGTACGCATTTAAGATCACAGACATCATGACTAACCCAGGAACGATGAACTGGATATATGTATGTCCTCCAACATCTCCGATTTGAGAGCCGATTAGCTTTCCGAAGATCAGAAAATAAAGAGAGATAGTAATTCCGGGAGGAATGAGAGTCTGGATCCAAATCCGCAGAATACGGACTGTTTCTTTCCGAACAATCGTGGAGAACGCATTGTATTTTTCTTCGAAGGTCATAGTTTTTTCTCCACGAGTTTGAGGAAGAGTTCTTCTAAGCGGTTGGATTTGTTTCTCATGCTCGAAATCTGTATGCCGCTCTTATCTAATAATTGGAATAATTCGTTTAAGGAATTGTGTTTGTTTACTTCGACTTCCAAAGTGAGATCATCCACTCTATTGAGATGAAAACCATTCAAGTTGGGTGGAACAGAGATCGGCTCCTTTAGATCCAATACGAAGATCTGAGTGTCTAATTTGACCAACAGCTCCTTCATGGAAGTATTCTCCACGATCCGTCCTTGGTCGATGATTGCGATCTTCTTGCAGAGATTTTCTGCTTCTTCCAGATAATGTGTGGTTAGAATGATCGTGATCCCTGATTCGTTTAGCTTCACTAAAAAATCCCAGAGAGAACGTCTAAATTCTATATCCACTCCAGCGGTAGGCTCATCCAAGATAAGTATCTTAGGATTATGCACAAGCGCTCTTGCGATCATAAGTCTGCGCTTCATTCCTCCGGAGAGTCTTCCTGCTCCTTCTAATCTTCTGTCATAGAGCCCGAGCTGGCTAAGGTAATTATGAGCTCTCTCCAAGGCAACTTTTCTCGGAAGTCCGTAATAGCCTCCCTGGTTGACTACTATATGCTCTACCTTTTCGAAGATATTAAAATTAAATTCCTGAGGCACAACGCCTATATAAGATTTTGCTAAAGTAAGCTGAGAGTCTATATCTGCATCGAAGATCTTTACGAGCCCTGAGGTCTTATTTACCAAAGAACTCAGGATCCCAATCGTCGTGGATTTTCCGGCTCCATTTGGACCGAGCAGGGCGAAGAAATCTCCCTCGTCCACAGTCAAATCGATCCCTTTTAAGGCCTGCACTCCCCCGGCGTAGGTCTTAACTAAATTTTTTATCTCTAATGCTTTATTCATCCCCGAAAAAACGGCTCCAAGAATACATTTTGAAGCCTTGCTGTTTTCGGCAATCCTTTGGCTTCTTAGGATATTAGACGCTTAATATTTCCCTTGCCTTTCTTGCCGCATTTCTTGCGATTTCTGGCAATGCCGGATGAACATAAATCATCCTAAGCAAGTCCTCTAAAGTCCCATCCATGGTCATTAGGAGTACGAAAAGATGAATTAAATTGGAAGCTTCATCTCCTATGATATGGGCTCCCAGTATCTTTCTGGTCTTAGGGCTGACTAGGATCTTTACGAATTGATCTTCGGAAAGCCTGGCCATTCCGGTGGCACTGCTTGAGTAAGGATTGATTGCGGAGATATACTCGATTCCTTCTTTGATCAATTGCTGTTCCGTTTTTCCGACGGCTGCCACTTGAGGGTGAGTGAATACCGCATGGGGAACAGGAGGATAATCGACCTGCTTTCTTTCCTTGTCTACGTATAAGGACTGAAATAGAAACTCACCTTCGAAATTCACGGAATGGCGAAAGAAATACTTACCAATAATATCTCCGAACGCATACACTCCCGGAGAGGTTGTCTCTAAATATTCGTTTGTTTTGATATATCCCTTTTCGTTGGTTTGTATACTCGTGTTTTGCAGGTCCAGCCAATCCGTATTCGGCTTGATCCCAGTAGCAACCAAAAGTGCATCTCCTTCGATTGAAAAGGCTCCGTTCGCATCCTCGCATTCTAGATGAAAGATTCCTTTCTTATATTCTACTTTCTTAACATTCGTTCCGAGTCTTACATCTTCTTTCTTGCTGAACGCCTTTTCAAAACCGTCTATGATATCCTTATCTTCATGAGAGATCATTCTGTTCCGAACTAGAAAAGTTGTCTTAGAACCGAATGCAGAATACGCAAAGCCGAGCTCTAAACCTATATATCCTCCGCCGATCACAAGAAGTCGATCCGGAAGATCCGTTCTTCTGAGAGCCTCTCTACTAGTCATGTAAGGAGTTCCTGCTAGACCAGGGATATCGGGGATACTGGGTCTGCAACCAGCCGCAATAAAGATCCGATCTGCAGTAAGAAGCTCTCCATTCACTCGAACTACTTTATTTTCTACAAATCTTCCTTCATAAGGATAATAATCTATATTCGGATTCTTCTCATAGGCAGGAATGATACTGTCCGAGTCAGCGTCTACCGTTGCAGAAACTCTTTCGATCAAGGTTTTGAAATCTACTTTGCGAGGACCGGGAATATCCAATTGAAATCGAGAGGCATCTTTCGCCAGAGCGAGTATCTCCGCAGGATAGATGATCATCTTAGAAGGAATGCATCCTCGGTTCAGACAGGTTCCGCCTAAACGGTCCTTTTCTAAGATCGCTACTTTATATCCGAGTTTAGAAGGAGGAGTGACTAGTTTGGTCCCGCCACCGGAGCCGATGACTAGAATATCATATTTTTTCATGAGTAATTACCATTTATCTCTAAGAGATCTCAAGGCAAGAAAGAGTGATTTTGGGTCCGAAGGAATGGACTCGTTACCGGTTGATTTCTTAATTCCCTGTACAAGATTTTCTTCCGGACGAAACGCTAAGAAGAAGGGACTGAATTGTCTTTCTTCCGAAAAGGATGTGGTCCAGAATTCTTCGTTCTCTTTAAGAGATTCGACTTTTGACAGAGCAGTTTTGGCAGCAAGGTTTTTAGGATCAATATTCAGACTGAAGCGTAGATTATTCTTAAAATAATCGTGGCCCGGATACAATCGGACCGAACCAGGAAGAGTCTCAAACTTTTCTAGAATGGTAGTGTACAAGGTTTCCGGATCTCCTCCGTTTTTGCAGTTTCCGACTCCTGAATTGAATACAGTATCCCCTGTAAAGACTGCGTAGGGAATTTCCTTTTCCATTTGTAAAAGGCAGAGATGAGCGAATGTATGCCCTGGTGTATAAAACACTTCTAAATAAGAAGAAGAGTCCTTGTTCGATAAGATCCTTTCCTTCTCTTGCAGAGCTTTACTCGCGTTAGGGATCTTTGTCATTGCATTCGGATGAGCAAGAATCTCGGCTCCGAATTCTCTTACCAAACCTTGGTTACCCGAAATATGATCATGATGCTCGTGAGTGTTGAGAATATAATCTAAATCCCAGTTCTTGGCAGAAAGAACCTTTGAGATCTGAGAAGAATCAAACGGATCGATGCAGAGAGTTTTTTCAGTTTCCGGCTCGCGGACGATATAGGAGAAATTCCTAAGCGGACTATTGGTATAGATCCTAATGACTTCTAACATAAGAGAAGAAGGTTCTATCGAAAGAGGGAAGAGTTACTGGATAATATCCAGATGTTTATCCAAATTAGCGATCCGTAAAATGGTCATCACGTCTCTGCTTAGATTTCTAAGTTTGAGATGTCCATGTCTTTCCATCACATATTTTTGGGTATTGAAGATTGCCCCGATGCCGGAAGAATCCAGATAAACATCGCCTTCGAAGTCCAGGATGATGTCCTTATGGCCTTCATCGAACTGGCGAATGATCAGCTCTTTTAACGCAAACGCATTCTTGAGACTAACATTCCCCTGGATCTTGACTATGCAAGCTCCGTTCTCTAAGGACACATCTGTCTGAAAACCTTCCAATGAAAACGGCTCCGAATTTCTCTATTTCTCTGACTATCCTCGGGTTAAGAATACAACGCTTCGCCTATGAAAAAGGAGAAAGTGGCTTCGAAACCGGGAGGGAACCCGAACAAATAGATTAAATTGTGGCAAAGCGGAGGTAAACTCTTTTTTAAATCAAAATTTGATCGAAATCTATTCGGAATCGATTAAGAAATGACTGGCAAAATGCACTAAATCCGAAAAACTGAGTGCTCGATTTTATAGTGAAACTCCGTGGTTCGGACGATAATAAATTCAGTATGCGGATAAAATTTTGGGGAGTACGGGGCTCCATTTCTTCTCCCGTCCAAGGCGATCTGATCCGGTCCAAGATTCTTAGAATTCTAAGTCTCGCTTCTCCTTCTGACCTCCAGAGTCCCGAGGCTATCGAGGACTTTTTAGACTCTCTCGCTCTATCTAACTGGAGTACGTATGGTGGAAATACTACCTGCATAGAGGTCCGAGATAAGGAAGACAAACTCGTCATCATTGATGGAGGAACTGGTCTTCGGGAATTAGGTAATTCCATCTTGCATGAAGGATACGGTGCCGGAAAGGGAAAGGCAGTCTGGATCTTTACTCATACTCATTGGGATCATATCCAAGGCATTCCATTCTTCGTTCCTCTATATACTCCCGGAAATAAATTCGAGTTCGTAAGTTCAGTAGAGAATTTAGAAGAGAGACTTCGCTACCAGCATACATTTACGCATTTTCCCGTTCCTTTCGATGGCTTTCATGCTGAAAAGATATTTCGACATGTGCCTGAGGGAAGGGCATTCAGAGTTACCGATTCAGTCACTGCTATCTCCAAGGCAGTCCGTCATCCAGGGGGAAGCTTCTCCTACAGATTCGAAGAAGACGGTAAGGCATTCATCTTTGCCTCCGACGCAGAATTCAACTTAGATGAGATGGAGAATATAGAAGACTATCTGAATTATTTCAGAGGAGCCGATGTTCTTATTTTCGATACCCAATATACTTTTGAAGAATCTCTGCAAAAGATCGATTGGGGTCACAGCACAGCTTCCATGGCGACTGATATTGCACTGAGAGCTAATGTTAAGAAATTAGTAATGTTCCACCACGATCCTTCTTACGATGACGAGAAGTTGGACGCGGTATACTTAAGAGCGATCAAATACAAGGAAATGTTTGATCCTCAGAACCAATTAGAGATTGTCATGGCCAGAGAAGGCCTTGAGATCCAAATCTAAATCTTTGAACCAAACTGGGAGAAAATCGGATGAGTGAATATATCATCGGAATCGACGCCGGAACCACCGGTATAAGGACCTTTTGTTTTAATAAATCAGGAAATGTTATTTCCAGCGCGTATTCCGAGTTCAAACAGCATTTTCCAAAGCCAGGTTGGGTGGAGCATGATCCCGAAGAGATTTGGGTTAAGACTGAGAAATTGATCTTAAAGGCAATCCGGAACGGAAAGTTAAAACCGGAAAAGGCGATCGCAATCGGGATCACAAATCAGAGAGAGACAACTGTTCTATTCGATAAGGACACCGGTGCTCCTGTTTACAATGCGATTGTATGGCAATGTCGTAGAACATCCGATTTTTGCGCAGGACTAAAGAAAGAAGGACTCGAACCAATCTTTAGAAGAAAGACAGGTCTTGTAGTGGATGCATATTTCAGCGGTACTAAGATCCGCTGGATCCTAGACAATGTAAAAGGAGTTCGTGCCCGCGCAGAAAAAGGAAAGGTCCTATTCGGAACGATAGACACCTATCTTCTGTATAGACTCACGAATGGAAAAGCGCATAAGACGGATCATACCAACGCGAGTAGGACTCTTATCTTCAATATAGAAAAGAAGGAATGGGACAAGGAACTGCTCAAGATATTGCAGATCCCGGAAGCAATCTTACCTGAGACTCATAATTCAAGCAGTCTGTTTGGAAGAACAGAAGGTATCAAAGGACTTCCTGATGGGATCCCGATCTCTTCTCTCGTGGGAGACCAACAGGGAGCGTTGTTCGGACAACTTTGTACTGAACCGGGAGAGGCAAAGAATACCTACGGAACCGGATGCTTCCTATTGTTCAATACAGGAAATAAGTTGCAGATCTCTAAAAACAATCTGATCACCACTCTTGCCTGCGGACCAGAAGGAAAGACGGTGTATTGTTTAGAAGGCTCTATCTTCATTGGGGGAGCAGTGATCCAATATTTGAGAGACAATATGAGATTCTTTAAGGAATCCAAACTCTCGGAGAAGATGGCAGCTTCTGTTACCAAAGAGGATGAGGTCGTATTCGTTCCTGCATTCTCCGGACTTGGAGCTCCGTATTGGGATATGAATGCTAGAGGCGCGATCCTCGGTCTGACAAGGGATACAACCCAAGAACAGATCACTCGTGCGGCTCTCAAGTCTATCGCATTACAATCTTATGAACTAGTAGAAGCAATGGAGAACGATACAGGTTCTAAGCTCAAGGTCTTGAAAGTAGACGGAGGAGCGACCGCCAATAATTGGCTCATGCAATACCAAGCAGATATATTAGGAAAGAAGATCGTTCGACCTTCTAATCTGGATACCACGGTTTTAGGTGCTGCGTATCTTGCTGGTTTAGAAAGAGGATTCTATTCTTCCGTTGCGGATCTGAAAAAGAACCAAAAGACAAACAAGGAATTCCAGCCTAAGTTGGGATCGGCTCAGAGAGAAAGAGAGATCAGAGTCTGGAAGGATTCCGTAAAAAGAATACTCACTTCCGAGCCTTAATAATTAAACGAAAGAAGGTTAAACTCCAGCGGTTTCTTATCGCTTGTGATCGCCGCACCGACGATCATCTTGGCTTGATCGTATCTAGGGATTTCAAGAATCGATCCGGAAGGAATCCGGAAAAATTCGAAGGAATCCCTTTCCTTTTTGGAGAGGAATATATCGAATCGAATGATCTCCATGTATTTTTGGATTTGGAACAGTATTTTTTCTTTAGTAACCGAATAGAGGAGGATCCCTTCTACGCTAGCGTTTAAATTATACTTATCTCCTGGGATCGCTTGGAATTCTATCTCAGTCCTTGTTCCTATTTCTAATTGCTCCGAATCTACAACCTCTCGGTATACGGAAAAGTTTCCTTCTTCGTAATAGATCCTTCTCGAAAATCTTTTAAAGATTTCTTTCTCTACGATCTCAGGAAAGGATTCTCCTAATTCGGGTTTCTTGCTCGGTCCGTCCAGGATCTGTTTCCATCTGTTCTTGGAGACATTCTTCTCTACCATTTTGCGAACGGGTGGTGAGAGTTTAGGAATTGAATATTTTAAGATCCTTTCATCTAGTTTATTTAATATAGAATTTAAGAAAGGTCCGTGTATGAGGGGAAGTATCTCAATAGAGAAGATCCTATCCCTTAGAAACTTAGCAAATTCTATCTCATAGGTAAATAGATTCGAGACTAGTTCCTGCTCCGCAGCGGGAGTTCCTGCATACAGTATTTTTACTAAACGAAATAGATAGGTCTTACTTTCCGTATCGAAATACAATTCTTCTATTTTTCGGATAACCGAGTCTTCGTCCAATTCTGGGTTCACTATATCTCTCAAGGAAAGATAGCGTGTGGAAAACATTCTCTTACGGATCAGCCTATATAGATTGAATTCTCCAGGATAAGAGATCCCGATTTGGGTTCTTATTCCATCTCTTATGATAAAAATAGGGGAAGTTCCTAGGAGTCTGTAAGGATTCGTTTTGATTGGATAGGAATTTCCCCTAACCAGTTCGAAGCATTCGCTTCCGAATTTAGAATCTTCGGAGGAGATTAGACCATTCTCAAATTGAATATAGCTTTCAGTCTTCATAGAAGAAGATGGATACGTTCTTCTATCATACTCGATCTCATATAAGAATTTTGGAATGAGGGAAGGTTGGGAATAAAGATACGGAAGCTCTTCTATCGTAGAAATCGGATAATCGTAAAAAGGAGAAATTTTAGATTGTACTCTTGCAACGGAGTCGGGATTGCAGAAAAAGAAGTGATAGTTTTCTCCTTCTAAATGGATCATTTTTATCTGACTAAGAGAATAGGACCGGAAAAAGATTTAATAAAGAAAATTCGGATCAGGTATAGTCTTCTTCCATCAGGTCAGGATGAAGCACGGAAAGTCCAGGAGGAGTAATCTCTCTCTTTGTAAGTTTAGAAATAAGCTGTTTCTTGAATAGAGTCCAGTCGTACGTTTGCTTCAGTAACTCTATTTCTTCATCGCAACCATGCTGTAGGAAATCCAAGGTTTCTTCTACAGTTAAACCCGTAAAATGACTGCTATCGGAAACAACTCTTAGGATCTTACGAATATCCCTTTCGTTCCAAATAAGAATCCCGCTTAGTCTTTCGACCCAATATTCATGGTCCATAGCTTAGATTCTCATCGGATTCCGATCCTTCAATCCGGAAATTTAGATCTTAAAACTTTCGAACGACTAAAAGACTCATATCGTCTTGGATCCTTCCCCCAGTATGCTTGACTATATCCGTAAACAGATTCTCTATTAACTTACGGATATTCTTCTTGGGAGCCGTTTCTAGGAATTTATAAAGATTCTCTCCATAATATCCACCGATGCTCTTGTTCTTCTGTTCAAAAAGACCATCCGTAAAACAGAAAAGAATATCATCTCTCTCCATCCTGAAATGCTGAGATGGTTTGGGTTTTTTCAACGGTGAATTCATCACGGTTGAAAGAAATTTACCGTCGGTGCCGAGGATCTCAATATGATCCTCTCTACTTTTATATAAAACTAAACTGGGGTGAATTCCGGAATGGAAAAAATTTCCTTGAGGATCCGCTTTCATAAGCAGGAAGGTCGCATAAAGACTTCTGTGAATATGAGGATAGGTATTCGTTCTTTCTTCTAAATGCTCGATGATCTGATCTATGATCTCGTGAGGATGTTCATTTTTATGGATCAAATGGCTCATCTGATTCATGATCATCATACTGAATAGACCGGCTACATATCCGTGTCCGGAAGTATCTCCGATTCCCATCCAATAATTTCCTTCCTTGTCCTTTAGGAAATTATAGAAGTCTCCTCCGATGGGATTGTAGGTTAAGCAGCGGCCACGGATCTCGTAATTCTCATCCACATAATCCAGAGGGAAGACGTAGTTTTGCATTCTACTGTCTCCTCTTCTAAATCTTTTGATGATCTTTCCGAATTCCTGTTCTTTGGGCAGGATCTTTTCCGTTAAGAACAACACGAAAGCGGAGAAGTTTACGAATATTGTAAAGCTAGAGACTAAGAGAAAAACAATGGGAGCATGAATGGGAGGAGTATAGAATTTCAGGCCAATGCTCAAGCAACCTAGTATAGAAAGATTCAGTACGATAATGATCGGCCAGGCTTCCCTCAGGTATTTTTTGATCGTGGTCGAACTTCTCATTTTGATTTGAAGTAGGCATGGCCCTGGTATTCTTTCAAGGTATAATTTCTACGCGATAGACGAAACAGTTCGTCCTCCGCATACGGTGTCTTGGTGCCATCTACGACCCCGAAAGATTTTTCTCTGTATCCAGTTTCATAGAGCATTGGAATGAGCGAGTCCGAAGACGCATCATAATGATACAATAATTTGTGTGAAGATGCGACGGTATTTACTCCGGTTCTGGAGATTTGTTTTCCGTTTTTCCAAACGGATTCCTCGGATTCTATTTTTTCCGTCTGAAGAAGCACCCAATTTCCTTTGGACTTATATTTTCCCTTTCCGACGACTCTGAATTTATGGATTAATCCTTTTTCTTCGATTTCTCTTTCATAGTGTTTTCGAAAGGATCTTGTCGTCTTATCAAACTTCAAATTCTCAGAATGATTTTCTCTATAGCTGACGGAAGTGTAAGGAGAGTAGGGGGGAAGTCTCTTTTCGTAAGAACCTTGCAATTCTGCGTCAACAGAAGTTTGAGGGGTTTTGGGAAGCTCTCTTACCCAGGATGGTGGGTAGCAATTTAAAGTGAAATACGGAAGAAGAAGGATCCAAAGGATCCGAAACACTTTTAAAAAGATAGCAGAGTAGAAGGTCTTGATGATAAGATCATTTGCTGCCACCGATTTTTCCGCGCCAAAGCCTTTCCAGTTTTAGGGATCGGCTTTGGGATGGCAAACTGAAATATTTTAAAATTGGAAGTAGATAAACTCTCCGCCTCCGTCTCCGAAAATGCCTAATAATAAAAGCATAATGATCGAAAACGTAGGAAGTAGCCATGTGAATTTGCTGCTGATCCTTTCCTTCAGGTTCGGATAGTACTGAACCGCATTCCAGAAGAATGTTAGAAGAATAAATAGAAGCAATTCTTCCCAACGGACAAGTGCCTTGCTGCCAATGATATTTAAGAAACCTTTAAAGTATTCTCCGGCTAGATGCAATGAGTTCTTACCCGCAGAAGCAGTTCTAAAGAAGATACCTGAGATCGCAAATAGATGCACAATAAGAGTGACCTTCCAGAAGCGTTTCCAACCCTTCGGATCTTCTTCTTTTTTAGAGTCTGGAGAGAAGAATCTTTCCGCTCCAAGAATGAATCCCAAGTAGGCGCCCCAAAGAACATATCCGAAGTTTGCCCCATGCCATAGACCACCCAAAGTCATAGTGATCATGGAATTCAATTGCGTTCTCCAGAAACCGCCTCTGCTTCCGCCGAGAGGAATATAGAGATAATCCTTAAGCCAGGTAGATAAGGTCACATGCCAACGACCCCAAAATTCTCGGAAGGTTGGGGACAAGAACGGACCCCTGAAGTTTTCAGGAATATCATATCCGAGTAAGTATGCGGAGCCTCTTGCTATGTCGGTATAGCCGCTAAAATCACAATACACTTGGCATGCGAATCCGAACGCGGTAATGTATAGAGCTAGCGAATTATAACTGTCGGGATTGGAATACACAGGCGAGATGATCCCGGAAATATTATCCGCCATCACCACTTTCTTAAATAAACCGGAAAGGATAAGAAAGATCGCCCATTTTACCCGATTGAAATCAATAACCGGCTTATCTAATTTAGGAAGGAAGTCGGTGGTCCTCATGATCGGACCGGCGATCAATTGAGGAAAAAATAATATAAATAAAAAGTAATCTAGAGTAGGGATCTTTTCAGGAACATGATCTCTATGAATGTCCACTTGCAAGGCGATCAATTGGAAAGTATAGAAACTGATCGCTAAAGGAAGAGGAATATGGATTGTGCTACCGAATTGAGAGAATGCGGCTGAACCCGAAACGAAATCCAAAGTATCTAAAAAGAAATAGAAATACTTAAAGAAGGCGAGGTTTAGGAAATTGAGTAGAATGATCCAAAGCAAAAGCTTGGAAGTATCCTTTCCTTCTCTTTTCTTTTCCCAAAGTTTTAAGGAGAAGAAGAAGTTTACTGCGATGACTAGCAGGAAATGAATCGAGAATGCGAATCCGGAATAGAAATAAAAGATCAACGAAGAGAGAAGTAGTAGAGGCTTTCTTCCTTTTTGAGGGATGGACCAATAGATTAGAAAGGTGATACTGAATAAGCCGATAAACGGCAGAGAGTTAAAGAGCATCTTATATTTTTATCCGGTTGCTATCCTAGTTCAGGGTGAGAATAAATAATGGAGTCGGTAATCAGGAGACGTTTTGAAAGGAAGAACGTTCTCGAGTAAATTCGCAGGTAAGGAATTACTCTCTATTTGATAAAAGTTTTCCTGGCCTAATCTTTGATAAGAATAGAAGATAATCTTCGGAATAATTCCAGGACGAGAAGCGCGATATCCAGGCAGCTTGGTCGCAGTAGCGATCGCATCTTCGAAATAACCTACAGAATCCACTAAACCTTCTTGCAAGGCTTGGTTGACGGAGTAAATCCTTCCGTCAGCGAGTCTGCGAACGTCGGACTCTTTGAGTTTCGGTCTTCCTTTCTTCACGATTTGTAAGAAGCGCTCGTAGTTCTCCATGATCAAATCTTGGTAGATCTTTCGTTGCTCTGGAGTAAATTCCTCAACAGGATTTCCGGTAGCCTTGTTCGGTCCGGAACGAATGGTCATGCTCTTGATTCCCAATTTATCCAATGCTTCTTTCGCATTGATATTGAACATGATCACCCCGATAGAACCTGTCGTAGTAGTAGGAAGAGCCTGGATATGATCCGTAGCCATACTCAGATAGTAAGCTCCGGAAGCTGCAACATCCATAAAGAGAGCGAGGACTGGAATTCCTTTCTTCTTTTTGAATTCCAGAATTTCATGATAGATTAGATCGCTTGCGGTGACTGAGCCGCCAGGGGAGTCAATCTTCAAGATCACTGCCTTGATATCCGGGTCTTTTAATGCCAGGCTCAATTGGATCTTAACGAGACTCACTAAACTGTCTCTGTCTTTTGTGAGAGCGTTTCCGGGGATCTTTCTTTCGAAGATCTCGCCTTCTACAGGGATGATGAGTATCTTATCTTTTCCCGTATCAACAAACCCATCCACAAGTTTTTCTTGAGGAACAGTCAAAGGCTGAGGAGCCATGATGATGCTGATGCAATGAGTAAAGGGAAGAATTCCGAATAAGAGAAGAAAGAAACCTTTGTAACGGAAATTCATGCGGAGCCTTGGGACCCATTCTGGGAAGCCTGGGTATCGCTTCAATTCCTTTCCAGAGCTTGCGAATTCTCAAAAAAAAGTCGAGGATTCGTTTTTTACTTTCCCTATGGAAGCGTTTTCTCAACCTCCTTCCCGCAATGTACGAATTTCGGACTGAGAAGTCTCGTTTCCAAACCGACGGCAAACAATGGTTTGCTTGGGAATGGACTCCGAGTTCAGGGAAGCAAGCGATCCCTATCATTTCTCCGTACAATCCAAGCAAACCTATGTTCGAGTCCGGAAGTTTTCTCATGTTCCCTTGGGTGAATCGTCATGCCTCTTCCGAATTCGTATTGAACGGAAAGTCGATACAGGATGAAAGGATCATCCGAGATACTATGAATTTTCCGGTCCATGGGGCAGTACATTCTTTAGAGAGAAAGGCATTAAAGATCAGACCGGACGGAAAGGGAGGAGAATTTCGGATTCTTTTTCCAGATGAATGGAAAGACTCTCCACTTTCTTCCATTGCGATCCGAGAGGAATATACCTTAGAAGAGACCGCAGCGGGTACATTACTAAGTATTAAAACAAAATTTAATAATCTAAAATCCGATTCAGTCAGATTCGCTTACGGATATCATCCTTATTTTTCTCTAGTAGGAGATATCTCCGATTGGAAGCTGGATCTTTCTTTAGACAAGAACATCGAGTTGAATGAAAATCTTGTCCCGATCCAACCGTTCATTTCTAATTCAGTAAGCTCTATCTTACCGGATGAGAAGATTCCAGAGTTGGATCATCTTTTTTACGGAAGAGAACCAAGGGTTACTTTAGAAAATTCGAAACTAAAATATTCCATTACTATCTTCAGTCCTCTTCCAGAAGACGAACAAATTCCACTGAATTACTATCAAATCTATACGAAGCCTGATCAGACTGCGATCGCGATCGAACCTTGCAGCGCTCCTGGGAATGCCTTACTCTCAGGACAGGATCTAAAAGAGCTGAAAGGCTACTCTGAGACGTTCGGAGAATTCAGAATTTTAGTGAGGACAGCATGATTCGGCCTTCTATTTGCTTTCTTCTTGACAAGGAAGGGGTCATTTTCAGTCTAAGTTTTAGGGGAGTTCCGCATCCAAATGAGTAAACCGTTAATCGTACAAAGTGATAAAACTATGCTTTTAGAGGTGGATAATCCTGAATTTGAAGCCTGCCAGCTAGTCGTATCTAAGTTCGCTGAATTGGAAAAAAGTCCCGAATACTTGCATACATATAGGATCTCTCCGCTTTCTCTTTGGAACGCAGCTTCTATCAAGATGAGCGCGGATGAGATTGTCCAATGCTTAGAGCAATACTCCAGATATTCCGTTCCTAAGAATGTGATCAATGAGATCAGAGAACAGATCGGTCGCTACGGAAAAGTAAAATTAGTCAAAGAAGAGAATGGGGATCTGTGTATTATCTCCAATGAAAAAGGCTTTCTCCAAGAGATCTCGAATCATAGAGCCGTTCAACCGTATATAGAAAAGACGGAAGGCGATAAGATTTATATTAAGAAAGAATTCAGAGGTCATATCAAACAGGCCCTGATCAAGATCGGTTTCCCTGTTGAAGATCTCGCCGGTTACGACGAAGGGAACAAATACGGATTCAATCTAAGACCTACTACCAAGTCCGGAAGAAAATTCGGAATGAGGGACTACCAAAGAGCTTCAGTGGAAGTATTCCATGCAGGAGGAGGCAACGAAGGTGGTTCCGGAGTTGTCGTGCTTCCTTGCGGTGCCGGAAAGACCATCGTAGGTATCGGTGTCATGCAGATCGTGGGTGCGGAAACACTGATCCTTGTGACCAACACTCTTTCGATCCGTCAGTGGAAGAACGAGATCCTGGACAAAACCGATATTCCTGAATCGGATATTGGGGAATACTCCGGAGAAGTGAAAGAGATCAAACCGATCACCATCGCAACTTACAATATTCTTACACATAGAAAGAAGAAGGGAGGAGACTTCACTCACTTCCATCTATTCAGCGCGAATAACTGGGGACTCATCGTGTATGATGAGGTTCACCTTCTTCCAGCTCCTGTCTTCCGTATGACTTCCGAATTGCAGGCAAAGAGAAGACTCGGCCTTACCGCGACTCTCGTTCGAGAAGACGGTTTAGAAGAAGACGTATTCAGCTTGATCGGACCTAAGAAATACGATGTGCCTTGGAAAGAGCTGGAAAGCAAATCCTGGATCGCAGAGGCAAAATGTAAGGAGATCCGTGTTTCCATGGAAGACGATCTTCGCATGAGATACTCCATCGCAGATGATAGGGAAAAATTCCGTCTGGCTTCCGAGAACCCTGAGAAACTCAAGGCAATCGATCTTATCATGAAGAAACACTCGGAATCGCATCTACTTGTGATCGGTCAGTACATCAATCAGTTGGAAGAGATCTCTAAGAAGTTCAAGATCCCTCTAATTACCGGAAAGACTCCTTTGGGAGAAAGACAAGAATTGTACGATGCATTTAGATCTGGACGAATCAAATCTCTTGTAGTGAGTAAGGTTGCGAACTTCTCCATCGACTTACCGGATGCGAATATCGCAATCCAGGTCTCCGGAACCTTTGGTTCTCGCCAGGAAGAGGCTCAGCGTCTGGGACGTATTCTCAGGCCGAAAGGTGAAGATAATACTGCAGTATTCTATTCTTTGATTTCTAGAGATACAAACGAAGAGAGATTCGGACAGAACAGACAGCTTTTCCTTACCGAACAAGGATACGAATACGAAATTTACACACTCGACCAATTCAGAGAATCTCTGGAAGAAAAAGTCGGGGCTTAATCAAAAGAGAGGACCAAATGGAATGGAACGCAAGAAGGCTGGATGTAATCGAGCCTTCACCCACTCTAGCCATCAGCGCTAAAGCGGCCGAATTAAAAAAGAAAGGCGAAGACATCGTTAGCTTCGGAGCAGGGGAACCTGATTTCGAAACTCCGGCTCATATCAAAGAAGCCGCAAAGAAGGCAATCGATAAGGGGCAAACCAGATATACAGCAGTTTCCGGAACGGTGGAACTGAAGAACGCAATTATAACCAAATTCAAACGTGATAACGGTTTAGAATATTCTACGAACCAGATCATCGTTGGAACCGGCGGAAAGCAGGTCATATACAATTTCTTTTTGGCAACCTTGAATCCCGGAGATGAGGTGATTATTCCTGCTCCGTACTGGGTGAGCTATGCGGATATCGTTCGCTTGGCAGAAGGGAAAGCGGTCATTCTTCCTACCAAAAAAGAAGAAGGTTTCCTACTTTCTCCGGAGCAATTGGAAAAAGCGATCACTCCTAAGACAAAGGTATTGATCCTGAATTCCCCTTCGAATCCTACAGGTGCGGCTTATAGTCGCAGTCAGTTGGAAGCTCTCGGCAAAGTAGTATTGAAACATAAGATCATGGTATTAAGCGATGATATCTATGAATGTATCAATTTTGACGGATTCCAATTTTCTAATATAGCAATGCTTTCTCCAGAGCTGAAGGAACTTACCTTTGTTGCGAACGGTGTATCTAAGGCTTACTCTATGACAGGTTGGAGAATCGGTTATGGAGCTGGTCCTGTAGATATCATTCGAAATATGGATACGATCCAAAGCCAGTCTACTTCCAATCCTTCTTCTATCTCTCAAGCGGCTGCAGAAGCTGCACTGACCGGAGACCAGGATTGCGTTGCTGAAATGGCAAAAGCCTTCCAAAAGAGAAGGGACTTAATCGTGGGTTTATTGAATGCGATCCCAGGAGTGGAAGTAAATGTTCCGCAAGGTGCATTCTATGTTTTCCCATATCTCACAGGAGTTTACGAGACCGAAGGGTTTAAAAAGCTCGCCGCCTCCAGTTCCGAAAAGAGCAAGAGTAAATTATTTTGTGCTCATCTATTAGATAAGTATAAAGTAGCTGCAGTTCCTGGAATCGCCTTTGGGGATGATAATGCTCTTCGACTCTCTTACGCAATGGGAGAGGAAGACATCAAGAAAGGCGTATCCAGAATCGCCGAAATGGTGCGGGATCTATCCCTCTAATACTGATGCCTGTACGCCGGCTGGTATATCTCATACTAATCGGTTTTCTTATCCGGCCTGTTTTCGGGCTGGATAAAGGGCAGTATTTGGTCTTAGAACCTGGGACTGAACTTTCTCTTTTTCCAGAGAAAAAGTCCGAGGTGCTTCGAAAGCTTTCCTTCGGAGAGATTCTTTCTTCCGAAAACCAAAAAAGTTCCGAGTCCAAGTTTCAGCTTCTTACCGACAAGGATGGACTGACGGGTTGGGTAGATTCAAAGGCATTGTTCAAGATAGGGAACAAGGGCACTTATACTACGATCACGAAGGCGATCGAAAGACTTCTTTACCAGGATTCCGGACCAAACGAACTCGAGTCCGTTTTCAGTTATCTGACTAAAGTGGAAGAAGGTCCACTATTCCAAGGAAATGAATTCCTACTTCTTAAGATCAGAAGATTAGTCGTTTTACAGAGATATCTGGATGTACTGCAATCTCCCGAATATAGATCCAAGAGCCGGCCTAAATTAGAAGAACTGCTGAAAAATTTTCCGAGCGAGGTTGGAGTATATTCTAAAAATGGAATATGGTCCGATTCTCTCACGAATGCTTCGGATCGCTCCAAATTGAAAGTAAGACCAGAAAGTTTTTGGAAAACCGCAGAAGCCTATCCGAATTCGAAACCAGGAGACTTTGCGGCGTATCTGGCTGTTAAACATACTCCTGAAGTAAAATGTGCAAAAGACCCAATTTGTGTCTTACAGGATGAAGAGAATCGAAGACTGAAATATTTACTTTTGCAACCGAATGGGAATTATTCTGTGATCTTTGCTTCTCATTTGGAGAAGAGACTTATTTCCTATACCAAGGATAAAGAAACACTCTTATGCGATACGAAATTGCAGAAAGAAGCTCAGATCCGTTCTTTTAAGACCAAGGTGCAGGAATTACCTTTTCGATATGGAAAAAAATTCCATCCTAAGTTGAAGATCATAGAAGAGGAATGCTTGAAGAAGTGAAACTCTCTTTTAAGGAATATCCAGCCAAGGAGACCGCTCGTTTTTCTTTTCCTATCTTGATCCTTCACGGATTGTTCGGCTCCTCCAAAAATTGGGTGAGTGTTGCAGATTTTTTAAGTCATTATTCCCATGTGTTCAGTCTGGATCTTAGAAACCATGGAGATTCTCCTCATTCTTCTGACCATACATTGCATTCAATGTCCCAGGACATTTTGGAATTTTTAGAAGATCATAATATTCCGAAAGCGATCATTCTGGGTCACTCCATGGGCGGTCTCGTTGCGATGACCTTCACCTTAGAACATCCGGAAAGAGTAGAAACCTTGGTCATCCAAGATATCGCTCCTAGGGACTATCCATTCAATTATGATTCCGAACTTGCAGTTCTGAGAACGGATCTTTCCAAATACAAGACCAGGCAAGAAATCGATCAGGCGACTTCTTCTTTTCTTCCGAATCCATTCATTCGGAATTTCTTATTGATGAATTTGGAGAGAACAGAAAGCGGATCTTATAAATGGAAGCTGAATGTGGAAGGGATTGCTTCTTCTAGAAGAATGTTCCAATCCCAATTCCCCGGGAATGAGAAAAAATATCTAGGCAATGTATTATTCATTACTGGTGGAAGTTCTGAGTATTTCCTGAAAGGAGACAAAGAAGTCGCAATCTCCTACTTTCCAAATGCAAGATTTGAAACGATTCCTGGCGGGGATCATTATATCCATTTCACCAAGGCCCAGGAATACCAAAGAATTCTCACGGGATTTATGGATTCCCTTCCTGCTTCTTAGGCAAGAGAAGACTATTTATTAGGGCGAAGACCCAGAAAAGAACCATTCCCGTCGGGACCAAGATCGTAAAATTATAATGTTTGAATGTTCCTAAGATTGCTGTGCAAAGGATAGCACTTGCAAGGGAGAGTGCGAGTCCAAGGTCGGAGGTTGTAATTTCTCTCCTTAAGAATGGAATTACCTCAGTCAAGAAGACTGCCACCATGGAACCCACTGTAAACGAAGATATTTTCAGTCCTAGTTCCAATAGACCTTTCGTATATTCTTCTGGCAAAGAAAAGAAGAAGAAAGAACTGCCAAAAAGCAGGACTGCAAAGAATGCAGAAGAAGATTTCTGTCCACCTAAGGACCAACCGAAATCGGCCTTGGCAGTTAAAGAAAGAGAATTGATAGAACTAGACAATGTGGACATAGTAGAAGCTAGGATCCCGGAGAGTAAGAGTCCCAAGAATGGAGCAGGTACTTCTTCTATTAGAAATTTGGAAAATACTTTGTCTTGGTTTAAGGTCTGTCCTGAAAATCTGTAGTAGAGAAATGTTCCAATCGCTAGGAAAAGAATCATCTGTAAAAACACTGCGATTCCGGAGCCTACCATTGCCTTTTGCGCATCTTTGATATTTCTAGCGGCAAGAGCTCTTTGCACAAACATTTGGTCTGCTCCATGAGTTCCTAGGCTGAGCAAGGCTCCTCCCAATACCGCCCAAGGAAGGAAGTATGTTGCATTCGTATTCGAAATTTCGACCGCTTGCAGCTTATGAGTTTCCCAGGCTTGTTTCAGTATTCCTAACGGATCGCCAAAAGATTGATAGAGTAGCACGAGTGCGAATACTCCTCCGAAGATATACACAAAATATTGTAGAGTATCTACCCACACTACGGATCGAAATCCTCCCTGCATCGTGTACAAGAGAGTTACAAAAGTGACGGAACCTAGGGTCCAGACCCCGATGGAATATTGAGACACTGGACTCGGGGAGATGCGATTGATCCCAACTTCTAAAAGCATAGCTACGGGAAGAGTAGAAGCATACAGTCGAACACCGTCTCCTAAAAGACGGGTCACTGAAAAAAGACCGGACATTGTTTTCTGAGACCTTCTTCCGAAACGAGTTCCCACCCATTCATAGACAGATAAAAAATTTCCGTGATAGGTGAGGGGCAAGAGTAATATTGCCACGACTATTCGACCTAGAATATAACCCAAGATCACTTGCAGAAATGTGAAATTGCCGGAGTATGCGATTCCTGGAACAGAGAGAAAAGTAAGTGCAGAAGTTTCCGTAGCTACGATCGAAAGAGAAAGAGGGATCCAAGAAAGGGAGCGCCCTGCTAGAAAGAACTCGTTTGATTCCGAGCTGTTTCTTCCCGCCTTATAACCGGAATACAGAACGATCCCAAAATATAGAAATACTACTAAAGCGTCGGACCAAGCAAAATGCATACGCGAGCAGTTTGGGAAGAATGGTCCCTAACTGCAAATCAGAATTCGAATTCACTCCTGATTCTTACTTCGGAATGCTCTGAAAAGCTAATGACTGTCCGAGAAAGATCCAAAAAATGGCAGAAGTCCTACTGACTTTTCAATTCTTCTTCGTATGAGCGGTCCGAAATATAAATTCCAGATCAAAGTTCCGGGAACTTCCGCCAATTTAGGTTCCGGATTCGATTTGCTTGGAATGGCATTTCAGATCTATAACGAATTTGTCTTCGAATTCGGAAAGACTTCCCAATTCCAACGTAGGATCAAGGGAAGAGACGATTCTCCATTTAGTGACGAAGAAGATCTAGTACTCCAATCCTACAAAGAATATTTTTCCACCTTCATATCCAATCAACTCTCTGCGCCGGCTGAACCGACTCCTTATTCGGTTGTAATGGATTTGGATCTTCCTTTAAAGGGAGGACTTGGCTCTAGTGCAAGCGCTGTGGTCGCTGGATTTTGTGCTGCGAGATTTGCTCAGGAAAAATATTTTCCGCAAACAAAACTTCCTAGCGAATCTGAATTCTTGTACAGACTCGCACTTTTAGAAGGTCATCCTGACAATACGACTCCTGCGTATCTAGGTGGATTCGTATTTTCCTATTTTGCAGAAGAAAGACTGTATTATTTCAAACGTAAGTTCCCTAAGAACATCCATTGTTTTTTTCTCATCCCTGAATTAGAGATCGCTACGAATCATTCCCGCAAATGTTTGCCGGAGACTTATTCTACTGCAGATGTGATCTATAATATGAGCCGAATGGCAACCTGGTGGGAATTCTTAGACTCTGGAAAGCCTGGTCTCTTAGAAAGAGCCTTGGAAGACAAAATCCATACACCTTACAGAATGAATGAGGAGTTTCCACTTCTTCCTTTGGTGAAGGAGATCCAAAATCTTTCGATCGGAGTCTCTCTTTCCGGAAGTGGTCCGACGGTTGTGGCTTATGCAAGAAGAAAGGATTCTAAGAGACTCGAGAAAAAGCTTCTGGAATTGACAGAAAAGTTTTCTAAAGAGAAGGGGATTGTGTGCAGGTTAGTCAGCCTAGGAACAGATACTATAGGCGCTAGAATCTCTTCTCGTAAGATTTCTTAATATCGAACGGATCATTCCTCGTCTTCAGAAAGTCTTTCCTTACCGAAAGAATAGAGTCCCTTCTTGTCCTTGGAACTGAGAGCAATCCCTGGATGTATTTTTTGCACGCTGAAGATAAATCTCATTCTTTCCTTTCCCATTTTATTCATGAAGAAATTAGAAGTTAAACCTATCTCGAAATACTGAGTCATCCTGTCTTTTGTGATCTTGTCGGAGATCCTAAAGGATGCTATTTGTCCTATGATCTCATGGCTTTCCAGTTTCTCGCTGGATTCCATTTTTGCGAAGTATTGCATGCGGGGAGGTTTCATAAGCACTGGGCCGGATCGATTGATCAGAATATCGTAATCTTCCGTGTCCTTTCCCTTCTTGAGAATGAACACTATATGATCGTCTTGGATTGCTTTGGAAAATGTAGGAAGATTACCGAATTTTTGGCCTACAGAGAATCTATATACTCTTGTACTTTCCGGCACCACTACTTCGAAACTATCTCCTTCGTCCGGAGGAAGCAACAATCCAGGTCTAGTTTTTGCAAAGTAAGGGCGTAAGATTTCCAAATAGATAAAGAAGCCCATTCCTAAGAACGCAATTAGGCTAAGGATCCATAGAGCAAGGTCCAACTTAGGAGAGAAGATTAAGGCTAAGGTATATTGCAAGTCTTAGCCTTTGAGATCTATTTTTTTGCCTTCGATCTTTCCTTTGGGAGAAGAGCTGAATCTTGAGCTAACGATCATCGATAAAAGGTCCTTCATTTGTTCTGGACTGATGACTTGGCTCATTCTCTCTTCCGCAGAAACAGGAGAAGGTTTCATGACGAGTTCGTCAGGGCTCGGTTTGTTTCCGATCTTCTCCAATTGTTTATCCAAACTATGGATATCCAAAGTATCTCCTTGGGTCTGTTCCAATTCCTGTTTGGGCTCCTTTACTGGTGGAGACCAAGTGCTTGTCGGGTAAGAGCCCGACTGAATACCGTTCACATTCATAAACCCAAACCTCCGTTTTCAGGTTCACCTTCCAAACTTTCCTCCCGAGGGGAGAGCAAGTTATCCATGAGAATTCCTTCTAAAGCCTAAACCCCCTCGGGTTTTCGAGGAAGGATTCCCCTATGTATTCCTATCGGAAATCGAATTGTTTGCTTAATTTTTTTTCGAAAGAATTCTTAAGGGAGATTGGTTTTCGCCACTTTTTCCTAGCGCTTTTGCCTTCCTAAATCCATGGAATTATTCGTTTGCGTCTAATAGTCAGCTTTCTAAATTGGCAGCTAGGGGAAAGATTTTCCCCACCTCGGAGATTATGTCAGAAGAAAATCCTTCCCGTTTTTGGGACCGCATCCCTTGGTCCAAACTCCAGATCGCTCTTCCTTGGGTCTTTCTGGGCTATGTTTTACTATCCATTTATCCAATCGTAAAATTCTTCCTTCCCGATCATTATATGTGGATCGGTTATAGACTTTATACGATTAGCGATGTAGAGAAGGAGAACCCTTCCGCATATCGCAGATATCTGCAGGAAAATAATCAGCAGATGTACAGACTCTTCTCTCAGTTAGCTTCTTCCGAGATCCTAAAGAGAGAAGCTGCTTCCAGAGGAGTTCCTGTCGAGGAATTGACCAAATTTGGGAGTGGCTATGAGCCAAGTCCGCAAGAGATCACACAGGCGTATAACCAGTTCAAGGACCAAGAGCTCAAAGGAAAATCTTTGAACGAAGTCCGCTCCGATATCGTTAACTATTTGAAAGCGGTTCAGGAAGATAGAGAGAAGCAAGCCTTCTACCAAGGACTCAGAGATAAATATGTAACCGAGATCAAGGGACCGGAACTTCCGCCACCTTCTCGCATTGCTATTGAGCCTAGCGAGAATCCTACCTTAGGACCGAACGATGCCAAGGTTACGATCATAGAATTTTCAGATTTCGAATGCCCATACTGCGCGATGAGCCAGACCACAACCAATTCCTTGAGAGAGCAGTACAAGGACAAGATCAAGTGGGTCTTCCGGGATTTTCCGATGTCTTTCCATAAGAACGCAATGTTCGCTCACGTTGCTGCGAATTGTTCCATTCCTCAAGGCAAATACTGGCAATTAAACAGCCTTCTTTTCCAAAACGGAAGAAAATTAGAAAAACAGAATGTAATGGCTTTAGCTAAGCAAGTTGGCCTAGATATGAATGCCTTCAATCGCTGTATCGCAGATGAAGCGGCGATCAAAAAAGAGATCGAATCCGATATGGTTGCAGGACAAAAATACGGTGTGAACGGCACCCCTGCATTCTTCATCAACGGTATCTTAGTAGAAGGGAATATGCCGATCCAGAATTTCACTAAGATCATAGACGAAGAGCTTAAGAAGAACTAATCGATTTCAATATATAGTAAGTTAGGAGTTACAAATCAAATGGCAAAAACAGTTAAGGTCGCAGTCACAGGCGCCGCAGGACAAATTGGGTATTCTCTTCTTTTTAGGATCGCTTCCGGGCAAATGTTCGGCGCGGATACCCCTGTCGAGATCCAAATGTTGGAGTTAGAAGCTGCATTACCGGCTGCTAAAGGCGTTATTATGGAATTGGAAGACTGCGCTTTTCCTCTTTTGCAAAAGGTTACTGTATCTGCAGACTTAGACACAGCATTCAAAGATATTAACTGGGCACTTCTTGTAGGTTCCGTTCCTAGAAAAGCGGGAATGGAAAGAAGCGACCTTCTGAAAATCAACGGCGGGATCTTCGTAAACCAAGGAAAAGCAATCGAGAAGAATGCTTCTTCCGACGTGAGAGTTTTAGTAGTAGGAAATCCATGCAATACAAACTGCTTGATCGCAATGAACAATGCGAAAGGAGTTCCTACCGAGCGTTGGTTCGCAATGACTAAATTGGACGAGAACAGAGCGAAGTCCCAATTAGCGATCAAGGGCGGTTCCCTCGTGAAAGATGTAACGAATGTTGCTATCTGGGGAAATCACTCTTCTACTCAGTATCCTGATTTCTTTAACGCTAAGATTGGCGGAAAGGTTGCTACCGATGTGATCAAGGATCACGACTGGTTGAAAGGAGACTTCATTAAGAACGTTCAACAGAGAGGAGCGGAGATCATTAAAGCAAGAGGAGCTTCTTCTGCCGCTTCTGCAGCAAATGGAGTTGTGGATACTGTTCGTCAGATCATTACTCCTACTCCTGCTGGAGATTGGTTCAGCGTTGCAGTTGCATCTGATGGTTCCTACGGAGCAGATAAGGGACTTATCTTCGGATACCCTGTGAAATCCGATGGAAACAAAGTAGAGATCGTGAAAGGTCTTGAATTGAACGATTTCGCTAAAGAAAAATTCAATATCACTCACGATGAACTGAAAGCTGAAAGGGACGAAGTTAAGGGAATGCTTTAATCCCGATTGAGAAAAAGTGCAGGAAACGAAACTAAAGAATCTTACTTTTCTTTCGCAGCTTCCTGCCTATTTCTCTAGGTTAGAATCTCAAAAGAGGGTCCGGACTCTGGATCCTCCTACCGGCCTGGACTTCTGTTCCAACGATTACCTGGGCCTATCTCAAAATCCTAAACTACTAGAAGCCCTAAAAGAAGGTATCGATCTATACGGAGCTGGTTCCACTGCGAGTCGTTTGGTCAGAGGCCATCGAAGCGTATTTGAAGAGCTCGAGTCTGAGTTCTCCAATTGGGTACATGCAGAATCTTCTCTTTTTCTCGCCAATGGATATGCGGCGAATGTAGGTGCGATTTCCTGTGTGGCGGACCCTTCTTATCTCATCTTTTGCGATCGCAAGAATCATGCTTCCTTAATGGACGGCGTTCGCCTCTCCGGTGGAAAGAAAGTCTATTATAGACATTCCGACCTGAATCATTTAGAGGAACTTCTTCAGAAATATTCCGGTCATGCAAATAAGATGATCGTAACAGAATCCATCTTCAGTATGGACGGGGACTCGAGTGATCTTTCTTCTCTCATTCATCTGAAGGAAAAGTACGGATGCCTATTGTATTTAGACGAGGCTCATTCCATTGGAGTTTTCGGAGAGAAGGGGGCCGGTCTTTCTTCTGCTCAAGTTCCATCACAAATCTCGAATATAGATTTTAGAATGTCTACTTTCGGAAAGGCCTTAGGTCTCGAAGGAGCAATGATCTCTACTTCTTCGGATGCTAGAAAATATCTACTTCATTCTGCTAGAACCTTTGTATTCTCCACGGCGCCCTTACCGGCAATCGCGCATGCGGGACTCTCCGCGATCCGTCTTGTAAAAGAAATGGATGCAGAAAGAGAGAAGGTTTTAAGTCATTCTGAATATCTTCGTTCTCGTCTTCACAAACTGGGCAAGGACACCGGCAATTCTTCTTCTCAAATCGTGCCAATCCTACTTGGATCAGAAGCAATTGCATTGGACCTCGCCGATAAATTGGCTAAGTCAGGCTTTCAAGCCAAGGCGATCCGTCCGCCTACTGTGGATGTTTCTAGGATCCGGGTCTCGATCAATGCTAAGGTCGAAAAGCAAGACTTGGACGGGTTCATTCGGATCATAAAGGAGAATTAATTTGTCCGTATTCGTGTCAGGGACAGGTACCGATGTCGGTAAGACCCTATTTTGTTCGCTTGTAATGGCCAAGTATGCGAAGTCTCTCGGCCTTAAGTATTTCAAGCCTATACAAACCGGATCTGATTCGGATCGAGTCAAGGTAATGAACCTGACCGGTTTGAATGAATCGCATTTTTTAAAGAATTATTATACGTTTGAACTTCCTGCTTCTCCTCATCTTGCTTCCGAAATGGAGAACACTCAAGTTGATACAGATGAACTCTCCAGACATCTATTCAGCATTAAGGGGGAGAAGATCCTTGTAGAAGGAGCGGGTGGTGTTTACGTGCCTCTCAACCGCTATTTCTTTACAATGGATCTTGTGGAACAGTCCAAACTTCCCTTGGTGCTTGTTGCCTCTACTGAATTAGGCACTGTGAATCATACTCTACTGTCTATAGAAGCGATTCGCAGGAGAGATATCCGTCTTTTGGGAGTCTATTTCATCGGGCCGGAGAATCCTTTGCGCTCCGATAATATCAGAACGATTATCGAGGCGGCTGAGATTGGCCTACTCGGAACTTTTCTCTTAGAAGAAAGAAAGTTGTCTAGACAGGAATTCTTAGATAAGGTTGTCGAAGAGTTCGATCCAGATAGAATTTTACCGGATATTCTTTTCCCTTGATTTGGCATCCTTATACAATCCAATTAGATTCCGATCCTCCCTTAAAGATCGTTTCCGCTAAGGAAGAATTCCTTTTTGATGAGAATGGAAAGGAATATATAGACGGGATCTCTTCTTGGTGGGTAAGCATTCACGGTCACAATCATCCTAAAATGGTGGCCGCAGTCCAAGAACAGGCAAATCAGTTAGACCACGTGCTTCTCGCAGGTTTTACTCATCCTCCCGCATTAGAATTGGCACATGAACTCTTAGAGTTTGCCGGCTGGAATTTTCATAAAGTAGTCTATTCGGATAACGGTTCCACTGCCTTGGAGATCATGCTCAAGATTGCATTGCAGTTCTTTCGAAACCAAGGCATGGAAAAGAAGAAGGTTTTTGTGACCTTCTCCGGTTCGTATCATGGGGATACGATAGGTGCAATGAGCGTAGGCGGCGATTCCGTATTCAATCGTGTCTTTCAATCCTTACTCTTTCCAACCCGTCATTTTCCTTCTCCAGCTTGCCATGATT
The DNA here is from genome assembly GCF_004770055.1 of Leptospira semungkisensis. NCBI lineage: Bacteria > Pseudomonadati > Spirochaetota > Leptospiria > Leptospirales > Leptospiraceae > Leptospira > Leptospira semungkisensis. The sequence goes on along the minus strand of NZ_RQEP01000019.1, from coordinate 212,770 downwards.
GTCCTGTAGGCAAGGTCCCTCATTCTTGTACAGAAGATTGTTTGGATGAACTGGAGGCCTATTTATCCGGTCATTCGGAAGAAGTAGTCGGCGTACTCTTAGAGCCTTTGATTGCAGGTGTTGGTGGAATGCTTTTCCATAAGCCTGCTGTTCTTTCTCGCCTGAGAGAGATCACCAAACGTTATGGGGTGCTTCTTCTCCTGGATGAAGTGTTTACCGGTTTTGGAAGGACCGGCTATAATTTTGCATTCCAATCTGCAGGTATACAACCTGATATGATTGCTTTGGCAAAGGGATTGACCGCAGGGGCTCTTCCCTTAGCGGCAACTCTTGTGAGAGAAGAGATCTATAGGGAATTCGTCTCGGCTGATCCTTTAAAGGCATTCTTTCATGGACATACGATGACAGGCTATCCTGGGGGATGCGCTGCCGCACTTGCATCTTTGCGAATATTCAAAGAAGAAAATAGACTTGGGGATGTAAAAATCCTGGAGTCCTATATGGAAGAAGGCTGGGCCAAGCTTAGATCCGAATTCCCTGACAAGATCAAGAATGTAAGAGTCCTAGGTGCCGTAGGTGTTGGTGAATTATTTACCGGCAAGGAAGAGCCGGGCTATATTAGTTCTTTTGCAAGGGAATTTAAAAGGCTTTGCTTGGATAGGGGAGTGATCCTTAGGCCACTTGGGAATGTAATCTATATAACTCCTCCTTATAATATCTCTAAAGCTTCGCTACAAAAGATTTTCCAAGCGATCCGAGAAGCACTTGCTTACTATAAAGTCCCGGATTAGAGAACGGCGTTTTTTCACCCGAATTTACGATTGCCAAAGAGCCTAGGGCCTCGAATAATAACGGCAGAATGAAATCGACTCTCGAAACTCCAATCCCTACGGAAGAAAAAAGCCTATCCGAGGTTCCTAGTGTGATCACTAGAGAAGAAGCCTATGCTATAGTAAGCGGAGAGACTCCTTTGACCGAGGCTCTGGACAAGGCGTACAAGGTTCGGGAGAAATACTTCGGCAAGACGGTTCGAATTCACGTACTAGATAATATTAAGAACGGCCATTGTCCGGAAGACTGCGGCTATTGCGCTCAAAGAAAGAACGCCAACTCAGGCATCCAAGAATACTCTGTGAAAAGCTCTGAGGAGATCTTTGAGGACGCTGTAAAGGCCAAGGAAAACGGAGCCTATCGCTTTTGTATGGTTACTGCAGGAACTGGACCAAATGCTCCTACTACTGAAAAACTGGCACTTACCATTGAAAAGATCAGCAAAGAGCTTGGTCTGAAAGTATGCCTTTCTGCGGGTCTTTTGGATCAGGAGAAGGCTGAACGACTGAAGTCTGCCGGTTTGGACAGATACAACCATAACCTAAATACTTCCAAGGCTCATTATCCGGAAATTTGCGATACGCATACGTATGAGCAAAGGGTCGAAACGATCACTCACTTGATGAAAGCTGGAGTCGGAATGTGTTCCGGAGTGATCGTAGGAATGGGAGAGTCCCTTCATGATCTCGTAGACGTGATTTTCGAGATCAAGAATCTGAGAGTGATTTCCATTCCGGTCAATTTCTTTCTACCTATTGCTGGGCATGCGATCAAAAACCCGCAAGCTCTGAGCCCTGAGTTTTGTTTAAGGACCTTGATTGCTTTTCGTTTAGTGAATCCGGACTCTGAGGTCAGGATAGCTGCGGGAAGAGAAGGTCATTTGAGAGGTCTGCAAGGAATGGCATTGTATGCCGCCAATTCCTTGTTTGCTAGCGGATACTTGAACGTAAAAGGATCCGATGCGGCTGAAACTATTCGCACTATTTTGGATGCTGGATTCTATCCTGAGTTTTCTTCAGGACTAGGAGAGGAAATCGATTGGGAGGTGGCCTTAGGAAAAGATCATCCTTACGCTCCTGAAAATTTTCCAGACCTATACAAATACAAAAAGACAAAGAATTAGTTTTGGATTGCGAATCGATATCGTTTAGCATTTCTTACACGACCGGGAGAAATCTTCCCTGATAGGGTTTTCCGATCCTAAGGTGGCGTTTGGATTGAAACTCTAGTAGGGATGAAAATCCTGGATATATCGGAGATTGTCGGATGAAATATAAGATAGAGATCAATAAACTAAAAAACGGCTATATTGAAGCCAAATTGATCGATACAGTTTCCAATAACCCAATTGAATTTAGAATTTGTGACACTGAAGAATACTTACAGGCTCAGATTGCCGACTGGCATAAAAGATTCCATATGAAAGAATCTGAGAACTAAGAATTTTAGAGGGACCTAAGATCAAATGAAAGCGTTAGGGATTTGTTTTTTTCTATTTTCCCTAATCTCTTGTTCTGTTTTCCAACCCAGGACAGTGTATGATTATTACAACCCAGCTTTCAATTGCGTTGATAAGGTCGGAGTTAGGGATTCTAACGAATGGGAATCCTACCAAAAACTCTATTCTGATGCAGTCCTTGTTTACACCAACGAGAACAAAAAATTAAAGAAAGCGAATATAGTATTCGTAGGAAATAGCTTGGTAGCAGGCTTTCCCGCCGATCTAATCCAAGCGGATTTTCCAGGTTCCGTGAACCGAGGGATTCCCGGAGATATGACGGAACTTCTTCTTGGGCGCTTGGACTCGACTGTACTCGATCTAAAACCTTCTACAATCATTCTGGAGATAGGTGGAAACGATATCCGGGATGGAAAGTGCCTGGATTATATAGAAGGTATTCACAGGCAGCTGATTCGAAAGATCAGGACTAATCTTCCGAATACGAAAGTGTTGATTTTAGGCATTCCTCCTGTTCTAAATCGCAATGTGAATTCTATTTCACCTGTAGTAAATGCTTGGCTCCTTCGGATCGCAAACGAGAACCAGAATGTCAAGTTTTTGGATATCTGGCCGGAATTCAGACAGAGCAAGATCCCTTTTATTAAAGAAGAATTAGCGCTCTCATTTAATGGCAAAAAGGATCCGATCCACGTCAATCGAGACGCCTATATCATCTGGCTTCGTAAAATTAAATCTATTCTCCGATAATCAGAGTGATCTTATTTTTTAGCCCTAAAAACGATTCGGATCCTCAAAGATTATCCAACGCGCTTTTTGATCGATTCAAACAACCTGTCTTTATCGAAAGAAAGACGGAAATTTCCAAAGAGTATGTCTGCGATGTGTGGAATATCGATCGCTCTCTATCAAGAGAAGAATTGGTATATCTTAGACAAGAGCTGCATAGATTCAGAAAGATCGATCTCATACAGATCTCTTCCTTTATTCAAGGGGAAAGTCTTTTCTGCTTCGACATGGATTCTACTCTTATCCGAGAGGAAGTCATAGACGAGCTTGCAAGATTTGCAGGTGTCTATGAAGAAGTAGCCCATGTCACCAAAGAAGCAATGGAAGGAAATTTGAATTTCCAAGAGGCTCTCCAAAAAAGGTGTATGTATCTAAAGGATCTTCCTGTTTCCGTATTCGATGACTTGTATTTCAAATTGCATCCGAACCACGGAGTTCCTGAATTATTTAGCGGATTAAAAAGTAAAAACGCAAAGACTGCCGTATTTAGCGGTGGCTTTACAGACATATTAGAAAGATTTAAACAAGAATATTCTATCGATGAAGTCCGAGCAAATTACCTGGATAGAGAAGGGGACCGACTATTAGGTACAGTTTCTGGAACCGTAGTAGACAAGAATATTAAAAGAGATTCCCTTCTGGAGCTTCAATCTCGTTTTCAAATTGGAACAGAGAAGATAGTTGCTGTTGGAGATGGAGCTAACGACCAGCTCATGTTAGAAGCGGCGGGACTCGGGATCGGATTTCATGCTAAGGAAGGATTAAAATCCAAGATTAGCAATTGGATCGATTTCGCTTCTATGGATGTTCTACTTTATTTATTCGAAGATTTGAATTGATCCGTCTCGGATGATCCAATTTCGGAACCTCATCTCTTGCATGTTTTTCACGAGAGATGCTGGCTAAGACCATTTCTCTAAACGACTTTTAGTTTCCTCTAGAAGAGATCTTCTTCTTCCAATCGTCAAGTAAGCGTAAAGCTTCCAAAGGTGTCATAGATTCGATCGGAAGATCTATGATTTCCTTTTTGAAATCCTGCCAGAACTGTCCATCCGAACCTGGGGTAGGCAATTCTTGAAATAGGGAAGGCTCTCTTGTCTGGATACGAATCTCCTTTTTGCGAGACTCCATATCCGTCAGTATCTCGGAGGCACGTTTTACAACCGAATCAGGAACTCCTGCAAGTTGAGCCACGTAGATACCGAATGATTTCTTTGCCTTACCAGGTTTTACTCTTCTTAAGAAGATAACCTTATCATCCTTTTCTACGGTTTCCATGTGGATATTCCAAACTCCGGGAAGTCTAGAAAGTTCTGTCAATTCATGGTAATGAGTCGCGAACACTGTCTTAGGCCGAGGATGCATTTCGGAAAGACATTCAAGGATTGCCCAAGCGATACTCATTCCGTCATAAGTGGAGGTTCCTCTTCCAACCTCGTCAAAGAGAAGAAGGGACTGAGGAGTGCAGTTCTTGAGAATGTTTGCGGTTTCCTTCATCTCCACATAAAAGGTGGATTCTCCAGCATTCAGATTATCTCCTGCTCCGATTCTAGTGAATAAGCGATCGAGTATTGGGAGTCTTGCCTTCTCCGCAGCGACACTTGCTCCGATCTGAAACAGGATCTGATTCAAAGCGATTTGTCGCATGAATGTGGATTTACCCGCCATATTCGGTCCGGTTAGAATCGCGACTGCATTCTCTTGGCTGTCCAAGTTTACATCATTCGGAGTAAATTTGATCCCAACCGGAAGACTTGCTTCAACGACTGGATGGCGAGAGGATTTCATTTCTAAAGAAGAATCTTCACTTAGCTCTGCTCTCTTCCAACCGAAACTTTCTTCTGCTTTTAAGAGAGAGATCTGAAAGTCTAGGTCTCCGAATTCTTCTGAGACGATTAGAAGTTCCGGAGAATATTCCAGAACTGTTTGGACCATTTTTTCGAACTCGATTCTTTCTACTTTCTGGATGATCTCGTCCGCTTCTAAAATTGTTCTTTCGATTTCTTCTAAGCGGCTTGTCGTAAATCTTTCCGAGGTAACCAAGGTTTGCTTTTTCAAGTATTCCTTTGGCGCCTGCTCCGCTTGGACTCGCGAGATCTCTATAAAGTAGCCCACGATCTTATTGTATTTTATCTTGAGTGTGGAGAGTCCCGTTTTCTTCTTCTCTTCGGTCTCTAACGCGAGGATCCAGTCTGCACCTTTGGATCCAGCTTCTCTCGCCTTATCTAAAGACGGATCGAATCCATCTTTTAAGAATTTGCCGTTCCCGAGAATAACTGGCAGTTCGTCCGTATGAATTCTATCTTCTATATAATCTTTCAGAGAATCCAATTTTTCAGGTTTGGTGATCGGATAACCTAAAGGAGAAAGGATTGCCTGTATCGAATCCAAAGTTTCGATCGAAGAAAGAATCGTCTTAAAGTCCCTTGGATACGGTTTATTTCCACGAAATCTTCCGAGTATTCTTTCCAAGTCTCCAAGATCACGCAAGGCTTGGATCAATTGAGCCAGAGGGATCTTCTTGATAATATCTTGCTTTTCCCATCTGGATTTTAGAATAGCAGGATCCGTTTCAGGAAATAGGATCCGTTGCTTTAATACTCGTTTGCCCTTAGCAGTGGAGCAGAAATTTAGAACGGAAAAGAGAGTATGACCCTTGTCATCCTTTTCATTCTCGATCAGCTCTAGATTCAGGATGGTCTCTCTGTCCATCTCCAAATAGGAGCCGGTTTGCAAGATCCTCGGTTCTCTTAAAGTAAGAGTTCCGTCTCTATAATTCTCTCGGATATAATATTCAAGGCATCGTGTTACTATATGAAATGGATCCTTTGCCGGATCTGCCCCGAGCTTGGATTCGTCCAAAACGGTAAATTGCCTTTCGGCGAAATTTTGCCAGGTACGGATCTTTTCTAGATCTTTCGAGAAGATGCAAATCTCGCTTGGTTTAAATTTTACTAATTCACTTTCCAATACTTCCGTCTTAGAAATGGGAACTGCAAAATGTAAAACTTCTCCCGTGGAAACATCCGCCATTCCCACGAAGATAAGAGCTGCCTTAGGAACTATTGCGCAAAGATAGTTGTTCTGAAAACCGGAGAGTAGATGTTCTTCGATAACAGTGCCCGGTGTGATGATCCGCACCACATCTCTTGTCATGAGTTTGGTGTTTCCATCTTCTGGTCTGGATTGTTCGCAGACCGCTATTTTCTTTCCCGCCGAAAGAAGTTTGGAAATATATCCGTCTTTGCTATGAAATGGAATACCGCACATAGGCACGGAATTCTGGCGCTTGGTAAGTGCTATGTCTAAAATAGAAGAAGCGATCTTGGCATCTTCCAAGAACATCTCATAGAAGTCTCCCATGCGAAAGAATAGAATGGAATCGGGAAACTTGGCCTTGATCTCCAAATACTGACGCATCATCGGAGTGTCCAAGGCTTCTGTTAGATCAGGGGAATTATTTTCCGTTATTTGCGCTTCTTTTGGCATTTTGAATAAATTTCCGGATGAGATTGGGATCCTTTATCCCGGGAGAGGATTCTACGCCGCTAGCTACGTCTACTCCGTAGGCACCGGTTTGTTGCAATGCTTTGGAAACGTTTTCAGGAGTAAGTCCTCCTGCGAGCAAATAAGGTCTTTTTACCTCACTTACATGCTCCCAAGGAAAGCTTTCTCCCGTTCCGCCTCCCGCAGAAGGATTATAGCTATCTAGTATTAATAAATTCGAATCTAGAAAAGAGAGAGAATCGTCGCTGACCGGACCTCTTACTCTATAGGAAAGTATTCTTGAATCCCTGTCTTGGTACAAAGGAGAAGTATACCCCGGCGACAAACAATCATCGCTAACGTATTGCACATAATCGTATTCCAGATTTTTCAATATGGATTCGATATAGGATCCGGCAGATTTATAAAATAAGAATACGATTTTGGGTCGCAAAAAAGAAGGTACCGATGTATATAAGTAAGTTACCAGAATTTCGGCTTCTTTCGGGGAGACTAGTCTGGGACTGGTAGAGACGAAGTTGAGCCCGATCAGGTCGGCGCCTTCTTCAATGCTTACCTTGAGATCGTCTACTTGGCGTAATCCGCAGATTTTTACTTTCGGGGTTTGGGACATGCAGCTTTATTTTCTATACAAGACCAGGACTTTCCCAAGTCAAGTATGATCGACCACCGCTTTTTCCTAGAAGATAAAAGAAGTCTTAGGCTCCTGGTTTTGGGAAATCGGGAAATTTCCGGAGACTCAACGGACCCCGAGTTTATTCGCTCTAGAGTCTCTCAAGCAACTCAAATCCCAGGCAGTGAGATCTTTCTCATGGACCAGGAGCATGGAACCACGGTCATCGAAGCGGATGATTTCCAGGAGGGCGTTCCAAAGGGAGACGCTCTATTTACCACCAAGCCTAAAAAGATCCTAGTCGTAAAAACTGCGGATTGTCTTCCGATCTTCTTTTGGACTGGAAGGCCGGCCTTAGTAGGGGTTATTCATTCCGGTTGGAAGGGAACACTTGCAGGAATTACAGAAAAGACCTTGGGAATCGTTCAGAAAAAATATGGGATCGATCTGGAGCTAGTGCATTTTTATCTAGGACCCTATGCAACCGGAAAGAACTATGAAGTAGGGGAAGATGTTGCTTCTCTATTTAGGAAAGAAGTTCCTAATTCTCTGAAGCCTGCGAGTGAACCTGGAAAATTCCTATTGGAACAAAAAACATTTCTGACCCATAGGATTAAAAGTTTAGGAGTGCAACCTTTCTTGGAAACGGCGGGTGTATGCACTATGACTGCGAATTCAGGATACTTCAGCCACAGAAGGGGAGATACGAATCGAAACTTAAACTGTATTTGGTTGGAGTAAAAGAGCTACTCCAACCAATTCAGGATCTAGATCTTGATTGTCTTACGAACGGTTGCGTTTGCTTTTTCTAAAACCTTCTCACGTTTGATGGGTTTCACGATATAATCCATGATCCCATCATCGGTTAGAGTTTTGATGACTGCAGGTGTGTTCTCGTCGGTGATCACGATCACTCTAGGGAGAACTCCCAAGTCTTTTATCTCATAGAATGCAGCAAATCCGTCTAGGACAGGAAGATGAAGATCCAAGGTGATCAGATCCACCTTGCGATTGTCCTTGTACATGTTCAGAAGTTCTTTGCCTGTTTCGGCAAATCCGACTACTTCGTAACCTTCAGACTCCAATATCTGAGCCAACTGCTTGGCTTGGAATTTGGAATTTTCCGCAATGATTACCTGATACGGTCTTCCGGAAGGAGCTACTCCGCCTTTCATCTGTCACCATCCCCGTTTATTCAAGAAATTTACAAAACCTTTTCTATTTCTATTCCGATTTCTTCGGTTCCCAAAATTTGAGCGCCTTTCTCGGCGATGTCTCTGGTTCGTTTTCCATCGGAAATCACTTTTCTAACTGCGCTCTCTATTTTGGCTGCTTCTTCTTCCATAGAGAATGAATAACGTAGCATTAAGGCAGCACTTAGAATCTGAGCGATCGGATTTGCAATACCTTTTCCTGCGATATCAGGTGCAGAACCACCGGAAGGCTCGTAAAGCCCAAAGCCGGATTCGGAAAGAGAAGCAGAAGGAAGCATTCCGATCGAACCTGTGATAATGGAAGCCTCGTCGGAAAGAATATCTCCGAACATGTTTTCGCAGAGGATCACATCGAATTGCTTCGGATTCACGATCAATTGCATAGCCGCGTTATCTACGTATAGATGGGATAATTGGACGTCGGAAAATTCACGTTTGTGCAAATCGATTACGACTTCTTTCCAAAAAACGGAAGTGGTTAAAACGTTCGCTTTGTCTATACTTGTGACTTTATTATTTCTTTTTCGGGCCGCTTCGAAGGCGACTCTCGCCGCTCTTTCTATTTCTCTGCGGGAATATCTCATCGTGTCGAATGCGAATTCCTCTGCGCCTTTTCCTTCTCTACCCTTTGGTTGGCCGAAATAGATCCCAGAGGTTAATTCTCTTAGGATCAAAATGTCCAAACCGTCTCCGATAATCTCTCCTTTAATCGGAGATGCATTTCTGAGTTCCGGATAAATGATCGCAGGCCGAAGATTTGCAAATAGATCGAAATGTTTGCGTAAGGGAAGAAGAGCTCCTCTTTCCGGTTGTTTTTCTGGAGGAAGGGATTCCCATTTAGGACCACCGACGCTTCCGAATAGAATGGCGTCCGATTCCTCGCAAAGCTTCAATGTTTCAGGAGGAAGAGGCTCTCCCGTCTTGTCGATGGCGATTCCGCCTACATAGGCTTCCGTAAATTGGAAGTCGGAGGCCTTAGAGCCGAGGGCTTTTTTTAGGACGGACAGGGCCACTTTCATGACTTCCGGTCCGATCCCATCTCCCGCTAATACGGCTACTTTTTTCATAAAGTTGGATTCCTTTTTCTTTCTATTGGTTTTGAAAATGAGTCAGGACGGATTCTAAGATATCCAATCCTTCGTTTAAATATTGAGTAGAGATCGTGAGAGCAGGCATGATACGAATGACTGTGTCTCCTGTTGCGTTTACGATCAGACCTTTTTCTAAACAGAGTTCTGCGACTTGGCGAGAAGGAATGGTAAGCTCCACTCCTATATGCAGACCTTTTCCTCTAATCTCTTTTACGATCTTGAGTTTGTCTTTGATCTGATGCAAACGACTGAGCGCGATCTCTGAGCAAGAGTTTACATTCGCAAGAATGTCTCTTGTCTGGATGATCCGAATGGTTTCATACGCGATTGCGGCGCCAAGGTGGTTTCCTCCGAAGGTAGTTCCATGAGTTCCCTTTGCGAGAACGTCCTGGTATTTTTCCGCAACTACCAAGGCTCCGATCGGAAAACCGGACCCAAGACCTTTTGCAAGCATCATGATATCAGGAGAAAACCCGAATGTCTCGAACGCAAACATGGTTCCCGTTCTGCCGAATCCGGTTTGGATCTCGTCGAGAATAAGAAGCGCCTCGTTCTCGAGTGTAAGCTCTCTTGCAAGGTTCATGTATCCGTGAGTCAATGGAATGATCCCACTTTCTCCGATGATCGGTTCTGCAATAAAAGCAACCACTCTACCTGCGAATCTTTCGAATGCGGCGACTAATTCTTCCTCGTTGTTTGGACTTACGAATTCGATTCCGTCTAGAAGTCTTCCGAAACCGGTATGAAGTTTTTTCTGTCCAGTTAGGCTGATTCCGGAAACAGATCTTCCGTGAAAACTCTTATGCAAGGAAATGATCACTGGATCATGGATCTGTTTTTGTTCCGCATAAGCTCTTGCTAATTTGAAAGCAGCTTCCGTAGCTTCCGTTCCCGAATTGCATAAGAAAACTTTTCCGGGAAAGGTATTCAATATGAGAAGCTCCGCTAATTTAGATGCTTCTTCCGAATAGAACCAGTTGGAAGTATGCATGAGCTTATCGATCTGAGTGCGAATTGCTTCGATAATATCCGGATCGCTATGGCCCAGATTTGTGACTGCCACTCCAGAAAGAAAATCAATGTACTGCTTGTTGTTTTGGTCGAAGAGTAACTCATTTACACCGTAGCGGAATGCGACAGGATAACGGTTGAACAGATCTAAAAGATATTTGTCCGTAAGTTCTTTGGTTGTTTGGAATTCGCTCGCTGTATCGTTCATTTTAAACCCGCCAATTGTAAAAATAATGCTTCTGTTTCTTTTAATTCGTCTAGTAACTCAGTCGTGAGTTTTGGGATCTCGGATTCTTTTTGGGGAGCAGTCCTGCTCTTAAAAGAAGAATAGATCTTGATCTTTGGTTCCGTTCCGGAAGGCCGAATGGTAAGTTTCGCTGATCCTTCTAATTCCAACTGGATCACATCCGAAGAAGGAAGGCCGGAAAATGCGGATTTGGATGCGCTTCCCTTTGCAGTCTTGCTCTTAAAATCCAAGAACCCGGTGACTTTACGTTTTCCTAAAGTCTTTCCGATTAGATCGTTTTCTCTCAAGGATTGCAATGAATCTTGGATCTTCTTCTTGCCTGCAAGACCTTCCAAGGTAAGAGATTTAAGACCTTCTTGGTAGAGACCGTATTTTAAATAGATCTCGTTCATGTAGGAGAGTAGGTCCTTCTTCTCCGCCAGAACTTCTACAAGCAAGAGTGCAGAAGAAAGGCTGTCCTTATCTCTTACAAAATTTACGGGAAGGTATCCGTAAGATTCCTCTCCTCCGAATAGGAAATACTGGGTCTTATTCTTGTCCAGCTTGCCCATGACTTCCGCAATGAATTTGAATCCTGTGAGTACGTTTTTCAGTGCTAGTTTATTCTTCTTAGCGATATCTGCCTGAAGATCTGTGGTAACCACAGTCTTGACTAGCACAGGTTTCTTTCCCTTCTTAGGCTTGGCGGAAACCTTTTCTGCGAGATACGCAGCAAGAATAGAACCGATCTGGTTCCCGTTCAAAAGAGTGTATCCACCTTCCTGATTCTTGACTCCTATCCCGAGTCTATCCGCATCAGGGTCGGTCGCAATGAATGCGTCCGCTCCGATCTTTTCGGAAAGCTTTTGGCTGAGAGCAAGTGCTTCTGGCTCCTCAGGATTCGGGAATTTTACCGTAGGAAATTCTCCATCCGGATCTTTTTGCTCTGGAACTAGAGTCACATTCTTATATCCGAAATCATTTAATAATTTCTTCATATAATATCCGCCTGTTCCGTGCAGCGGAGAATAAACCAGACGAATCTTAGATCTATCTTTGGCGGAGACCTTCGTGGATACGATCCCTGATTTTTTAAGATCCTTCAGATAATTTGCAAAGCAATCCGCTCCGGCCTTAACGACTAGCTTTTTATAAGCTGGATCTTTAGGAGAAAGGAATTTGATCTCATTCCAGTCTTGCACCTTTTCGATGAGAGAAATAATCTTTTTGTCATCGGGAGGAGCGAGTTGTTCTCCTTTCGCAAGGTAAGCTTTGAACCCGTTGTATTCGGGCGGATTATGAGATGCAGTCAATACGACTCCTCCGGTTGCTTTGTAATAACGAACAGCATAGGAGAGAAGAGGAGTAGGAGCTACTTCTGAAAATAAAATGACTTTGATTCCATGAGCTGCGGCGACTCCTGCGGTGACCTCTGCAAACTCTCTGGACCTTCTTCTGGAATCGTAAGCGATGACTAGGATTGGTTTTTTGGTTTTCTTTACTAAGTATCTGGAGAAACCGAGCGCGGCTTTGCCTACGGTGAATTCATTCATTCTACCGATGCCGTTTCCTATCCTTCCTCTCATTCCGCCGGTGCCGAATTCTAAGGGTACTGTGTACGCCTCTATTTCCAATCCGGAGGTTTCTCCCTTTTGGAAACGACTCAGGATGGATTTCGCTTCTTCTTGCACCTTTGGCGGAAAAGGGGCCTTGGTCCAGGATTCTATAAGTTTCGATTCGGTAGCCATTTGTTTCTCTAGTTCGCCCTTACTTGGAATAAAAATTCTAGTTCTTCCTGGTTCAAGACGTTTTTTCGCCGATTCTATAAGTATGGAATCTAACGAACTTTCTCGCGAGCAACATAGAGAACTGGACTCATTGAGAGCTGTTTTGAGAAATATTTCCTTTCTTCTTTTTCTATTGGCGGGGCTTCTCGCGTTCGGGGCTTTTTTCAGAGAGAGTCCCGGTAAGGCGATTTTGTATGCCGTCTCGGCGCTCTTCTTCTTTATTTTAGGAATCCTAGGTTACGGAGCCTCTATCTCCTTTCGAAAATCCTTGGCGTTGGACGATAGAGATCCGGAGCAGTTCCTATTCGCTCTCAAGGACCTGAGATACTTCCTGAATTGGATTGCGTATGTATTACTCGGTCTATTCTTACTTTCTTTTTTCGGCGCTTTCGCCTTGCTTCTTTCTTAAAGGAAAGAAGTCTGACTCTTTGGTGTGAGCCTAAGAGAATTTTTCATAGAAGATCGACTGGAGAGATTCAGAACGGAGGCTCCTTGCAATCTAGGAGAAAGCGGGATCCGAAATATAAACCTCTCCGAACTCGCTAGATCCTTGGATTTGGATCTAAGAGATCTTGGAAAACTTTCCTTAGCTGATTCTCCCAATTCAGGAAGAATGGATTTGAGAGAAGAGATTGCCTCTCTCTATCCAAATGTTTCTCCTGAACAAGTTCTCATCACCACAGGCACGGGAGAGGCATTATTCCTCGCGTTCCATACAGTATTGAAAGAAGGAGACCTGGTCTCTCTTTTTTGGCCTTCCTTCCAAGCATTGTACGAGGTCCCTAAATCGATTGGGGCGAAGATCCAAAGAGTGGATCTATTGCCCAGACTTCTTTCCGGAAGTTCAGGACTCGGTAGAGAGAATATACATTCTCTCTTTGAAAACAATCCTCAGCTCATCATTTGTAATCATCCACATAATCCTACAGGCATGATTGCCGAAGATACGGATCAGACAGAGATACTTTCGCAAACGGGAAATTTTCCGAATTGGATCCTATTCGACGAACACTATCGTTTTCTTTCCAAAGAAGAAGACATTGGCTGGAGCGGTTTCGGTGTTTCAGAGAAGTCGTTAGCGACTGGATCCATCACGAAATGTTTCGGTGTCATGGGGCTCAGGATCGGTTGGCTTGTCGGTCCCAAAGACTTTCTAAAAGAAGCGAGAAGTATGAAGGATTATCTGACTCATACAGTTTCGCCTATCTCCGAGTTTTTGACCTTGGAATTATTGAAGAAAAGAAAAATCCTGCAGGCTCGGATCAAAACGAATTTAGATCGAAATATTACTCTTTTTGAAAATACCTGGAAGGACCTTCCCGGAATTTCTTTTTTTCAGGCTCCGAAAGGAGGAGTCGTTGGTTTTCCAAAACTTGTGGATGGTTTGGACGCGCGAAAATTCGCAGATACTCTCTATGAAAAAGCGGGAGTATTTGTGCTTCCTTCCGACGATTTCGAGATAAACGGTTATATTCGAGTTGGGTTTGGAGAAACTCCGGAACGTTTTTCCTTGGGCCTAGAACGCTGGAGTAAGATCGGATCCGAGATAATGGCTCTCTTGAACAAATAAGCGATCTGTCTGTCTTGCGCGAAACTTGTAGATTCCAAAGTATAATAGGATTTTCCTAGATATACATGAGGACTTTCTAATGCTTTGAAGAACTCGGAATTTTCTTTGGCAGGCTTCCAATTCCATTCTTTGCCTCGGATCTCAACGGTAAGTCTTTCTCCTTCTATCTTCCAATTCGTTTCTCCTGACCGAAAGGGAAGTCCGCATCTGAGGCGCGGCTCTTCTTCTTGTAGAAATGTAGGAGAGATCCAAACTCCGAGAGGAAATAAAAGAGGTTTTTCTGGATCGATCTCTTCTTCTTTTTTATGACCATAGACCCAGACTTCTGTTCGATACACTCTGTTCGGGCTCGGATACATATCCTCATAGATCCTTCCTAATTGGTGGCTGAGCACTCTCATAGAATGGATGCGAACCTTCCATTTTCCAGGTTCACCCACAGGCAAAACGGATTCTGGAATACAATCTTGGAACAGATCCGAGGGAATATTGGTCTCCCATACAAGAAAGGGAGAAAGGGTTAGAGTGCTTTTCTGTGGGAACCATGCTTCCCAGAAATAAGGCTCGCTTCTGAATTGAAGATTTCGTTTTTTTCTTTCTGTTTGGTCTGCTTCTTCGGGAAGGAATAGATCTTCTCCAGGATGAAAGGCTAGAAAGCTAGGATCGGCTCCTTCTATTTTACTTTTCCAAGGAAGAAAGAAGAATAAGGACCAAAGAGATACTTTGTGCTTTCGGATCCTTTTTACTTTTCGTTTGGAATTCGGAAAGATCTCTTCTGTTTCAGATTCGGAGTAAGAGAACGGAGGCAGGTTTTGGGTCCAGTCTTGGGATGCCAAAGATTCTTCAGAACCGAGACTTCGAATATTCTCCGTTTGGATCCGGTTCGTAACGTAAGGATCGAGTCGTTTTTGGAGTCGGATCTTTTCCGCTTCCCATTTAACGGAAGAATGAAAGCCAAAAGAGGAAAAGACGGATCGAATTTTTTCTTTTAAACTTCTCGGTCCGATCATTCTTGGAAAGGATACAAACTAAGTTAGGAAAGGCAAGCCTAACTTCCCCCAAAATAAAGGAAAGAACATGGGAAGAACTTCGTTAGAACATGATGAGTTTCTGAGATCGGTGGACGCGTTCCATTTGAGAGTACTCGCAGAGATAGATTATCCTCAATCCATATTCAGGGATGGAAAGATCAAGGACACGATCTGCATCTTTGGCTCTGCTCGGATCCTGAGTCCGGAAGAATGCAAATCAATGGAGAATGAAAAACGCTCTGAAAAAGAAGAAGCGATCTTTCAAAAACGAAAGGAATTATCCTCTTATTATAAAGATGCAGTAGAAACTGCAAAACTGATCACGAACTGGGGAAAGGAAATCTCTAAGGAATATCATAGAATGGCTGTTTGCACGGGAGGTGGTCCCGGCATCATGGAGGCAGCGAACAGAGGTGCCAAAGAAGCAGGAGGTCCGAGTCTAGGTCTAAACATACGGCTTCCTTTCGAACAGTCCGTGAATCCTTATGTGGATCCGAATATTAGCGTTGAATTTCATTATTTCTTTATGCGTAAACTTTGGTTTCTAAGACTCTCCAAGGGAGTGGTTGCTTTTCCTGGTGGATTCGGAACAGTAGATGAGCTATTCGAAACTCTCACTCTCATCCAAACAGGACGCAATAATCTGAAAATCCCTGTCATTCTCTACGGAAGTAAGTTTTGGAATTCTATCTTTCATTTGGATACGATGAAGGAATATGGGTTAATCGATCCTTCCGATCTGGATCTGATCACCTATTGCGATAGTCCCTCTGAAGTATTGGATGTCCTAAAGAAGAAGGTTCCTTTAGACGCTGATTGAGTTCTTGCGGGGAAGAAGGAGCCGAATTCCCCGTTTTTTCCCGAATCTTTTTGGTTTCCTTGACAGCTCGTTTCGGGAGAAAATTATGGTCGCAATATGGCCAGAAAATGTGTCGTCACAGGGAAAGGAACGATTGCAGGAAACAATGTTTCCCACTCTCACCTGAAAACCCGTAGAACCTGGAAAATCAACCTGATCAAAAAGCGTATCTTCTTGGAAGATGAGAACCGCTGGGTCACTGTTCGCATCTCTACTCGTGCTTTAAGAACCTTGAAAAAGAAAGGAATCAAAGCAGCGATCAAAGATAACGCAGGATCTCTACAAGCCCTTGCCCCTAAAAAATACGCCGGAATCCAAAAAAAGGCAGTCCAAGCCTAAGTTTTCCGTAACTCCAGAATACGTATCCCGAATTTACTTCCTTTTACGGAAGGAATTCGGGGATGTAAATTCACCTCTTCATTATTCCCAAGACTATCAGTTTGCGATCTCTGTAATCCTTTCTGCGCAATGCACGGACGAAAGGGTCAATCAGGTCAGTCCAGTTCTATTTGCGGAATATCCGACCTTAGAATCCTTAGCGGAAGCTCCTTTAAAGAAAATAGAGAAGATCATCTATTCTACGGGCTTTTATAAGAATAAGGCTAAGTCAGTCTCCGGATTCGCAAATATTCTATTAAAAGATTATAATGGAAAATTGCCTAAGACGATTGCAGAGCTGATCAAACTTCCTGGAATCGGAAGAAAGACTGCGAACGTAGTACTAAACGAGATCCATCATATTTCGGAAGGATTTGTGGTGGACACTCATGTAAAACGAATATCTAAAAAATTGGGTTTAACCGACCAATCAGATCCGGTCAAGGTTGAGAAAGATCTGATGAAGAATATCCAACCGGAATACTGGATGGATCTGTCCTTATATTTTATATTTTTGGGAAGAAAGTATTGCAAGGCGCATAAGACCTTCTGCGAGACATGCATTCTTAGAAAAGAATGTCCTTCTTCCTTGGTTTTGAAAACGGGAGAATCAAAATGAGCGTAGAAGTATTCTTGGATTCCAAAATACAGGGAATGGGTCTGAGCACCCAACATATTGTGATGTCTCGGGATCTGAACCAGCACGGATTTTTATTCGGAGGACAGATGCTTGCCTGGATAGACGAGGGATGCGCTATGTTCGTCATGGAAAAGATCGGCTATTCGAATTTAGTGACTGTTAGTATGGACGATGTAGTATTCAAGAGCCCAGGTCTTCTTGGCGAGATCATACAGATTTTTTCTAAAGTAGAGAAGGTAGGAAAGAGTTCCATCACTCTGCGTTGTGCTGCAATTGCAAAGAGCCAAAAGAAAAAAGAAGTCAGAGAGATCATAGACTGTAAGATTACCTATGTTTGTCTGGATGATTCCGGTAAGCCTTTTCCGTACTTTACTCAGTTTGATACGGATGAGATCCTCAAAAGATAAATGGCCTCTCGCTTTCCGGTTTCTATAGAAAAAGAAACTGCTTTGCTCTCTAGGCTGGAAGGTCTTGGGATCAAAGAATCGGATCTAGAAGAGACTTTTGTTCGAAGCGGCGGAAAGGGAGGCCAGAACGTGAACAAGGTCTCTACTGCAGTTCGCCTTCTTCATAGACCAAGCGGAACAGAGATCAAATGTTCCATTCATCGCACCCAAGGACTGAATAGATACAAGGCTCGGATTTTACTCTGCGAAAAATTTGAAGAAGAAGCAAGAGCTCTTTCTAAAATAGAAGATCCGGAACACGCAAAAGCTAGAAAGGCAAAGGCGGATAAGGCCAGAAAGGCAAAAAGAAAAGCCAGGGCAAAAGCTTCCTCTGGTCTAAAAAGGGAATTCGTTCCAGAAAACGATTGGAAGGAAGAATACGGAGAAGATTGGACCGACTCCGAAGAATAGTATTTTCTAGTAAATCCGGGACCCTAAGAAAGAATGCCTGAAGTTTTCAATCACAGTCTGATCGTAGAAAAACTGAAGAACCTAACAGGTTCTCCCGGTTGCTACCTTTGGAAGAATTCCGAAGGCGAAGTGATCTATGTAGGCAAGGCAAAGAACCTAGACAAAAGGATCCGAAATTATTTAAAAGAAAAGCAATCCGATATCAAGACACGCCATTTGCAGAGAGAGATCTATGATCTGGATTGGATTGCAACTTCTACAGAAAAGGAAGCGCTGATCCTAGAAGCGACTCTTATCAAGAAGCATAATCCAAGGTATAATGTACGTTTAAAAGACGATAAGAAGTATCCTTATCTTTGTGTTTCACTCTCGGAACCATTTCCTATGGTATTCGTAACTCGAAAGATCAAGGGCAACGGAGATAGATTTTTCGGTCCTTATACGGATGTGAAAACGACTCGAGAAGTATTGGATGTAATTCATCGGATCTTTCCTATACGTAAGACGAAACAGGTTCTTCCTCTTCCTAAACCTAGACGGCCTTGCTTGAATTTCCAGATGGGAAGATGCCTAGGCCCCTGCCAAGGAACTGTTCCAAAAGAAGAATATGCAGTCATAGTGAATCAGATCATACAATTCTTGGAAGGTAAGAAGGAAGTTCTCGCGAATGAGCTCACGAAACGCATGGATGAATATTCCACCAAGATGGAATTCGAGAATGCCGCTCGTTATAGAGATATGCTTGGAAGGCTCCAATTATTCCGCCAAAAACAGACAGTGGTGAGTATGGATGGAGGGGATGAGGATGTAATCGCTTTCGCCCGTAAAGAAGACGAAGGACAGGTTGTTCTAATGGAAGTGAGAGGGGGTCGTCTGGATAATAAGAAATCCTTTCCTCTCCAAGGTGTGCAGAACTCTACAGAAGAGGAGATCCTCTCTTCCTTCTTCCGGGATTATTACTTGGGAGCAGGTTGGATCCCTGCGAGTATCGTAGTTTCCTTCGGATTAAAAGAAGAAGGAGAAGCAGTATTAGATTTTCTGCAAGAGAAGACAGGCTTTCGACCAAAGCTACGTTTTCCAAAAGCGGGAGAAAAGAAATCTCTCTTAAAGATCGCAGAGAAGAATGCGGAACTCAGTCTTACTGAACGACTTCTGGCAACTCATTATAGAGACCAGACAATTGCCTTAAAAGAAATCCAAGAGATGTTCCAACTGTCCGAACCTCCTCATATTATCGAATGTTATGATATCTCTCATTTCCAAGGTTCTTTTCCTGTGGCAAGCGGGGTCATGTTTGTAGAAGGAAAGCCATTCAAACAAGGATACAGAAAATATAATATACGAGGCTATGAAGGGATCAACGATCCTGGAATGATGCACGAAGTAATCTCCCGTAGATTGCAAAGGATCATGAACGAGGACGGAGTTCTTCCCGATTTGATCGTGATCGATGGAGGTCCTACACAACTAGGCAAGGCTTGCGAGGCTGCCGTAGAGGCTGGGGCTCCGAATCTTCCTATGGTCGGTCTTGCCAAGAAGAGAGAAGAGATCTATTTTCCGGGAGAGATGACCCCTTACAGTTTTGATATGAATTCCCCCGGAATGAAACTACTTAGGCATCTCCGAGACGAAGCGCATCGGTTTGGAGTGGAGCATCATAGATCCCGCAGAAATAGAGAGGCCTTGAATAGTTTAATCAAAGAGGTCCCCGATATTGGGTTGAAACGAAGCAAATTATTACTTCGATCCTTCTCCGGGCAGAAGAAGATCGAAGACGCGAATGTGGCCGAACTTATGAAAGTGCCAGGCATCGGAGAATCACTCGCCGAAAAGATCTACCAACATTTCCACACCGGAACAACAATTCCGGAGAGTCCTACTCAAATCGAATAAATTTCCCTCCCATTCTTTTTCTCTCCTACCCGTAAGAGAAGGAGGGAAAAATGAACAAATCCATTCCATTTTTCTTATTTTGCTTCTTTGGTTTCATCTCTGTTTGTAAAGGCGGATCCGCAAAAGAATCCATCTGGTCGGAAGAAGCTTCCGCCGTTTCTTTTCAATATGATCCTTTATATTCGGGTCTTCATTCGAATTCGATTAGCGAGATACAAGAAAGCGACGGAACCACATGCGTCCAAACGGGAGAAGATCCAAATCTTCTCCTTCAGATCTGCCTTCACGACAATGATGCTCATTCTAAGGAAAATTTACACCGCTCTTTTGAATCTTGGAAGAAGGAGGAATTGGTCCCCGAATCAAGTTTGGTCTTACGAGACGGGTCTTCTGCCAGAATAGGAACTTATCCTAAGAACGATCTACTGAAATGGATCCAAACGGCTGACTTCGCACTCGTTGGAGAGAGAGAATTCGACGTCGGCGCTAAAGAAAACTTTTGGACTAGAAAAGATTTTCATTCGAGAACCCATCAAAAAAGTTTCAGTATATTCCATTTTCAGAATGAAGAAATCTTGCTCGTTCTTCCAGCAAGAGGCGAAAAGGAGATCTACTTTGCTTTTCGTTTCACTTCGAAAGGTTTTCAGGAAAAGATTCGGGCAAAAATCCTTCTTATAAACCGAGCTGCTCTAGAAGAATGCAGTTTGTCTATTCCTGTGATCACCGAGATCTTCGGCGAAACTGATTCTCCGATCGGTAGATGGATCGAGATCTATAATCCGAACCCATTTCCGATTTGCGAAGAAGGATTAGGTATAGAGCTTTTCGGAACAAGGATCGCCTTACCTAAGACAACCGGATGGATCTCTCCTTTTGAGACGAGAGTGTATGGAGAATCTTCTTCTAAGTTAGAAAGATTCCCTCTCAGTGGGATTCGATGGGGAGATCTGAAGAAGGTCGGAAATCTCTATTTATTTTCGAAGCAAACCTCCGGATCATTTCCTCTTCCGGGCGGTGGATATCTTTTTGGAGAGGAATATATCTCTTGGACCAATCTGGGATTTTCCGAATGCAAGGAAGACGAAACGATTTGCATGAGTCCCGGAAGACAGGATCGAAATTCGATCCCCTCTAACAAACTTCCTGTTTGCGCTCTAAATTCCATCGAGTTAGAAGAGGTGAATCCGATCGGATGGAAAGAAGGTTCAATTCTTTGGGCCGACTGGAAATACCTGGATCTTCTCTATACAGGATTAGAAGAATGTGATCCATCCTTCTTGCAAATCCAATGGGGAAATATCCAAGAACCTGTTTCTTTCTCCGGAGCTTGGAAGCCTGGACAGATATTTACAATCGGAAGTCTGCCATTTCTAATTTCTTCTCCTAATTTTTCCTATAGAAATCTGAAGGCTGGCAAGTTAGGGGATCCTATCTCTCTCTTGGATCGATCTTCGGGAATGAGAAAGATCTTATGGGACGGGGTTTGGAAAACGAAATTAGGTTCTCCCGATAGAATCATATTAGAAAAAACAGATGGATCCGTTGCATCTATTTGCTTTGAGAACGGAGGGCCTAAGATCCATGCAAAGATAAACGCGAGCCGGGCATCAGCGCTTTCGCTGCAAATCAAAGATTCGAATCTGAATTCTCCCAATTCCATTGAGGATGCAAATCTAAGAACTTCCCCGGGAAGAAGGGCTTGTACAAATTCAGTTCTTACGAACAAAGCTATGTTCTCTGAAGTTTCCTGGATGGGTTCTTACCAGGGAACAAATCCTATCGCCAAAGATCGGTTTCTTGAATTTGTAAATAAACAAGGAAATCCGAACGCGGGTCTTTTACGGATCGTTTCCGGCTCGGGAGCAGTGACTTCTATTTTATTCCCCTTGGATCCGGATTCTTTGACCTTATTGTCCGCCGGAGCCTCTACCTGCTTTCCTGAAACTTCATTTTGGAAGGATCCAGCTTTTAGTCTTCCTACGAGTGGAAAAAATATAGTAAGGCTGTATGATCCTGATTCGGGAGAAGTTTGGGATGAATTCCTCTATGATTCCAGCGGACCGGGCATCAATGATACAAAGAATAAAATTAGAAAATCTGCATATTCTAAGGAAGAACAAGGTGTAAGGACCTGGAAGGTTAGCAGTTATGCCGGCAAGCCTTTCCGGGATCCTACATGCGCACTGACGGATGCTCACCCAAGTGAACTCGAGTAAGAGAGGTCTTTATGAAAAAGATCTTCTTTTTTACTTTGATCCTGATTGCAGCAGATCTATATTCTCAGGTTCCTTCTTCTAAATTGCCCGGATTGAAATTTTACTTTCAGTGGATCCTATTTAGGGACCAAGGAAGAGAGAAACATCCGAATGAAGATACAGCCGGCAGATTTTCTGGGAACGCTCAACCTCTAGGCTTTGGCTTTATTTACCGGAAAGAAAGCAATGAGTATAAAACACATTTGGAATGGGTAGGGATCAAAGCCTCCGAAGACAATTTGGTGCTTCTTCCTGGCAGAAACAGTTATATAGGAATTTTAAAGAACCGCTTTCTGTGGGGATTGGGAAGAAGGTCGGATCCTGAATCCTTTCCCGCTTGGACTTCTTGGACAGACGGAGTGGAAGGCGTATTTGTAGAAAACCTGGATCCGAACCTAAAGATTCGGTTTGATCTCTTGGATCTATACAGAGGCTTTCCTCTCTGGGAAAACTCTTGGCTCAGATTGCAGGGCAGAGAGCAATTCCTTTCGAAAGAAGCAAGTGATGCCTTATTGGTTCAGGACAAAAATCATAGTCGATCGAACGAATCCAGGTATAGGACAGGCTTCTTAATCCAAGGAAATAAGAATGATGAATTCGTTTATCATTTTCAGATCCGTTATTTGTCTTTAGGGGATTGGGGAAGGTTCGGAGAAGACAAGAAAGAATCCAGATCCGGTAAAGAAGATGGAGACAAGGATTACTTAGTAGAATGGAAGTTCGGCTTTGGATACATCTGGAAATATTTTTATCTCTCTTGTGATTTCTTTCTTTCTCGAGGGATAGATAAAACTGCATGGAATCCTTCTCGTCCGGAAAGATCTCTTCCAATCAGCGGAGAAGCAGTTCGATTCGATACAGGATTTTATCTGAAAGATAGCAAGATCTCTTTCTTCGGTTTTTTGCCGGACCAAGAAAAGAGAAAATCAAATGGGGAGATCTTGGAACTCGGTTTTGTGGGAATGGGAAACTCTCCTATTTCCAATCCGATCCTGCAGCAGATCTGGGGATTTTATCCTTCCAGTTGGGTTACTTCTTCCGGCTTGGAAAGAGAAGAAACAAAGTATCCGACCAAACGTCCAGCCGGCCTGATCGGTCTTCGATCAGAATGGATGGGACAGGGATTTCAGTTTGGAGTTCACTTCACATATATTTCCTTCTTTAAAGAAGACATCGCCTCATCGGGAGCTTGGATCTTTTCCAAAAGGATCTTAAGCCATTCCTTTTTGAGAGAAGGAGGATTGAGCCTGGGCTGGATCCCGAAGGGAGAGTCTATGCCTGTCTTGCAAGTAGAGGCGGGAGGTTTTGAAACAGATTTAAATGTAGGGCTCCGAAACTGGTATCTTCTATTGCAAATGAAGGCGGTATGGGAATGAAGAAGATACTCTATCTAATTTTTCTTCTTCCGTTTTGCTCCATCAATGAAGAAGGCTCGGGACTTACTTGGGAAGAGGATCACTCTCCCAAAGCATTCTTTTCTTATCCGGGTAGATTCGTTCCAGAAGCGAAGAAAAGAAATGTTCGAGAAGAGATCCTTAGATTGATCCGCGAAACCAAGCACAGCATTTATATGCATGTGTATTCCTTGGATGATCCTGAAATAGAGGATGAATTATTGCTCGCCCATTCTAGAGGAGTGGATTTGCAAATCATGGGTGAATGGGGAAAGAAGTATCCGAATGCGATCCTTCCTTTTCTGCGCTATTGGGACGGCTCCGGTTTGCAACATAGCAAGGTACTCGTAAGCGATCATAAGACAGTGTTTCTGGGAACAGGAAATTTCACGTTCTACGGTTTAGAACGAGATCATAATGGATATATCGAATTTTCTCTGCTTAGCAAGGATTGGGAAAAATTTCATTCTTTCTTAAGAGAAGAATATCCGTTTGTTACCCTGAAGATAGGAGATCTGGAATTTAAGAATTCTCCAAATGATGGATTTAGGATCCAGGATCGATTATTTACATCTGCTGCTTCGGCTCGAGAAAGTATAAGATATCTGATCTTTGACCATTACGATCCTATTTTAAGTCTCGGAATGGCTCTCTCGAAAGCGGACTTTATCGCAGGAGTTTATGATCGCCCGGTTGATCCGGAGGGTAAGCTGCTTTCTTCGAATTCGAGATTTGTGATCCAGGAAGACGGGAACGAAGATATACTAGACGATGAAAGTCTTGGAAAGGGAGGGCTTCTTCATCATAAAACTCTAATCATCGATGATCTTGAGCTATTGACAGGTTCCTATAATTATTCCTTGAGTGCGAGAGATTCGAACCGAGAAATACTTGTGAGAACCAAGAACGAAAATCTAGTCTCTCAGTTTAAAGACGAATGGCAGAGGGTGGAGGAGAAGGCGAGTCAGATCTCTTCATACGAGATGGCTCCTTCTTCCAATACGTATCAATTCGATCCGGTCCATTCTACAGTTTGTAAACAAGGAACGAATTCAGAGGATATATTCTTGGATATCGGATTCTCTTGGTTTCGTTGGATCCAGCTCTATCGATTTTTAGAAACGGATGTCTGCAAATCCTTGCAAAACTATGAATCGATCAGCTCCCGTAATTTTGGAGGAAGGTCGGAGTTTCCGAGTGTCGGTACTTTGGATTTGGGTGCAAGGTTGCTTGATCGTTCTGCAAATACACTCGCAACCTCTTCTCAAACTTCTCTGATGGCTGAATTAGAAGAAGCCACTAAAAAACCAGTTCTCTTCTTGAGACCTGAAATATTGATCTTTTCTGAGCCTGCTTGGACATTCGAAAATTCTAAAATGATCTCTATTTGGATAAATTCTCAAATTCCGATCCAAGCATGGATCTTTCATCGAGGTAAATTACCGAAGAAGTCCGAAGTGAATGTCCAAAACGAAGTCTATTTTCTGAAGGAAGCATTGGAGACTAGTACTGGGATGATTCTTTTGGAATACCAGGATTTCAGTCTATACTTCTGTTATAAGTCTGCGAACGATTCCCTTCGTTGGACACAGGACCTTCTTCTATCTATCGCAGATGGACATATAAGACAATGGAAGAAGGAAGAGTTTCCGAACTCTTGGACGGAATTCTTTTCGGAAACAGGTCTCCCGAACCAAAGGAGAGAAAATCTATGTACGGTCGGATTCTAATTCACTGGATTTTACGAATAATCCCAATAGCAACCAGAATAGAATCACTACCTCATCATCTTGGAAATAACATTGGAATAATCCGGATACAAAGAAACCTAAGAGTCCGTAAAAGAATAGGATCTGATGAAAGCCTAGTTTCGATTGAAATAGAAAGAAGACTAGGCTCGCTGCTAAGCTCAGATAAATGATCGTCGCAGGTAATCCAAAAACGGATGCGAGATGGAAATAATCATTATGAGCATGTCCTCTTTGAGTGACTTCATAGAAATAAGCAAGCTCGGGATATTCTTCTGAATGTTTAGAACGAACTTCGTCGATCGCGCGATTATAATTTCCAGGACCGACGCCGATCAAAGGATGTTCTTGTATTAATGGAAAGCTTGAGTCCCAAATAAAGGTTCGCCCTGAGTCAGTGTGTTTTTCCTTTCCGAAAAGGGGACCGATTACTTTCTTTCCGGCCGGACTGATGGCCAAAGCGGTTCCTAAGATCAAGAGCAGCCCTAAGAAGGCGACTCCTCCTTTGACTAAAAAGGATTTGGGTAATTCTTTTCTTAGAAAAAAGATATGAATTCCTGCGAGCAAAAGCGTTACTCCGGCACCTATCATACTAGAGCGGGCTTGATTGAGTAGAAGCACCAAAACATAGAGTCCTAAAAGAATTCCGGTCCAAGCGATTTTTCGAATATTCCCTTCTTGTAAAGTCTTCAAAAAGGAGAAGATTGCAAATGCTGAGAAAAACTGCAACAATCCACCAAAGGTTAAATGAGTATTCATAAGCCCGATGGAGATATAAAGAGGGACCGAAAAAAAGGAGCCCAAAGGATGAGTGAATTTGTATGTATGAGATTCCTTATACAGATCGCTGATCAGTCTGGACAATCGAACCGGTGTGAATCCACCGGCAATTCCAGTGAATATCAGAATGAGAAAGAGCCAGAATAATGCATGAAAGAGTCTAGGAGTATCTTCCTTCTTAACAAATCCTACGGAGAGAAATCCGCAGAACAAAAAGAAATCCTTCAATTCTCCGTTCCACGCGGAGCGCAGGCTGCTTGGATTCTCCCTATCCAAGGCAAGATGTAGGAAGAATACGATCCAATACCAAACGAATAGAGCGAGAGAAATCTGAAAGAGTCTGTGCTTTGGAAAAATATCCTCGAAGCGTTTTTCTCTGAGAAGATCCGCAAGCCCAAAGAAAAAGGAGAGGACGAGAAATCCTTGGCTCAAGCTTACCGAGACTCCGATTAAGGGGAAGGTAGCAAGCAAACAGAATAAGTGGGCTTTTTTCAAAAACTCTTTCATCGGCTATAATTTCAGGAAAGGATCTAACTTTCGGATTCTTTGTAAATTCGATTATTTTTGGCAAATATTCTTGGAATGGAGTGGTAAAATCCATCTTATACTAGAGATTGGTTTCGCATTAGGAACTAAGATGAAGATCCTTTATTTTTCCGATACCTTTCTTCCAAAAATAGACGGCGTGGCGATTTCCATGCGGAATTTTGCCGAGTTACTCGCTGAAAGAGGACATGAATTTCTGATCTGCTGTCCTCGATACGGAGAGGGTGATTTCGAGAGAATGGGCGAAAGGATTCGAGTCGAGAGATTTAGAAGCGGTTATCTTCCGAGTTATCCTGATATCAAAGTAGTTCTTCCTTCTCCCTCTAAGATCAAAAAGGCGATCAAAGAATTTCAACCCGATCTAGTCCATATTCATACTCCCGGTCTTATGGGTGTATATGGGATCAATGCCACTGAGAAGTATGGAGTTCCAAGCATAGGAACGTATCATACTCTGATGTCGGAACAAGACATGTATCTGTCCTTTTATCGTCTGCTCAAGCTGGACAAGCTTTTTATGAGAATTGGAAAGCTGAACAAAAAGATCAAGATCAAGGATCTGCTCAAGTTTGAGAAATTCGACAAATTCAATATCCGTAAAAAGATCATCTTAAAGATTACGAATAATCTGTATGATCGCTGTGATCTAATCATTTCTCCATCTCATCTAATCAAAAAGCAATTAGAGGAATTCGGGCTTAAGAAGCCTGTGGCGGTCATTTCTAATGGATTGGATCTTTCTCAATTCAAGGGATCTCCTAAGACATTATCCGAGAATCCTAAATTATTGCATGTTGGTAGGATCTCCTACGAAAAGAACTGCGACGTTGTGATCAACGCATTCAAGCTGATCGTAGAAAAGATTCCGGGAGCTACTCTCACGATTATCGGTGACGGACCGGCTCTTCCTTCTCTTAAACTACAGGCTCAAAAACTTGGAATAGAACGTTCCATCATGTTCACTGGCTTTATTGATAGGGCCGAGCTTCCGCAACATTATCCGAATTTCGATCTATTCCTGACTGCATCCACTATGGAGACCCAAGGGCTCGTGATATTAGAAGCGGTTGCCTGCGGACTTCCTGCGGTAGGAGTTGATTCTTTTGCAATTCCAGAATTGGTTCACCATGGAGAGAACGGTTATATTGCTAAGTCTTTCGATGTGAAGGATATCGCAGAGAAGGCGATCAGCATTCTGGAGAGTCCAGAAACGTACGCGAAGTTCTCCGAGGAATCTCTTAAAATTTCCAAGAGCCACGAGATGAAAGCTTGCGTGGATAAGATGGAAGAGGTTTACAAATCGGTAGCTGCCCAGAAAGGCAAAAAGAAGAAGAGATCCATCTTAAATACGATCTTCTCAATGGATCCTTTCGGCATCTTGGGTTGATCAGAACAGAGTATTGATATTCTTGATGACGTTGATCCTTTTGATCACGTCTTCCGGAGTGATTCTTTCCATACAGGCAAAGTCTTTTCTATAACAAGTCGTATTTCCATAAATACTACAAGGTCTGCAAGGAAGGTCCTCTATCTGCAGCACTCCAGTGTCTTCTTGTCCGAAAGGAGCAAAACCGGAAAGTGGGTGAGTGGTTCCAAAAAGCGCGATCACAGGTCTCTTTAAAAGCGCCGCGATATGTATATTAGAGGAATCCATTCCAATGATCACGTCCATCCTCTCCATGATCCCCAATTCTCCTCGTATCCCGTACTTACCACCGGATACGATTGTGATCGTTTGGTCTCCATTCCTCCATTCTTCCATAATAGAAGCTTCTTGAGAGGAACCGAATAGGAAGATCCGAACATTCGGAAATTCTTCTTTCAATAATTTTAATAGAGCAATGCTTTTCTCTAATGGCCATTCTTTCAATTTATGGCCGGCAAAGGGAGCGTAACCGATCCAAAGCCCTTCTTTCTTTTCTATCTTTCTTGCAAGTAAGAAGTCCTTCGCATAGATCTTGGATTCTGGATCCACATTGATCCAAGGACCTTTTCTGACGCTAGCAGGGTAGCCGGCCTTCTCGAATACTTTCAGGTACCGATCTACTGTATGAGGAAGTTTTCTGAGAACCTTACGATGCTTTCTGATCTGGCGCATCTTTTCTCTTCTTCCCTTGATGATTTGGAAGACAGGCACTCCCTTGAAACGAAAGAATAGACTGATAAATCTAGAACGAACACTCGAATGCAGATCTACGATCTTTTCGTAAGGCCCGAGTTTATTCAGTTCTTTGAATAAACGATAGAGACCCATGAGTCCCTTGTATTTCTTCAAATTGATACCGATCACGTTCACGTTCGGGATATTATAGAAGAATGACGCGTAATTTCCGCGGGTGACTACGGTGAGTTGAATATTGGTATATTTCGCCGCGACCGCGATGAGCGCCGGGGCCATAAGGGCCACATCTCCCATCGCAGAAAAACGTAAAACGAGTAGATTCATGCCTGTTTGGTATACAGAGAAGGATTCAGATTTTTATCGTTGTACATTTTCATTTGCCTGTACACCTTATAGAACTTATCTCCTTTGGAAAGATCGTCCATGAGTTCGTCCAAACAAAGAGCAAGATCCTTTCTTTGTTCTAGTAGTACGGACAGTTTGTTCTTGCATGTATTGATATGTTCCTGGCTGACATCGGTGCGCCTGGTCTGTTCATCCATGTGATAGATCTTTAATTCCAGGATACTCATTCTATCGATAAGCCATGCTGGTGTCTCCGAATTCATTCTGGCATTCGGTTTTCTCACTACGGACTGGAACATCGCGGAGATCCTGTCGTCTATCTGTTCGACTAGATCTGTTCTCTCCTGATTGAGCGCGTCTATCTTACGCTTGAATTTTACCAGTTCCGAATCCGGAAGATCGGGCCTTCTAATTTCGTCTTCCACGTGCCATTGGATGGTATCTATTTGGTTTTTCTTATAAAATAGGAATTCTAAGGAAGAGTCCGGGTGCGGATTGGTAGAAGTGGCTTCTGCTTTATGCCAATCTTGGACGGATTTCTTGAATATCTCAACCACGGTGGCCGAATCTAACATCATCGGAGCTAGATTTTACTCAACAGACCAAAAATCAAGAGGATTTCCTGGTTGTTGTTCCGTCGGCTATTACTATAGTTCGATCCTAGATCCGCTTTACAAAATAAATTTCCTAGGTTAGGATTTGGCGCTCATGAAAAAAATAGTCCCTCCGGAAGCCTTACAATTCTTAGCATCCATTCCCTTGTTTAAAGGACTACCAAGAAAAACCCTCGTTCTACTCTACGGTCATATAGAAGAAAGAAACGTTCACAATCATACCGTTATCTACTACAAGGGAGAAATCTCTAAGGAATTATATCTGATCCGTCATGGAGAAGTGATGATGTCTCTTGGGGAGGCGGGCAAAACCGTTAGATATTTAGGAGAAGGGGACGTGTTCGCAGAGAATAGCGTGCTCACTCGATCCGCACATACAGGATCCGCAACGGCAATTTTAGATACCTTGCTCTATGTGATCGACGGAGAGTATTTTTTAAGACTTGCAGGAAAGGAAAAAACTCTTTCGCAAAACCTGA
Source organism: Leptospira semungkisensis (assembly GCF_004770055.1). Classification (NCBI taxonomy): domain Bacteria; kingdom Pseudomonadati; phylum Spirochaetota; class Leptospiria; order Leptospirales; family Leptospiraceae; genus Leptospira; species Leptospira semungkisensis. The sequence continues at coordinate 182,731 of NZ_RQEP01000019.1, read as the reverse complement.
TGAGACTCATGGGGATCCGGATGAGAGAGGTCATGGAGGATCCTCATAATACCGGTTATTCTCCGAGAAGACTCGTATGCCATATTCCGATCGAAGAAGTTACCGACTTTAAAGTGAATCTGGATTTGATCGTAGATCATGGACGTAAATCTCATGAGGGCCAGATCTCTCTCGTCAAGATGGACACCTTCAAAGGGAAATCGGTTGCCGAGATGGTTCGGACGATCGCGCAACTTAGAAAGAAATCCACAATACTTCATCTTTATTTCAAGAGTCCCGGGCTCATTCCTGAACTGGATAAATTAGTACAGCAATGTGATCAGATCGTTTTCTGGGAAGAGAATCCCGAAAGGAATCTGAGACAAAAGAATGAGATCTTGGACTATTGGCAGCCGCGGATCCGAAATTTTTCAGGAAGGACATCTCGCATTGTTGTGTCAGAGAATGGCCTTCATAAGCATCAGGATTCTGCAGACCAAAAGGTATTCTATAAAGGGGAGACCTTCGCAAGATATCTTGTTTCTAAGACTAGAGGGCTTTCACTCGGAGGAGGCGGCGCAAGAGCACTCGCCCATGTGGGACTACTTAAGGTCTTAGAGAGAGAAGGGATCCAATTCGACTATGTTTCCGGATCCTCCTTTGGAGCAGTGATCGGTGCATTGTATGCAAGAGGAGAGACTGCAGATTCCATCTTCAAGATGATCGGCAAGTTTTTCGGGGGAATAGAAATGCCTTTCGATCCCACCATTCCTCTTATCTCTTTCTTTAAGGGAAAGAGAATGCTTAGAATGTTAAAAGATGCTTTCGGTTCTCAGCTCATCGAAGACCTAAAGATCCCTTTCGCTACCTCTGCTGTGGATTTACATAGTGGCCAAGAATACGTGATGGACCAAGGACCGATCTGGGAAGCTCTCGCCTCTGCTATGAGTCTTCCCGGAATGTTTCCTCCAATATTCAAAGGAGATCATCTGCTTATCGATGGTGGGGTATTGAATAATGTTCCGGACAATCTGATCCGAAGAAAGGGTGCAGATGTGATCCTTTCGGTAAACGTTTCTCCGCTCAGAGATGAAGGAATCGTTCGTCTTCTCGAAGACAGAAAGGTAACCGGAAAATCATTCTTCAAGAATTTATGGGAAGATGTGACCTATCCTCCTATCCTGAAGATCATGGCACGCGCGATCACATTAGAAGGAAGAGAGATCACAAAACTCAGAAAAGAGAAGATGGATTTATTCATTAATCTTCATATAGAAGAGTTTGCATTCACTGATTTCGGGAAATATAAGGAAATCATAAAGAAGGGAGAGCTAGAGGCAGAAGCCGCAGTAGGGGATATCCGAAAACTATTCTTTCCTTCGGAAAAATAGATTAGATAGAACTTAAGATCCTCTCTTGGAGCCTGTCAGAATGCTTTCTCCAGGAGAGTTTCCATTCTTCGCTTCCTTTAGGACCTACCTTATTCGTAAGCGCGTAGATTGCGCCGAATTGGATGTCCAAAGTCTTGCAAACCTTTGCGAGCCCGAAGGCCTCCATATTCTCGAAACCGATTCCCTCGGTTTTGATCCGCTCCAGAGCCCTAGGGCTTAAATCGTCCAGGGTGACGGAGCCGGTCCCATTGGTCCCCAATTCCAAGAATTCCGCCCCTGCAAAAGGGAATTCGAAATCTAAGAAATCGTATTTCAGATTCATATTGTCAGGGATTCGGACCTTCTTGTCCAGATACGCGATCTCATAATTCACGAATACTCGGGAAATTCCGAACTTGCCTTCCCAATCTTTGCGAGGCACAGAAGAGTATACGCCGGCAGATCCTATGCTAATGACAGCTTTCGGCTTGGGGGTATCGCTTTGGGAAAGATATTTCTGCAGATTGACTGCAGCCTCAAGGTCTCCCACTCCGGTTTCGAAGGTCCAGATCCCGGATTCCGATTTTAGTTTATCGATTTCGCCCGAGAAGGCTCCGCAGAAAAGAATATCTTGGAAAGTAGAATGACTCATTTGGATCAAGCGAAGATCGTTTTTATCAGATCCTCATAAAGTTCTGCAACCTTATTTCTTTTCACTTTCATGGTTTCCGTGAGTTCTTTTCCTTTTTCGAATTCCTTATCCAAAAGTCGGAAGTCAGCAACTTTTTCGAAGACTTTGAAACCATTTTTATCCGAAATCGCATCCCGGATCAGATCCTTGTAGAATCGGGTCACTTTTGGATCCTTTATCAGTTCGGAATGGGAAGATGGAAGCTGAATCCCTTGGGAGGAAAAATGCTCTTTGAGTTTATTGAAGTCAGGAACGATTAGAGCGGCTAAAAACTTCTGATCCTGGCCTACGATCACGGTAGAAAGAGCCCAGCCAGTTTCCAGGATCTTAGCTTCGATCGGCTCCGGTTCTACATTTTCACCGGAAGAAAGGACGATGGTATCCTTTGCCCTGCCTGCAAATTTTAATTCTCCCGTTTTGGTCCAAACGAATAGATCTCCCGAGTTAAACCAACCATCCGAGAAATTCGTTTCAGTAAGAGAAGGATTCTTATAGTAACCTGCAGTAACGTGAGGGCCCTTGTGCCAAGCGATCCCTTTTACTCCCGGCTTAGAAACCACAACTCCTTTCTCATCCACAAGTTTGATATGAGCTCCCGGGAAAACTGAGCCAATGGAACCTGTCTTAGGAATTGGAAAATCTCCCAAAGCACCCATTCCTGTAGTTTCCGTCATGCCATAGGTTTCAATAATGGGAACACCCATGGAGCGAAAGAAAAACTGGATTTTTGGCGGCATAGCACCCGCCCCACAAAATGCGAAGCGTAGTTTTCCGCCAAAAAGAGCCCTGACTGGCCCCAATACTTTCTGAGCAATCATATTCAAAAAATAGAATATAGGAAGAAGAGAGATCGCTACGAACTTATCCGTTAGATATTCTTCTTTATTCGCTTCTTTTGTCTCGGAGAAGTTGCCGGTTACCGTATCCAAGAGAGAATTATAGAATTCGGCGATTCTTACCGCAATAGAGAAGATAGTATATTTAAGAGTAGAAGTTTTAGCTGCCTTATCCCAGATCCTTCGATACAAAGCTTCCCAAACTCTAGGAACGGAAACTAATACAGTGGGCTTGATGATCTCAAAATCCCTGGTCAACTGAGCCACATTTGAACAAGCAGAGGAGGCTCCCATGGAGAGAAGAGTAGTTTCCAAGATCCTCTCCGCAATATGCCAAGGAGGAAGAAATACTACGATCCGATCGGAATGGTTTGCAGGAACGAATTGTTGGAGCTGATCCACTGTCCAGGTAAAGGAACGATGCTTTAATACGACTCCCTTGGGAACGCCTGTGGTGCCGGAAGTATAGATGATGGTTGCAATGTCATCATGAGTCAGAGATTCTCCGATAGAATGCAATTGCGTTTTTCCCTTTTTGGAAATCCAATTGCTGCCTTCTGATATTGCAGTCTCTAGATCGATGAAATGGTGTTTGGGCCTGGAAGATCGGATCTTAGCTAAGGAAGGAAAGCTTTCCTCAGATTCAATTAGAACGATTGTCTCTAAGGAGCCGAGTCGATCTAATACCTTTTCCAATTTGAGAAGTACCTGTTCTTTTTCAATGAAGGCAATCTTTGCTTCTGTATGATTTAGGATATAAAAGATCTCTTCTTCGCTTGCGTCGCAGCCCCTCGGTACATCCGCAGCACCCGCGCTCATGATTGAGAAGGAGCACAATGCCCATTCCGTTCGGTTATCGCAGAATAAACCGATCTTATCTCCCTTGCTTACATTCTTGGATCGAAAGAATGCGGAGAGATCTTCTAACCTTGCAAACCACTCCGAATAAGAGACACCCGAAAAACTCTTGTGAGTCTCATCCCAAATCCACTGAAAGGGTCTATCCTTGTAGTGAATGCAGGAATCCCGAACCAGATGGTAAATACTTCTCTTTTCCATTTGAATTTAAATTAAAGCAGTCCGAGAGTTTCAGGTTCACCCAGCATTAAATTGATATTTTGTAATGCCTGGCTCGCAGCTCCCTTCATTAAATTATCCAATGCGGAGACGATGGTGATATTCTTTCCTCTAACTCTCGCAGAGATATCCAAGAAATTCGTTTGGCTTACTTTTGCCAGATCTATCTCCTCGGGAGTTTCTCTGATCCTGATAAAGGGTTCCGATTTGGAATTCTCTTTCAAGGTCTGAAGAATGGGCAGATCTTCCGAATCCGCTTCCAAGTAAATAGTGGATAAGATCCCTCTGTAAACGGGAAGTAAATGTGGAACAAATAGGATCTCGGGATGCGCTAGGCCAGAACCCGCAAAACAATATTCTTGGATTTCCGGTTCGTGCTGATGAGAAAGTATCTTATAGGCTCTGAAATTCTCATACACGCTATTAAAGGAGAAGCCTCCATCCTCGACTCTTCCCCCTGCGCCGCTAATGCCAGATTTGCAATCTGCAATAACCCTTGGGCGAAGTTTCTTTCTCAGATCGCCTAGCAAATACAGAGCCAAGATAACAGATGTGGAGAAGCAACCAGGATTCGAAACGAAATCCGTCCCCTTTAATTTATCTCTGAAGATCTCTGGGATCCCAAAGACAGCTTTGTCCGTTAAAGAAAAGCTAGTGTGCTTTAGTTTATAATTCTTTTCGAATAGAGACTGATCGTGGAGGCGATACACTCCGGAAAGATCGATTACCTTATGACCCTTATCTAAAAACTTTGGAGTCAATTCGAGAGAGGCCTCGTTCGGAACGGCGAGAACTACCAGAGAGCCTTTCGGCACTTCGTCCTCATGTCGTTTGAAGATCAGATTTTCAGGAGAAACAAGATCCGGAAAAACTTCTGAGAGAGATTTTCCTGCGAGTTTATCGCTAGTGATATGAACTGTCTTGTACTTAGGATGTCTCGCGATGAGCCCTAGTAATTCCTTACCGGTAAAACCGCCGGCTCCTATAATGCTGATCTCTGACATTTACTATCCTTATGGAAGAGATGGGTTTGGTGCAATTTTGGAAAACCGGATCAGTCTTGGAATAAAAAAACGCCGGATGAGTTTCATCCGGCGGTCAATGGTTTCTAAAAAGAAAGCCAGTAGTATAATTAACCTGCTGCTTTTTGAGCTTCTTCGGTAGGGGCAGGATTTGGAAGTTTCCCTTCCGGCGCTAAAGGAGGTAATCCATTCAGATCGCGAACCATATTCTCTACTTGGAACGCAATTTCAGGATTCGCTTTTAGGAATTCCTTAGCGGCTTCTTTTCCTTGGCCGATCTTCTCCGTATTATAAGAATACCAGGCCCCGGATTTACTAATAATGTCGTGTTTTACCCCTAAGTCAACGAGAGAACTTTCTCGACTAATTCCAGTGTTATAGATTATGTCGAATTCTGCCTGACGGAAAGGGGGTGCCATTTTGTTTTTTACAACTTTTACACGTACCCTGTTTCCGGTAGCTTCTTCCTTCTCTTTTAAGGTCTCGATCTTACGGATGTCCAATCGAACCGTACTATAAAACTTTAAAGCGTTTCCACCTGTAGTAGTTTCCGGTGAACCGAACATGACTCCGATCTTCATACGGATCTGGTTGATGAAGATAACGACAGTCTTGGACTTGGAAATGGTTCCGGTCAATTTTCGAAGTGCTTGGGACATAAGTCTTGCTTGTAGACCCATATGGGAATCTCCCATATCTCCTTCGATCTCAGCCTTAGGAACCAATGCGGCAACTGAATCCACAACTACGATATCAATTGCATTGCTTCGTACTAGAGATTCACAAATTTCTAATGCTTCCTCTCCATTGTCCGGTTGAGAAACCAGAAGCTCTTCTAAATTGACTCCTAATTTCTTTGCGTATGCCGGATCCAGGGCATGCTCCGCATCGATAAAGGCAGCGACTCCGCCTCTTCTTTGTGCTTCTGCAATTGCTGAAAGGGTGAGAGTGGTCTTTCCGGAAGATTCCGGTCCATAGATCTCTACAATCCTACCCAGAGGATAACCGCCAATCCCAAGTGCTATATCCAGATCCAAGGATCCGGTGGGAATTACAGGCGCGACTGCGCTTGCGGAAGCCGAACCTAAACGCATAATGGAACCCTTGCCGAATTGTTTTTCGATCTGGGTCATTGCTTGGTCTATAGCCTGGCGTTTGGAATCATCCAGACCTTGGGCTTCTTCTTTTTGCTTTTTCATGGACTCTTTAGCTCCTTCTCTTGCCAAGACCCGGTTCTCCTTGATTGAATACTGCGCGTAAATTTTGCAGGGAACCTAATCTCTTTATAGATAGAAGTATACTAGGACCCCGGACAAATTCCAGAACCCCAGGAAAAAACACTTCGATTCCCTGGGAAAAGTTTCTCTCCTATATTTTCTTATGTCACCCAAAAAACAAAGAGAGGGATGAAAAAAATACAAATATTTGTATAGCAAATATGCTGGAAGGTATTTTGGACCTTGAAAATCCGGCCTATTCCGAGAGAAAACGACCCTCTACCTTTTCCTTACCCCTAAGATAAGAGGCTTCTGCCTTGCGGCTCCTTCTGGTTTGATCCCTTAAGAAGGTCCAGAACCTTCTTATATATAAAGAAAATATAATGAAGGATGCAAAGATTAGGAGAACTTTAGAAAGAAGTAATGCATAGAAGGGAATTACATTGTGATTTGCAAAGTAATATAGCTCTGTTCCATTCTCAGAGATCTTTTTGACATCTTGTCTGTGCTTCTTTTCCGTTTCGTAATAAGCGCGTATCTCTCTCATGTCAAAATTCTTGATCGGAAAATCAGGCGAGGTCTTAGTGAGAAGTAAAGCCCCCGATTCGGAATATAGAAAGAAGCTACCTTGCAGTTTCAATTCTCTCCATTTAGAAACGGGCCTATAGGGAAGGCTCTTGAATACATATCTGATCTTTAATTTGCTAGTCTCGAATTCGTAATAAGATTCCGGGAAATTCCCTTTTTCCAAGAGAACGGTCTCCCATTCTTTTCCAGGGAGTTTGTATTGAATTCCTTCTAGGATCTTTAAACTTTTGAGTTGTTCTTTGAGCTTCTCACTTTTAGCCTTTTGTTTGGCATCCAAATACGGAGAATTGGTGAGAAGGTAATCCAACATCTCTTCGGTGTCTTTTCGCAATTCTTGGAGATATTCGATGGAAAGGACTCTAACCATCCTTTCTTCCACAAGAACAGGATGTCCGGACCATTCAAGAAAGGAGTTCCATACTTCTTCGGGGGATTTTTCCGCCGAGAATAATGCCAATGGAAAGAATAGAAATAAAAGCGGAACGACTCTGCGTAAAACCTTTGACATAGGGGCCTTTGATCCTGTATTACTCAAACCATAATCGAAAACCCCAAACTGAAAAGCTTTAAAAAATATGAGCCTCCAAGATCTTCACAAAATCCAGACTACTAAATCTTCCTGGCAGGATTTCGTAGAATATAGCATTCAAACTCCTTTTTATACGGAGACCAAGGCCAAGACACAATCTCTGGTCGAGGCCATTCAACTTACATTATTTCATGATTATCTTTCTACCTTCTCCCCAGAAGAAGTCGAAAAATTTCTAACGGATTCAGAAGCATTTCATTCTTCTGCAAATAAATTCGTAAATATCTTAGAAGGGGTTCGTTATTCCCAAGAGGGATACAATAAGAGAGAAAGAGCGATGTTCTTCGGGATGCTTAAGTCACTTCTTCGAGAAAATAAACCGGATCCAGACGGGAATTTGGAAGGAATGGAAAGATACCATTTCTATCGATGCATCATTCGTTTTTGCTCCGATCTGAATTATATCTTGAGAGTATATGAAAAGTACAAGACCTATATTTCTCAAGGTTCCGGAGTCTAATTTTTGTCCCAAGGTTCTTCTCCAAAACATTCTCCCGATTGTCCGATCTGCAATATTCTCTCTCAAAAAGAGATCCCGGGACTGATCCTCAGAAACGATTCCTTTATTGTTCGCCATTCTCCCTCTGAAAAGAATATCCCCGGTTATTTGTACGTGGAATTGATTTCTCATAGAGAAAAATATGCGGAGTGGGACCCTAAGGAGTTCGAGGATTTAGGAGAGACTTTGCGCTTTGCTACGGACTGGATCCAGGAAAGGTTTTCTCCTCCAAAGATTTATACAGTCTTAGTCGCCGAAAAGGTTGCTCATATGCATTTTCATTTGGTTCCTAGATACGAAGAGATCAAGGGACCGGAGTACATTCGACAGGCATTGGAAGGTTTGGCCCAGGCGCCGGTCGGTATTCCTTTTCCTAAATTCGAGTGAATCCATAAAGCTACTTAGATTTAATTCTAAAATATCTGTCTAAAGTAAAAGGTCATGAATCCATCCAATATTGAAACACTGATAGATGCCGGAAAGAAACGAAAGGCTGACTTCGTAGAGATCTACGAAGAAGAATCCAGAAATTCTTCCATCGCACTTAGAGATCAAAAGATCGAACAATCTCTTGCCGCAACCGATTATGGGATAGGGATCCGCCTGATCTATGGTACGGATGTTCTCTACGCTTATACGAGCAATGATGATCTGGAACATTTACTTTCCTTAATAAACTTGCTTGCAGATTCAAGGGGAGAAGGAGCCGCTTCTTCCGGAGCGTTTACACTTGCTGGATCTTCTTCTAAATATTCTTTTTCGCCAAGAGTTCATGATCCTAGAAAGGTTGCTCCCTTTCGAAAATTAGAACTTTTGCAAACGGCGGACCATATTGCTCGCAAGGTATCTTCTAAGATCGTGCAAGTGGGAGTAAGTGCTTCCGATATAGTCACAAATGTTCTGATCGCAAATTCGGAAGGTCTGTTTGTAGAAGATCTAAGAGTTCGCAGTAGATTCTATCTTTCAGTGACTGCTGAAAAATCGGGAGAAAGATTCGTAGCAAGCGAATCTCCCGGAGCAGTAAAGGGTTTCGAATTTTTCGAAAGTCTCCCTGTCGAAGAATTAGCAAGAAGTGCTGGAGAAAGAGCACTCTTTATGTTGGATGCAGGCTATATCGAAGGAAAGAAAATGCCGGTGATCATGGGAAATGGTTTCGGAGGAGTGATCTTTCATGAAGCCTGCGGTCATCCGTTAGAGACGGAAGCCATCCGCAAAAAATCTTCCCCCTTCGTTGGAAAACTTGGAGAGCAGATCGCCCAGTCTTGTTTGACCGCATATGATGATGGTACTATCGAAGATCAGTACGGAACCATTCGAGTCGATGACGAAGGAATGCCGACTCAAAGAACTTTACTCATTCAGAATGGTGTTTTGAAAGGATATTTATCGGACAGAGTCGGTTCTTTGGAAACCGGAGTGCCCAGAACAGGAAGCGGGAGAAGAGAATCTTATCAATACGCTCCTGTTTCTCGCATGAGAAATACATATATAGCCGCAGGAAATGATACAATGGACTCCATGTTGGCGTCCGTGGATTTCGGTCTCTACGCGAAGAGAATGGGTGGAGGTTCGGTGAACCCAGCTACCGGAGAATTTAACTTCGCAGTGGAAGAAGGATACGTTATCCGAAACGGAAAGATCGCCGAGCCTGTAAGAGGAGCGACTTTGATTGGAAAGGGACACGAAATACTTCCTGGGATCTCTATGGTTGGGAAGGATCTGGAACTAGCCGCAGGCACTTGCGGAGCCTCTTCAGGATCCATCCCAGTAACAGTCGGGCAACCTTCTCTCAAGGTGGATGAGATCCTAGTGGGTGGAAGATAATGAATCTAGAGCAAGCAGCTAGCTTCGTATTAGAAGAAGGAAAGAGATACGGGATCGATTCTTTCGACCTGATCGCTACTGATTCCGAAGATATCGGGATCGAGGTCTTCAAAGGAAGGATCACCTCTACAGAAACTTCCCGCTCCAGAGGAGTAGGCATTCGAGTACTCAATAATTCACGCCCAGGTTATTCCTACAGCGAGAGATTTAGCAAGGACGCTCTTTCTCAAATGGTACGAGATGCAATGGACCAGACGGAGATTACGGATCCTCTGGATATGGAACTTCCTTCTCCTAAAGAATTACCTAATATAGATCTGAAACATTTTAATCCGGAATTAGAGAAGTTGGACTTCGCCTGGATGAGAGAACTCGGCCTAGCCTTGGACGAGGCCTCTTGGAACTCCGACAAGCGTGTGGAGAATGTTCCTCATGTAGGAGTCGGCAAAACGAGCAGCCAAAGTCTGATCGCAAATTCGAAAGGTGTCTTTGTTCGTAAAGAATCAAACGTTGCTTATTGCGGAACAGGACTCGTGGTTGCTAGCGGGGATGTGAAGAAGATGGGAAGTTATTATCGTTCCGGCAGGGACATTTCTCTCTTCGATCCTAAGTACATTGCAAAAGAAGCCGCACACAGAGGAACAGAACTTTTGGACGCAAGGCCTCTGCCTAGCGGTGTCTATTCCATAGTATTTGGAAATAGGATCAGTCCTCAGATTTTCGGCATGTTTTCTTCTCCTTATTTTGCCGATTCCGTGCAAAAGGGATCTTCTCGTTTAGTTGGAAAATTAGAGAAGGAAATCGCTTCTTCCATTTTAAGCATTCATTGCGAGGCGCATATTCCCGATTACCCCGGTTCTCGTCTGATCGATTCCGAAGGAATTCCCACATCCGCGCAAACGAAAGTAGTGGAGAAGGGTGTTTTGAAATCTTTTCTCTATAACTTAGAATCTTCTAAGAAAGATGGAGTCCTGCCTACCGGTCATGGAGTTCGGTCTTATTCGGGAAGAGCTGGAACATCTTTTTCTAATATGATTGTACCATTGGGAGAAAAGTCGCGAGAAGAGCTCTTATCCTCCGACTCTCATTGTATCTTGATCCAAAAACTGGAAGGTGGAGCTGGCTGCAGCGCAGTCTCCGGAGAGATTTCTATCGGGATCCAAGGCATCTATTATAAGAACGGAAAGCCGGAGCATGCAGTGGATCGGATCACAATGAATACCAATTATTTCGATCTATTGCATAAGATTGGTGGGATCTCTAACGAGTATTCGGATAGCTATTCTTCCATTAAGGTTCCGGACATGTTAGTTTCGGAGATCCATATCGCAGGATAAGATACAACAGAATTCGATTCTATTTTTGCGGATCTTTTCAGGTCCTGGCGACCATTTCCGCATAAATACACGATCCTATTTTTGGCAATTTCTTGCTTGCCGCTTCTTTTCCTTTTTGGGATGAAAGATCTCATTCCCGAAAGGAAAGGATTTTAATTTGCGCCTCCGTTTTCTCTTCTTCTTTACGATCTATTTATTTTCATTCCTTCTTTTGGCTCAAACTAGCTTTGCCCAAGGTGCCAAGGTGCAGTTCAGTTTTTCTCCTCAGGGAGAGACAAAGAATGTAGGACAGGTTCAGGTATTATTCAAGGAGCCAATGGTTCCTTTAGGTGATCCTAAGAGAGCCGTGTCTCCTTTTACAATTGAATGTCCTGCGAAAGGTGATGAGAGATGGGTTACCGAAACAGATTGGGTGTATGAATTTCCGCAAACCTTAGAAGGAGGGGTTCGCTGTAAGTTCACCACGAATTCAATCAAGGCCTTGAGTGGAAATATCTTAGAAGCAGGCAAAGTATTTAGCTTTCATACGGGAGGTCCAGCGGTTACGAGCGTGAGTCCTTATGAAGGAGCGATGATCTCCGAAGACCAAGCTTTCGTGGTCAACTTTGATACGGAGCCTAAGCTTTCGGATGTAAGCGAGAAAGTCTATTTTGCTATGGAAGGTCTCGGAAATAAGATCCCGATCCGCATCTTGCAAGGAAGAGAAAGAGAGAATATATTAAAAGTCACTCGAGACGATCCTAAATCAAAGAAAGTATTTGTGATCGGCGCAAGACAACTTTTTCCAGGAGACGTTAAGCTTCGCTTGGTAGTGGAGAAGGGTCTGAGATCTTCTTCCGGGATTGCAAGTTCTTCCGATTGGGCGACTACCTTTCAAGTTCGACCCGCTTTTACTGCGACATTGAATTGCGAGAGAGTAAATGCGAATGCTGGATGTGTTCCGATCTCTCCTGTGTATCTTTCCTTTTCTTCTCCTATTAATAAGGCTTGGAAAAATCAGATCTCCATTCGCCTCAAAGATGGGAGACTTGTTTCTCCCAAGAAGAAAGAAAATGAGGATTCTTATTACGAGGAAGAGTCTTCCTATTCCGTTTCATTTCCGAGTCCTCTTCCTCCTCAAAGCGAGTTCGAGATCATATTACCCAAGTCCATCACGGATGATATGGGAAGAAGTTTGCAAAATATATCTTCCTTTCCTTTGAAGTTTCGGACAGACGAATATCCTCCTCTCGTTAAATTCTCCTCCGGCTTCGGGATCGTAGAGAAATTCCCGGAGGCATTGCTTCCCGTAACAGTGCGTAACGTGGAAACTCCAGTCATCGCAAAGCATTTGAACCCGATCGATCCTTCCGGAGAAGGAGAGCTCATTCACGAACAATGGTCGAAGCTGAGCGAGAAGGGAAAAGATTTTATTGGAAATCTTTTTGGGCCGAAACAGGAGACGAAACCAAGCGGTAAATCCATTCCTGCGAGATCCTTGGTAATTGGTTCCTCGGATGCCAAGACATTGATGCGTTGGTTAGCAAAAGGAGAATCGGATGATCACCAGGTCTCTATTTTCCCCGCACAAGAAACGAATGCAAAAAAGTTTGGAATCCCTTCTCCCAACGGAGAAAAGAGATTCGAGGTGATCGGTATCCCTCTGAAGAAAAGCGGATTGCATATTATAGAAATTGAAAGTCCGATCCTTGGCCAAGCTCTTCATGAAGAGAAGAATCCGTATTACGTTAGAACTGCTGCATTAGTTACGAATCTAAGTATTCATTTTAAATGGGGGAAGAGCTCTTCCTTGGTCTGGGTGACTTCCTTGGACAAGGGCCAACCTGTAGACGGAGTAGAGATAGGTCTATTCGATTGTAGGGGTTCGCAAGTATGGAAAGGAAATACGGACCAATCAGGAAGACTTTTAATCACTGAGAATCAATCAAAATTACAAGTCACAAGTTGTGGGAATGAAGAACCTTTCTATAGCGGTATCTTTTTGGTCGCTAAGAAGGGAGATGATTTCTCCTTTTTACATACAAGCTGGGACAATGGAATCGAAACTTGGAGATATAAACTCAGTCATGATTCGTACGATTCCGAGTTTAAATATAGAACGATTTTAGACAGAACCCTTTTTAGAGAAGGAGAAACGGTTCATATGAACCATATTCTTCGCAAAGCGGATCCTTATGGATTTCGTTATCCGAATTCGGATGAGATTCCAGATAGTGTTTTTATCCAACACAATGCGAGCGGTCAGCAATACGAATTTCCCCTTCGTTGGTCTGACACATTTACTTCCGAGTCTAGTTTTACCATTCCCAAGGAAGCAATCCTAGGAGAATATTCGATTTATTTAAAATTCAAATCCAGAAGCGGTGGGGAGAAGAGGATCTTCTCCGGTGGATTTACTACTGCCCAATTTAGGCTTCCTCTTCTAAAAGGAGAATTGCAAGCTGATTCGAATCAGCTCATTACTCCGAAAGACATACAAGTGACCGGGCAAGTGTCTTATCTTTCCGGAGGAAAGGCAGGTTTACTTCCTGTGACTCTTAGATCCTCCATCCAAAATACGGGTGGGATTTATTTTCCTTTCAATGGCGATCTAGAATTTTCGAACGGAAGAGTGAGTGTTTCCAGCTCTTCTAACGAAGAGGAAGGAGAAGGCTCGGCACAAAAGCAGGATTTCAAGTCGATCGAGTCTAAAACAGACAATAACGGATTTATCTCCGAGAAGATCGTAGTTCCTAAAAAATTAGAAGGTGTCCGGTCCCTAAATTTGGAAATGGAATGGAAGGATCCAAATGGAGAGATGCAAACGATCTCCAGAAATTTTAAACTACTTCCTTCTAAGAATCTAATTGCGATCCAGAACGAAGATTGGGTGGCTGTTAAGAGTAAACTCAAATCAAAGGTCTATATTGTAGATGCCTCCGGGAATCCTGTCCCGAATAAGAAGGCAATTGTAAAAGCATTCGGAATTCGTTATATATCTCATAGAAAGAGATTGGTCGGAGGATTTTATTCCTACGATCATAGGAGCGAAAGGAAGGATTTAGGAGAAGTATGCTCCGGTCTTACCGATTCCAAAGGTATCTTAGAATGTAAGGGCTCTGTTAGTCAGGCTGGCCAATTGTATTTGGAGGCAAGAGTGGATGGAGAGGATTCTTATGCGAATACTTCCATTTGGATCGTGAACGAGCAGGATATTTGGTTCGGTTCGACGGATCATGATAGAATGGATCTTCTTCCTGAAAAAAGAAAATACGAACCGGGAGAGACTGCTCGATTCCAGGTTCGGATGCCTTTCAAGACTGCAACCGCTCTTGTGACGGTAGAAAGAGAGGGTGTATTTAAATCTTTCGTCCAAACCTTGAACGGGAACCAGCCTGTTGTAGAAGTCCCGATCGAAAATCATTATGGTCCGAATATATTCGTCTCGGTTTTAGCGGTGCGGGGAAGAGTGGATTCTCCGAAAGCGACTGCTCTTGTAGATCTCGCTAAGCCTGCGTATCGTATGGGAATCGCTGAAGTCCAGGTAGGTTGGAAACCGTATGAACTTTCTTTAAGCGTTAGTGCTGATAAGCAGGAATATAGGCCGAGGGAAAAGGCAAAAGTAAAGGTTCGTTTATCAGAGCAAGATAGATCTATCTGGAAAGACTCTAAGATCACAATCGCTGCGGTTGATGAGAGCCTTTTGGAACTAAAGCAGAATCTATCCTGGAATCTTTTGCAGACAATGATGGCTCCTAGGGGAATCCAGGTCCAAACTTCCACGGCTCAAATGTTCGTGATCGGAAGAAGACATTTCGGTTTGAAGAGTCTTCCTCCCGGAGGCGGAGGAGGCCATTCTTCTACTCGGGAACTTTTCGATACATTACTCTTTTGGAAAGCGGATCTGACGCCAAATTCGAATGGGGAATTAGAGTTTGAAGTCCCTCTGAATGATTCTCTTTCTTCTTTCAAGATCGTTGCAGTTGCCTTGGGAGGAACGAGCCGTTTCGGGACAGCTTCTACTTCTATCAGGACAAGCCAAGAAATTCTGGCCTACGCGAGTGTTTCTCCTTTAGTAAGAGAAGGGGATAAGATCCAAGCAGGGGTTTCCTTAAAGAATACGAGCGATAAGCGTATCGATCTGGATTTGAGTGTTAAGTCGGAACCGGATCTAAGACTCGCAAAGAAAACGGTTTCCCTCTCCGCAAATGCTTCGGAAACGATTTATTGGGAATTCGAGGTTCCAAGAAACATTACGGAAATTAAATATGAATTCGCGACGGAAGCTTCTTCTATCAAATTTAAGGATGCGTTCGTATTCAAACAAAAGGTGGATAAGCCAACCGTATCACAGACCCTGCAGGCAAATTTCTATCAATTGAATCCGACGATCAATGTCCCTTTGCAAGAACCGGAAGACGCAGAGCCCGACCGAAGCAAGGTAGAGGTCTCTCTCTATTCCAGTTTGGTTTCTGGGCCTATGGAAGGGATCCAGAATTATATGAATCTGTATCCATACAATTGCTTGGAGCAGAAACTTTCTAAGGCGGTCAGTTCCGGCAACGAGTCAACGTGGAATAGTATCATGACGGATCTTCCGAAATACATGGACTATGATGGACTCTTACGATTCTTTCCGGATTCAATCTCTTATGGGAATGTTCCTCTTACTACCTATCTACTTCTTCTTTCGTCCGAATCAGGATGGCAGATCCCGGATAAATCGAAAGATGCGATGGTAGGAGCCCTGAATCGATTTATAGATGGGACTTTGTATAGAACCTCTCCTTTAGCGACTACTGATACATTGCTTCGCAAGATTTCAGCGTTAGAAGCAGTTTCTAAATTTTCTACGATAGAAGCTTCTAAGATACGTGCAATTGAAACGGATCCGAATCGTCTACCGATCGAATCCTTGATCTCTCTTCGTAACCTATATAGGCAAGTGAATTGGGACGCAAAGAAACGTCAGAAAGTAGATGATATACTTAGATCTAAGCTTCGCATCCAAGGAAGTTCCTACGAGCTTTCGTCGGATACGTCTTATTTGTGGTGGCTTCTTTCTTCTAGAGATACGGTAAGCGCTCGATTCTTGAATTCTATTTTAAACGACCAAACTTGGAAAGAAGAAACTCCGAAGCTTCTGAGAGGTTTCTTAAACAACACTAAGTCTGGGCATTACGATATTACTACTGCAAATGCGTTTGCGGCTTTAGCGTTTAGAAAATACCAGAAAGCATTCGAATCGGATTCCGTTTCGGGAGAAGTACGACTTTCTTTAGCTGCTCAATCCCAAAGTTTTGATTGGGATAAGAAAGAAGGGAAATTGCAGTTTGAATTCCCGAAAGGAAAGTCAGAACTGAATGTGCAACAGAAAGGATCTGGACAACCTTACGCGTATGTGAAGACAATCTCTGCGATTCCTTTAAAGAAACCGATCCATAGTGGACTGAGAGTAGAGAAGCAGATCACTGATTTACAGGGAGCGAATAAGACTTCTTTCAAAGAAGGCGATATCGTAAAGGTCAAGATCAAGATCAAATCCGAATTTTCTATCTCCTGGCTTGCGTTGAAAGACCCTGTGCCCGCCGGCGCAAGTGTTCTCGGCTCCGGATTAGGTAGAGACTCGGCCATGCTCTCCGAGACAAAGACGTCCTGGTGGGAGAGTCCTTCTTTTGTAGAAAGAAAATTCGAAGGTGTGACCGCATACTATGAGTATTTCTTCCCGGGAGAGATCATTTACGAGTATGTGTATAGGATCAATTCTCCAGGAGTCTTTCGCCTTCCTCCTACAAGAGTGGAAGCCTTGTACCAACCTGAAGTTTATTCCGTGTTGCCTAACTCGGATATAGCGGTGCAGCCAAACCGTTAGGATGGAATCATGAGAAGAGTGGTTCTCCGCGTATTTTCCTTTCTTCTCGCAGGATCTATCCTTTCTAACGGGCTTGGTCTCTCTCTATTCGCGGAGCCATATTCTCAAGAGATCGCTATAGATTTACAAAAAGGACAGACTCCTAGTTTTTCAGATGTGAAGAATTCATTTCGACCTTCGGAAGGAATCCTTTTGGATTCCAAGGGAGAAGTCTTACAAACACTCCGACTCGAAAAAAACTACCGTCGACTCGAATGGACTCCTGCGTCCGAGATCTCTGAGACTCTCATTCTCTCTTTGCTTCTTCAGGAAGACAAAAGATTTCCATTTCATTCAGGTGTGGATTTTTATGCCATTCTCGGTTCTTTGAAGGATAGAATATTAGGGAATTCTAAAAGAGGTGCGAGCACGATTTCTATGCAGTTAGCTGGCTTTCTTTTGGGGACAAAGCCAGGAACAAGAGGATATGCTGACAAATGGACCCAAATGAGAACCGCTCGGGATCTAGAGAGAACTTGGACCAAACCTGAAATCATGGAAGCGTATTGGAATCTCGTTCCATTTAAAGGTGAGTTCATTGGAATTAGAGCTGCGTCTAGGGGAATTTTCGGAGTGGATCCTTCTTCTTTAGCTCCAGAACAGGCTCTATTACTCGTTTCTCTATTACCAAATCCGAATATTTCTAAATCTAAATGGGCGA
Organism: Leptospira semungkisensis; assembly: GCF_004770055.1. Classification (NCBI taxonomy): domain Bacteria; kingdom Pseudomonadati; phylum Spirochaetota; class Leptospiria; order Leptospirales; family Leptospiraceae; genus Leptospira; species Leptospira semungkisensis. The sequence continues at coordinate 165,151 of NZ_RQEP01000019.1, read as the reverse complement.
AGAGAGGCTGTTATTTAGCAAAGGGAATTGGGAAAGAAGATCTCTGCAAGGAAATCGAAATTGCAATCTCAGAATATAAAAGACCCGGCTCTGTTTGGAATACGGAGAGCTATAAGGCCTATCATGCAGGATACAGGATCTTTAAGAAAGGGGACGGTAGTCTGGATTCCTTGCAAACTGGCAGGGTCCAAACCACGATAGATCCGTATTTGCAGGCCAAGGCTGAGTTTGCGATGGATCGGGTGCTTTTTTCCATCCAAGAAAGAAATGTAAAGGAAGCGGGGGTTCTCGTTCTGGACAATGAGAGCGGTGCAGTACTTGTTTATTTAGGAAATTCTAAACTATCAAAAGAAAATTATTTTGTAGATTCCATTCATTCTCGTAGGCAAGCCGGCTCCACCTTAAAGCCATTTTTATATTCCTTAGCATTCGAAAAGAAACTATTAGAACCCGGATCTATTCTCATCGACGAGCCAAAGGACTGGGAGTTAATCGGGGGCACATATAAACCCAATAATTATGAAGAAAAATATATGGGTGCTGTACCTGCAAAAGTGGCTCTTGCTTCTTCTTTAAATATACCTGCGGTCCAGGTTTTGGATTGGGTAGGAGTTCCTACATTCGTTTCCAAGCTGAATGAGTTGGGATTTCAGAAATTGCAATCTCCCGAATTCTATGGTCTTTCCTTGGCTTTAGGAACTGCGGATGTGACTCTCTGGGAATTGACAAATGCGTATCGAACAATAGCGAATCATGGAATCTATACAGAGGCTACTTTCTATTCAGATGAAGCGAGTGAAAATCTTTTGCAAAGGAAAATGCAAGATCATGTTTATGGTAAGCGCATCTTTTCTGATGGAGTTTCCGGCTCTGTTCAAAAGATCTTATCTTCTAGAGAGAATCGAGCTCCTAGCTTCGGATGGGAATCGAATCTCTCTACTCGCTTCTTCAGTTTTGCTAAAACTGGAACTTCTCAGGACATGAGAGACAATTGGTGCATCGGTTCTAGCGGTAAATATACCGTAGGAGTTTGGGTCGGAAATATGAGTGGGGAACCCATGTATGACGTGAGTGGAGTAACTGGTGCTGCTCCTCTCTGGAAAGAGATCATACAACTCTTAGAAGAATATAAGCCTTCCGGTGCTGTGCTGACTCATGCGATAGAAGAGAAAGGCACTTCTGTCCCACTGACCAAACGAGTGCAAAAGGGAGAGCCAAGAATTATCTATCCTGAAAACGGAAATCTATTCGCGATCGATCCTGAGATCCCTGAAGAGAATGAAAGGATTCGATTTAAGGTACGAGGATCTTCCCAGGATTTGGAATGGATCTTAAATGGAAAAGTGATCGGCTCCGGAAGAGAGAATTATTTGGATTGGAGACCTAAGAGAGGGAACTATCTACTCTCGGTCCGAGAAAGGAACGGGAAACTTTCGGAGACAGTTGCCTTCCAAGTTCGTTAGAAAGAGTTCCTACACAGCTTTCTTTCCCTTCCAAACCGATCCGAAAATTTCTTTTAAGAGAAGATCCAAATTCCAAGGTAGGTATAGGAGCTCTCATGTCAGACGAAAAGAACCGTCCGGAAACCTATTTACTTTCCCAAGAACTAGAAGAAGCGGTCAAGGTTGCTGAAATCACTTCCAGGCCTTTATTATTGAAGGGTGAACCCGGAACGGGCAAGTCTCTACTCGCAGATTATTTATCTTATACTACTAAAAAGAAATTATTCTCCTGGCATGTGAAATCCACATCTCTTGCAAAGGAAGGTCTATATTTCTACGATGCAGTGTCCAGATTGAACGATTCCCGTTTTGCCGAAGACAAGGAGAAGGTTCGAAATATAGAGAATTATATTAGGCTTGGTGCACTCGGAGAGGCGTTCTCCGCATCGGAGCCTTCTGTGGTTTTGATCGATGAGATAGATAAGGCAGATATAGAATTTCCGAACGACCTTCTTTTGGAATTAGATAGAATGGAATTCGTTATCCAAGAGACCGGAAGAAAGATCAAGGCACAGAATCGACCGCTTACTCTAATCACTTCCAATAATGAGAAGGAACTTCCTGCAGCCTTTTTGAGAAGATGCATTTTTCATTATATAGATTTTCCTGATCCTGTGTTCATGAGCGAAATCGTTTCCTCTCATTTTCCGAATATCGAGACGAGCCTGTTGAAGAGAGCACTGGAATCCTTTTATGTGATCCGCACTATGGATGATATGAAGAAAAAACCGGGAACAAGTGAACTATTGGATTGGATCCAAATTCTAATGCATATGGGGGCAAAACTTCCCGAAGATGGAAGAATTCCGTATATAGGTGCCCTCGTGAAGAATGAAGAGGATCTGAAACTATTCAGATAGAAGAATTTGTTTTTTACATTCTTTTACAGACTAAAAGCTTCCGGAATCCCACTCTCCACGGTGGAGCTCTTGGATTTTTTGAAGGCAGTCGATGCTCTTTCAAAACCTAAGGCTTATTTATCAGTAAACGAATTCTATAGAGTTTCCAGACTTTGCTTAGTTAAGGATGTACGATATTACGATGCATTCGATCAAGTTTTTACCGAGTTATTCGGAGAAAGAGGAATCCTCAGAGATTCTATTCGTAAAGAGATCTTAGATTGGCTTTCTCAAATATTCGATAATCCTAATAAACTTCCTCCAGGTATCATTCCTCCCGAAGAATTGTGGAAAGAATTCTTAGATAGGCTCGAGAACCAAAAGGGAGAGCATCATGGCGGAAATAAATGGATCGGCACAGGAGGAAGTTCTCCATTCGGACATTCGGGGCAGAATCCCGGAGGAGTCAGGATAGGTGGGGAAGGCGGAGGAAAATCCGCTATCTTCCAGGCGATGGAAAGAAAATACAAAGACTATCGTACAGATGAGCAATTGGATGTTCGTCAGATTAAGATTGCCTTAAAGAAACTCAGGAATCTACGCAAAGAAGGAATTCCCGAATTCCATCTTCCAAAGACAGTAGATGCAACCTGCAGGAACGCGGGAGATCCCGAATTAATATTCGAAAGGACTCGAAAGAACGGGATTAAAATTCTCCTGCTTATGGATACGGGAGGAAGCATGACTCCTTATGCGGAGAGGGTGAGTAAATTATTCTCCGCTGCCCACCAGATGAATCATTTTAAGGAATTTGGATACTATTACTTTCATAACTCTATCTATGATTCGGTTTATCCTAAAGGAGATTTGCGTCGTCCGATTCCTCTTAAAAATCTGTTCAAGAAACATAAGGACGATACCAAGGTTATCATCGTCGGAGATGCATACATGGCTCCTTATGAGCTTTTGGATTCCGCTTATGGATTCTATCATTCTAGATTTAGAGAAGAGACCAGGCTTCCTGAAAATCCGGAATCAGGATTAGACAGTTTTAAGAGACTCAAGTCTCATTTCCAGGAAGCGATTTGGATGAATCCGGAGCCTAAGAGATACTGGGATGCTCCCACCATCTACGAATTAAAGAAAGTGTTTCCTATGTTCTTTTTAAGCGTAGACGGCTTGGAAGAAGGGATCCGTAAATTACTCAATCAGTGAAGAGTAATCAAGGTTTGAAAGTAAATTTATAATCTATAACAACCTCGTCCTTCGCCTTAGCAAATAAAAGACTAGGTGCCACCACATCGAAATCACTCATCAAAACTTGGAACTTACCTGAGACAGTCGTTTCATGATCGTCCTTGTGGATACTTGCGATAGATTTTATCGGCTTCGTTCTTCCGTTGATCGTCAGATTTCCGGAAATGGACCATTCTCCATCTTTCGTAAGGCTGATCGCAGTGCTTACAAATGAAATACCATTGTGAGTCGGATAGCCCAGAGACTCCATGATATGCTCATCCCTGTTCTCATCTCCGGAACGGATTTCCTTTACTGGAATTTCGATCTTCACAGATTTCGGGATTTGCACCCCGTTGGTATTTGCGGTAAGAGAAATAGGACTCGCGTTAACTCCTGTACATTTACCGATCACAGTTTTGAACGGATGAATGACAGTGAATTCGATCTTCGGTTCGGAGAGTTTCAACTCTTCCGAATAAATCGGAACAAGAAAGGTATATAATAGAAATAAGATAGAGAGAAGAATTTTGATCATTTGTTTTCCTTTAAAAATAAAATACTGCTATCGACATAGTAAATGCTGCAAATCCGGTCCATCCGACCGCTTCCATCGTATGAGCTGCTGATGGTCCGTGTTTAGGAATTTGTTCTCCGATAAAAGGTAAAGCTAACATTGCAGGCAAATGTACCCAGATCAACGCTTTGTGAGTGAAGATTGTGCTTAAGCCAGGCTCTCTCTCTAATTTTTTAGAAGGGGAGAAGAAGGCGAGCCCTGCTGTCAAAGCATAGAGAGTAAACGTAGTCCCTGCCAATGATTTATGAGTGCTCCCGCCTGGATCCCCATCCCAAGGAGAAGCATTCATAAGCAATGTATATGCAGTATAACTATTGTGGGTATTATGCGGATCCTGTATTAAGAGATAATCCGCAAACGGTTGGTATTCCTTATGCAAATGAGAAAGAGAACGTTCTCCTGCAAGATTTGTGGCTAGCCAAAATCCCCAGGTCAAAAGACCGAGTCCTTGGTGCCAATTTAGGAGAGAGCGTCTCGTTTCTAGACTTTCTTTTTCTTTCTGTCTGTCTTCTGTCGACTTGATCCCGATTGGTACCGAATCTTGGCTGTAAAATCCAGGAGAGTAATTTCGATAATCGGGTATTAGAGGATTGCCGCCGGTAAACTGAGAGAAGTCATTCGAGTCATAGGGAGAAGCGCTCAATTGAGAACCGGTAAAAGTAAGAAGGGAAGAAATGAGGATCAGGGCAAAGATCCTGACTTTTGTTTTCACATCGATCTCCATTCGAATTTGATAGTCCATTCCAGTGAAAAGAAAATCATATTTTTAAAAATGAACTAGAGTGGAGTAGATAATAAAAATCAAGGAATGAAAGCAAAAAATAGAGGAAGAGAGAAGAGTGTCTGAAATTAACTTTAGGAAACTGATTCTAATTCTCTAAGGCAAATCCGGAACCGACTAGCGTTTAGACTGAAGCTTTCTTAAGATCTCAGTAACTGCTTGCGTATAACCGTCGTAAACCCCTCGGTCATATTCCGACAAAGACTTGTATTCAAAACCGGAGAACTCTTTTAGAAGTTTGGAAAGTTCCTCCTCTATTATATTTTTACGAATATATACTGTTTCGAAATGAGTCGGGTGCATAGGAATATTCTTAAATGCTGGAAGTATTTCTGGAACGATTTTCTTTTCTAAGACTAATTAGAAAGTTTGGATATTCCTTTTTCAACCAATTTATCGCCTCTCGGTATCTAACGTATCTTTTTTCCAATACTTTGAATTGAGGGCTATGGATTGAATTCTTACCGTTGATCCGACGGACAGGGAGAATATGATGTAGTATCTCATGGTGCACAACGTGTTCAATGACTAATGAAGGGACCTTTGGGTGATCCAGAACGGGACTAATTCGGATCGACATGGTTTGCTTTTCGTAACTTCCTAAGCGTCTTGTTCCTATACGATCCGACCAAAAAATAGAGATCAATTTCGGATCGATCTTAGGAAAGTATTCTTGGATAATCCGATTCATAATGTCGGATAGATCGTAAAATTTTCCTTTCGAACTTAATCTGGAAATCTGCTTAGTATTCTTTCGTTCCGGAAGTGAGTTCAGAAAGTCCATTACGTCTTCCTTATGCCTTGGCTCCGGTTTAAGTCCAAATAGTCTAGAAAGAAGTAAATACGCCAAGGATTCCGGGATCCTTGAGTCGGCGTCTAATAGAGAAGAATGAAATTTCGCGAATAATATTCCCTTTTTATAAAGGATCGAATTATTGCCATTTCTATAAGGATAGAATTTGATCTGAACGGATTGCAACGATTCGGAACGAAATCGTCTCGATCTTACTTTGAGTTCTTCCCAAGCAGAGCGCAGTAATCTCTCCCAATCTTCGGAGAGTCGGCTTTCCTGGGATTTAAGAACCGAAAAATTCCCGAATCCTTTTTCTGGCATCTGTTTCCTGATCACTCTTTATTTGAGAAGAAGGGCTCGAATTTTCAGTTTGCTTGGCAACGAAGCCTTTCTTCAACACCTTGTCCGGCTCGGAGATCTCTTCAATAAAACGAGAAACTCTATTGAAATATTGCGAATTATTCTGAAAGGAGACTTGAGGGTAGGTGAGAAGTAATTTTTTCTTAGCTCGGGTAATCCCGACGTAGAATAGTCTTCTTTCCTCTTCTAAATTCTTTTCTCCTTTTCCGGATGGAAAGGATCCTTCGGACACATTCAATAATACTACAGTATCAAATTCGAGTCCTTTGGAAGAATGCACAGTGGAAAGAACCAAACGCTCATCCTCTTCTTCAGGTGAAAGTTTGTCTAAGCTCTTTGTAGGACCTTCTAAACTCATATCTACTAAAAACTCATGCAGAGTATCGTATCTTTGAGAAAGAGTGAGAAATGAATTGAGGTCCTCTAATCTTCTCTTAGGATCGTCGTATTTTTTTTCTAATAAAGGAGAGTAGAAATGAATGAAATTCGTGAGGATCTTCTGTAAATTCTGGTCCTGATCTTCCAACAAGGACACAAGTTCTTTTAGATAAGAAGAAGATGGTCCGGAACTGAAACGTAATAAAGACTCTATATTTCCGGATGTCTTTTCGAGTTCGGTTAGGATTGCCTTTCCCTTTGTGCTCCCTATCCCAGGGATAAGCAAAAGTATTCTTAGCCAAGAGAGAGAATCGCTTCTATTTTCTCTAATCTTTAAAAGAGAGAGATAATCCTTTGCATGAGCACTATCCACGAACTTTCTTCCACCGAATTTCAAAAAAGGAATGTTTCGCTGGCTTAATACCAATTCTAACTGGTTGGAATTCCAACCGGAGCGGAATAGTACAGCGATCTCTTTTAAGGGAATTCCATCTTCCCTTCTTTCGAGAATCATATCAGCGATACCTTCTGCTTCTTCCAGCTCGTCTGCGTATCCTAAAAGTTCCGGTTTTAAGTAATCTTCGTTTTTAGTATAAAGATATTTTTCATACTTATCTCTGAAATTTGCGAGCACCGAATTTGCAAGATTTAGAATGGATGGAGTGCTTCTATAGTTTCTTTCCAGATAGATCGGTTTCGTTTTGGGGAATATTTTAGGGAAATTGAATATTCCATTCACATCCGCGCCGCGAAAAGAATACACACTTTGTGCATCATCTCCCACCACAAAAATATTTTCATGATCCATTGCCAAAAGACAAGCGATATGAGCTTGGATCTGATTCGTATCCTGGTACTCATCCACCATGATGTACTGGTACTGTTCTGCTAACTTCTTGCGGACGGATTCGTGCTTGTTCAATAAGTCTCTGGTATGAACGAGTAGGTCGTCGTAATCTACAAGGGATCTTTCTCTTTTATAGTTTGCGTATTCTGAAAAGATTTTTTGGATTAGGCTCTCTTGTTCCAAGAACTTAGGATATTCAGTCTTCAACAATTCTTCTAATGTCTTTGCTCGATTGATGATTGCTGAATGAAGAGAGATCAAGGTATCATTCGAAGGAAACCTGGATTTCTGTTTGGAATATTCTCCTTCTGTTCTAAGAAGCTGGAAGATATCTGAAGTATCTGATTCATCCAAGACTGAGAATTGAGAAGAAAGCCCTAGAACGGGAGCATACTTTCTAAGTACATGACTACTGAAAGAATGAAATGTTCCTCCGTGAACACGAGAGCATCGTTTGTCCAAAAGAGAAACCGCCCGTGAGAGCATTTCTCTGGAGGCTTTTCGAGTGAATGTGAGTAATAGGATGTTTTCGGCAGGAACGCCAGTTTCGACCAGCTTAGAAAGTCTGTGAACTAATGTCTTGGTCTTTCCGGTGCCCGCTCCGGCGATAACCAGGACGGGACCGTGTAGTGTTTCGATCGCTTCTTGTTGCTTCTCGTTTAATATCTCCGGATTGCCCATCGATCTTAGTGGTGGTGATGTCCCCCTTCGCCGTGGACATGCCCGTGACTTACTTCCTCGTCTGTTGCGGTTCTGATATTCACGATTTGCACGTCAAAGACCAGATCCACTCCTGCAAGAGGATGGTTCCCGTCCACGATGATGGTTTCTCCTTTGATCTCGGTGATTGTATAAACTGTATCCGGTTCGTCGGTTTGGAACATCATTCCTACGCTTAATACTTCGTCTTCAGGGAATTGACTTTTAGGAACATCGAATACTAATTCTGGATTTTTTTGTCCGTACGCTTTGTCCGCATCTACGGAGATGATTTTTTTATCTCCTGAATTCATACTCTTGATCTCATCTTCCAATCCAGAGATGATTTGACCGGTACCTTCCAAATAGGAAAGAGGGTGACTGCCTTCGGAGGAATCGATCAGATTCCCTTCTTTATCTTTTAATGTATAGTGAAAGCTCACGACTCGAGGATTCATTCAGTTTGCTCCATAAGGGGGCCATCGGCCTAGGGTATATATGCGGAGGGATTTTTCCGGTACCGTTTCCGTTAGTATATTATTGAAAGGTCCTGGGACAATCAGATTTTTCGGGTAATTTTAAAAGTCGTAAGAAATTTCGACTCCGAAGCTCTCAACGTCCTTAATGAATTGCTCCACACGATTCGCGAGAAAGAACCAGGAATCTCTGTGAACTATATCACTTAGAAAGTTTATAAAACGATTCGTGTTTCGATTCGCAAACTCTCTATCTTGTGTGTAGTTTAAAAGGATGGAATATGCTAAAGACTTTAGAACTTTATCATTGATAGATAGTTCGTTATATCCCGGCAGGCTAGGCTCCGAAAGGATCAATCTTGTTTTAGAGTTACCTTCGGTTATGTACAGATTATAATCGGTAGAATTTGGAACTCTTTCTGCTGAGTATACTTTCATTCTGAAGCACTCCTCTTGGATCCTAGAGGAATTTTATGTCCTTACTTGATGGAAATTCGATCTCCATTAAGAATCATACCCACAAAAAGTCAACGGGAAAGAATGCTTTTGTCACTTCTCCGCCACAAAACGGGTCTTAGATTATAAGAACTTTTAAGTATGTCGTATAAAAATATATGTGGAAAGGAACAGTCTTTGCACGTCGTTAGAGTATTTAGAATATAGTTTAATGAAATAAAAAACCCGCCTTCGAATGAAGACGGGTCGTTCGAATAAAGATCTAATTTCTATTTTCTTAATTTTGTTCGGAACCTATACGGACCGCAGCCAAGTATCCTTCTAACATGGCTCTTTTAGCATCTATCCCGGACGCATCCTTAGCTCCTCCAATCAGATAGGAAGGAGTCTTTGCTCTTTCCGATTGAAAGGTTTCATACAAAGACTTATCACTTACCTGACCCGCGCAGAGAATGATCGTATCACATTCTAAGGTCTTGTCTCCTTCTTTCTTTGTCTCGATCACTAATCCCTTATCATTTACTTCTTTATAAGTAAGGGAAGAAAGGAAGTCCACTCCCTTGGATTGCAATTCTTGCAAGAGTGCCCAAGAAGTAGTGGCACCAAGTCCCGCTCCGACTTTTCCGTTTCTTCTTAAGATAGAGACTTTTCTTTCTGCAGTCTCAGGTTGTATTCTTGCTTCTGTATAAGAATTCACATTGTATCGATGGAAGTAAGAGGAAATATCCGGATCTTTTTCTTCTGTAAGTTTATGAGCAACGTCTACTCCGATCCCTCCGCCTCCGATGATGGCTACTTTAGATCCTGCCTTAAATGTTCCATTCAAGAATTCAACATAGCTAGCGTGAGGCTTTTTATCTAAGCCAGGAAGATTTAGATTTCTAGGAAGCACTCCTGTCGCAAAGATCACTGCATCCGGTTTCAAAGAATCTAATAGAGCGAGATCCGCCTTGGTATTGAAACGAATGTCCACTCCTAAGCGAGGAAGTTCGTTCTTAAAGTAACGGATGGTTTCAAAGAATTCGAATTTACCAGGAATGGCTGCGGCCAGATTCAATTGGCCTCCCAGCTTTTCAGTAGCTTCTAAAAGAATGACCTCATGTCCTCTAAGCGCGGAAACTCTTGCAGCTTCCATTCCACCTGGACCGGAACCTACTACTACCACTCTTTGTTTTTTGGCCTGAGGAAGGGAGCTCCACTCCAATTCTCTGTTTGCGGAAGGATTCACTAGACAAGAAACCATTTCTTCTTTGAAGGTATGATCTAGACAGGCTTGGTTGCAAGCCACGCAAGTATTCACTCTTTCTGTTTCGTTGCTTTGGATCTTATTTACGATATCTGCATCCGCTAAGAAAGGTCTCGCCATACTCACAATATCCGCTTCTCCAGCGGATAGAACTTGGATAATCGTCTCCGGCATATTGATTCGATTGGATGCAATGATTGGAATACCTGGAACTGCAGCCTTTACTTTGCCAGCGATCTTTGCCCAAGCGCCTCTCGGTACTAATTGAGAAATCGTAGGGATCCTGGATTCATGCCAACCGATTCCTATATTCAACGCGTCTGCACCTGCGGCTTTTAGTTCATTTGCGAGTGCGATCACTTCTTCGAAGGTAGGGTTGCCCGGAATGAGATCGATCCCTGACATACGTACGATCACAGGATAGCCTGGACCGACTTGCTTGCGGACCTCTTTCATAACTTCGATTGCGAATCGTCTTCTGTTTTCGGGGCTTCCTCCGAATTCATCGGATCGCTTGTTTGTAACTTCGGAGAAGAATTGGTTTACTAGATATCCTTCCGAACCCATCACTTCTACCGCTCTAAATCCTACTTGCTTAGCGCGTAGTGCGGAAGATCCGAAATCACGGATGGTTCTCCATGCTTCTTCCGTAGATAATTCTTTTGGAATAAAGCGATTGATAGGAGCTCTAAGCGGGGAAGGGGCCACGAGCTCTCTATGATATGCATATCTTCCTGCATGAAAAAGCTGAGCGCAAAAGATTCCTTTGGATTTTAGTGCAGACGCTGTCTTTTCTAGTTCCTTGCAGTCTTCTTCTTTCTGAAAGTCGAAGAAGATATTGGAACCCTTTCCTTCTGCGTTAACCGAAATTCCTCCGGTGGTGATGAGACCGACTCCGCCATCGAATCTTCTTCCGTAGAATGCGACCATTCTATCTGCAGTTTGGGGAAGTCCTTCTAATCCAAGGTGCATAGAACCCATAATGATTCGGTTCGGAATGGTTTCCGCTCCGATGGAGATCGGGCGAAAAATGGAGGAAGTATCTAAGGAAGACATAGGAGTAGGCCTCTTCGAATAGGAAATAGTAGAACACTCGTTCTACTATGAGAGGTTTTCTTTGAATCTGCAAAAGGCAACGGTTTTTCTAGGAGTTTTAAAAATAGATACCGAACGATATTCGGCATCTTCCAAAATCTTCTAAGAGAGAGAAAAACGATTCAGAGCGGAAATATAAGCTTGAGAACAGGCTTCTATGATATCCGTAGAACTTCCTTTTCCAACGACTCTTTCTCCGTGTTTTTCCAAGGTTACGGATGCTTCTGCAAGTGCATCCTGGCCTTCTGTTACTGGAGAGATTACTAGCTTTATAAGTTCTGCGTCTGAGATGGTTGCTTTCTGGATCGCTCTAAAGATGGAATCTACAGGTCCATCTCCGGTTGCAGATTCTTCTCTTATTGTTCCTCCAATAGAAAGACGAATGCTTGCTGTTGGAGTACTTTTTGTGCCCGTAGTAACATGAAAACTTTCTAATGCGAATTTGTCGTTGGAAGATTTTCTGGACTCGTCTGCGAAGAGAGCTCTGATATCCTCATCGAAGATTTCCTTCTTGCGGTCCGCAATCTCTAAGAATCTTTGGTACGCTGCCTCTAATTCTTCTGCATGAGGATTGAATCCTAAGCGAACGATCCTATCTTTGAAGCCAGCTCTTCCACTATGACGTCCTAGGACCATTCGATTGGATTGGATCCCCACACTTTCCGGAGTCATGATCTCATAAGTTTCTCTGTTCTTCAAAACACCGTCTTGGTGAATTCCTGACTCATGAGCAAAAGCATTTGCTCCAACGACAGCCTTATTCGGTTGCACCACCATTCCTGTGATGGTCTTTACTAGATAAGAAGCCTTTGCGATCTCTTCCGTTGCAATGTTTGTCTGGATTCCGAATTTATCTTTGCGGGTTCTAAGAGCCATGACCACTTCTTCCATGGCTGTATTGCCTGCTCTTTCACCGATCCCGTTTACGGTACATTCTATTTGTCTTGCTCCGTTTAGAACAGCTGCGAGACTATTCGAAGTAGCAAGTCCTAGATCGTTATGGCAATGCGCCGAGAAGATCGCCTTGTTACTGTCCTTTACATTTTGGATGAGGAATTTAAAAAGTTCGCCGTACTCGTAAGGAGTAGTGTATCCGACTGTGTCCGGAATATTGATCGTAGTTGCTCCCGCTTCGATCACTGCCTCGCACAGTTCTCTTAAGAACTCAGGCTCTGAACGAGTCGCATCTTCGGGAGAGAACTCTACATCTTCCACATGATCTCTACAAATCTTAACAGCTTCTACAGCCATCTTCAGAACCTCGGAAGGATCCTTTCCTAATTTGAATTTCATGTGAATGGGAGAGGATGCGATAAATGTATGAATTCTCTTTTTCTTGGCGGGAATAATTGCCTTTGCAGCTGCTTCTAGGTCTGGACGAACTGCTCTTGCAAGTGCAGCAATGATTGGACCTTCTACTTCTCTGGAAATTCTTTGCACCGCTTGGAATTGCACAGGAGAAGAAACAGGAAAGCCAGCCTCGATCACATCCACCTTCATTTTTGCGAGTTGGAGAGCGATCTCAATCTTTTCGTTCTCGCTCATGGCCGCACCAGGACATTGTTCTCCGTCCCTAAGGGTGGTATCGAAAATTCTCACAAAATCCAAATTAGAGTTCATTGCTTGGAATACTTCCTTACTCCAAAAATAATGTCTGAATCGGGCCGTAAACCCAATTTATGCGTAAAGCTCTCTATGGAGATTAGACCCGCAAATGCACTCTGAAACACCTCAATTCTTTGCTTCCAGTTTAAAAGCCGAGGATGCTGGAAAGTCCGCCGAACTCTATGCTGACCTTTTTCAAGGAAAAGTAATTCGTTCCAGCCTTGGTCATGCAGAGGCGATATTTTCAGAAAAACAGACTATTGTATTCAGTAAGGAAACGAAAGATTGCCCGGTTTCTCCAGGAACTTCTATCTGGACGATCTCAGAAGAAGGAGCCGAATCTTTTTCTTCTCGTTTACTCTCTTCCGGTTTTCAAAAGGAGTCTCGGTCGTCTCAGTACATCTCCTTTTTAGATCCTTGGGGAAATCGGCTTTGGCTTTATTTTAAGAAATAAACCTCGAATGAAAAGAAACGGATTTAGAGAGGATTAACCAGGATACGCCTGGATCTCTTCTTTTCCTTCTTTTAAGGCATGTTCTGCCATTCTATGAGCATCTTCTCCCAGGTATCTTTCGATTAGGTAGTGGGACGCATAGATAAGAGGAGTGATGCCGATTGCGATTAGGATCTTGTAGCCAAAGTTTGTATAAGAGATTTGGTTCAGAGTTTGGAACTCATACTGTCCCCAATATGCTACAAAGATAACGACATAAGAATCCAAGAGCTGGGAGAAGATCGTAGAACCGGTGGCTCTCAACCAAAGCAGTCTATTCTGGGTTCTTTTACGGATCAAATGGAAGATCTGGATGTCTACAAGCTGGCCGATCAAGTAAGCGATTACTGAACCTGCGATTACTTGACCTGTATTGAAGAAAACCACCTTAAAAGAATGATCATCTACAGGAGAATTCCCTACGGCAGGGATATGCATATCAATTTGGAGTAAGAAGTATGCAAGAACGATCATCACCATTCCCACTAGAGTGAGGTATCTGACACCTCTTCTTCCATAATACTCGTTTAAAAGGTCTGTGACGATGAATGTGATCGGAAAGGGGATCACTCCAAGGGTCAAATTGAAGGCGAGGCCTCCCACATTTAGTTGGATCCACTTAGAGCCGGTGACTTCCGCCATGAGCAAGAAAGTGATGAATATGGAACCTAGAACGAAAAAGAGTTTGGCCGGCCTATGAAACTGCATCCAGGGAAAAATTTCGCGGATCTAGGCTCTGTCAATCAAAGAACAAGGAGGAATTTCACAAACGTTTGACAGGGAAGTTCACTGAAAATCACTGGAAGACAGTCGGTGCTTTATTTTTTGCCTCCGCGATTCGATATATACATAGAGCTCAAATGAATCCAAACGATGAACCATTTACCCCAGAGGACCTAAGCCGTCCCGTTCCTTACCAACCAAAGAAGCAATCCTTTCTACAGACAGGGATCGTTAGCTTCACTTGGATTGTGCTTTCCGGAATTTCTTTCTACCTTGGGATCCAAGCCTTAAAGCCGCATCCCGGCCAAAAACAGGAAAGCCAAGCAGTTGCTGAGGCTCCCATCCAATTCCAAAACGTTGGGGTAAAGTCGGAGTTAGTTCCTACCGGCGCTTGGGAAGATCTTAAGAAATGGTGGAATTCCACTGTTCCTAGCTCTTCTTCCGATGGTTCTTCTCCTGAAGATAAGACCTCTGTGGTCCCAGTGCTTGTAGAAGATGATACAGCTTTCAGAGCTTCTACTTGGTTCTCCGATTATGAGGCGATGAAACGTACTGTTCATCTATACAATGAAATTCATCCTTTTATTTACGGATTTAAAGGAAGAGAGACGAATAACGGAGACCTGTATTCTCTTTGGGGAAGTGCCCAAAAACATGCCAGAGTTGCCGAACTTCGCTCCTTGAACCCTAGGGTAAAGATCATCCCGACCATTTTCCGTTGGGAAAACAAGAATGAGAAGATCGCAGAGAATATCGGTCTAAACGGCAGAAACGATATCCGAGACAAACATATCCAAAACATTCTTTACGAAGTGGACACGTATGGGTTCGATGGGATCGATATTGACTACGAAGGAATGAGCTGCGAGAAGAAAGAGAAATTCGAGGAATTCATCGTAATTCTTTCCAAAGAGATTCATAAGAGAGGAAAGTTACTCTCCGTTGCCGTCCATCCTAAGACTGCTGCCAAAAAGACTTCTTTAAAGGCTTGCAAAGGTCTAAAAGAAAAGATTAATATGGACTTCGCAGAAAATTGGAGAGGTCCGATGACTCACGATTATGCTTTTCTCGCAAAGCATGCGGACCGAGTGAAAGTGATGGCGTACGAATTGCACCCACGCAAGTACAGAAATCCGGGACCAGGGCCACAGGCGCCTAACGTTTGGATCCGAAATATCATCACTTACGCTAAAGAAAGAGTTCCAGCTAAGAAATTATATATGGCGATCCCGACTTACGGATATGATTGGGCACTGAATTGCAACGCTAAGATCAAGTCTGTGTATTGGTCGGACGCATTGAAGCGCCAACAGTTAGGAGTCACTAAACAACCTACGAATATCAACCAGGTAATGGCGGATAACAAGAACTCTTCTTCTTGGACAAATCTTTCTAAGTTTAGCTGGGTTCACCAAGGAAAAACTTACGAGGATCCTAGTATCTGGTACAAATCAGAAGGTTGTGATCGAGTGGCTTTCTTTATGAACAGAAAGGCTTTCGAAGATAAGATGACATTATTAAGATCTTATGATATAGGTGGGTTCTCTTTCTGGCAATTGCTTTCGGACAACGATCCTGGGATCAACACTTACTTGGAACTCTTGGTGACGAATAAACTTCCACCTGTTCCTAAGGCGACCCCTGAAAAGATTCAGACTCCGGATGTAAAACAAGCTGCACCTGAAGAAGGTCAGGAAGAAGCCAAGTCCTCATCCGAGGAAATTGTCAAAAAATAAGGACACCCTTATCACGGACGATCCTTCCCAAGCCGCTAAGGTACTTAAGGGGGGTGGGGTCGTCCTTTTTCCGACAGAGACTGTTTACGGTCTAGGCGCCGATTCTAGAAACCTAAAAGCCTGCCTAGAGATCTATAAGATCAAGAATCGTCCGGCAGACAATCCCTTGATCGTTCATCTTTCTCATTCCAGTGAGATCCCTAAGATAGCAAATATGAATGCATTCGCAAAAGAGCTGGCCTCTTCTTGCATGCCAGGACCGATCACATTCGTACTTTCTAAATTAGATAATTCTGTTTTTTCTACAGGGCTTCCTACAGTTGCAGTTCGAGTTCCTTCTCATTCCAAGGCGAATGAAATGCTGAGAGCGTTTGGGGGACCGGTTTCTGCGCCTTCTGCTAATCTTTCTGGACAACCGTCGATCACTAGATTTACGGACGCAGTTCATGAATTTAAGGGAAAGGTAGATCTCATCTTAAAAGGACCGGAGCCCACAATCGGCTTGGAATCTACCGTTATTGATCTTTCAGGGCCAAGGCCAAGGATCCTACGTCCTGGATTTTGGAGTTTGGATGATCTGAAAGACTTCTTACCTGAATTGGATGAATTCTCATCAGAAGATCTTATGCAGGAAGAAGAAAAGCCGATGAGTCCTGGCACCAAATACAGACACTATGCACCTAATGCAAATGTGATTCTCGCCGAAGAAGAAACTCGTCCAAAATCGGATGCGGCTGCAATCGGAATCGGACTATCTGACGGTTGGCAGTATTCAGTGGATCTGAAAGACAATGCAGAATACATGAAAAGTCTGTATTCCTTCTTCAGAGATTGCGATACGAAAGGAATCTCTAAGATCTATTGCTTTCCCCCCACAGAAGGTAGGGGGAAAGAGGCCTTACTCAATCGGATCCAAAAAGCAGCGGATTCGAACTTACCTTAATATCTAGTTCGAATCCATTTAAGTAAGCAGGAAATACTTTGCCTTTGAAAAGTGATGGTCGATTGGATCGTCACTCCGGTCTGCAAAATTATTTGGAAAGTTCCGTTGCGATCTCTGAAAGATAGAGAATTTCTCTTGGATCTTCCTTTCTATCTTTCCAGAGTAAGGACAATGGAAAAGATCTTAGATTGAAACCTGTCATTTGCAATCCAGGCTTTAGGTCCTGAACCAAGTCCTTCCAGCTATACGTTCCTGGAAGATATTGCACATCGATCTTTTTGGCTCCCAGATCTGTTTTCAGTTTTTGTAATATATCTAGTAGGCTAGAGCAGGAATCCAAAAAACCTGCCTTTTGAAATCTATCCCCTAAAAAGACCCTTCCTTCTCCCCATTTGGATTCTAATTCATGGAAAGTTTTCTTTCTAGCTTCCGTGACCCGAGAATAGAATACGTCTCTGGATCTAAGTACTTCTTTTTTTAAGAATTGTTCCGATTTGGGGGAAAGTTTTCCGTATTCAGAGAGAATATCTCTATGAGGGTAGAATCCGATTCTTTCTTTCTTAATTCCGAATTTATCATATAGTTTTTTCAGTTCGAATCTAAGCATGACGGCACCTATCGAACCTACTACGGAATAAGGTGTGCCATGAATTTCCTTGGTTCCACAGGCAAGATAATATCCCCCGGAAGCAGCCACATTCAATACATAAGTAAGCACCGGTTTCTTTTCGGAGAGTTTCTTGATCTCCCTATAAAGTAGTTCAGAGACGAGAGCGCTTCCCCCAGGTGAATTCATTTCTAAGATCACTGCGGAGACTTTCGGATCTTCTTTGATTTCCTTAAAGATCTCTTGGTAATAGCGAAAGGAAACCTGTCTGGATCTAAAGTCTTCTTCTCTTCCTAAATCCGGAAGTATATTTCCTTGTACAGGAATGATCACTACTGTAGGTAAGGATCTGGAGAGAATACTGAAATTTTTCTTTTTATTATAAAGCCTGAATCCGCCGGGAGTTAACTTCTTATATTCCGGTTTTGTATCCTCTGATTCTTTTTTATAATTTTTAAAAAGATAATTCTCTTCGAATTCATCTTCTTCTAAGAATTCGGTGATAAAACCTAAATCTTTTAACTTCTCCGCACCTATAATCGGTTCTTCTAAAGCCTTTAAGTCCAAGCCAGATGTTTTACGAAAACCTAATTCTAAGAGTTCTTTTTGGTCGGAGAGAAGAGATTCTATATTCTTCTTTGCGGGAGCCGAGAAAGAAGTCCTTTGGAAAGTCTCTCCGAAAGCCTTGAATTCTCCGCTGGCATAGGCTTCAACTCCTACACCGTATTTTTTAGCAGCTCCTCCAAAGAAATAAGGCTCTGCAGATGGAAGCACAGGAAAGAACTCCGCAGCGGAAGAAGTGTATCTATACTTACAGAAGGACAGCAGAAGTAATGCCTTGGTTCCTCCGCCTAAACAAAATCCTGCAGTTTGGATTCCTTTATCATTCAAGACTTGGATTGCTTGGCAAATATTCCAAATTTCTCCGAATCCGTATTCTGGATTAGAAATTTGAAAGGAAACTTTTCGTAATCCTGGGACCATACTAAGTGCTTTCAAGCCAAGAAGAAAATCCACTAAGAATGGAGAGTCTTCCTTAGAGACAAGAAGACGAACTAAGAAGGACTTCTTATCATAAGAAAAAGAAGAAGGGATCTCAAGGTAGAAATGATTTCCTTTTCGGATGGTCCATAAAAGGATCCGCATTCCCTGGAAAAAAATCCGTATCGGTAAAAAGAGCAGGGAGATAAGTGTCTTGATCATTCGAAATTCCTTTTGTCGACCAAAGTAAAACCGCGTTTTATTCCGGAAAACGTAAAATTCCGAAATGAAAACCGCTTTTCAGCCAGAGTTTCGGGATTTTATCTGAATCAAGAGAGAGGATTAAAAGTTTGGACCATATTAAGATCAGAGGAGCAAGAGAGCATAATCTCAAAAATATCAGTTTAGATATTCCGAGAGACAAACTCGTTGTGATCACGGGTCTTTCTGGCTCGGGCAAATCCTCTCTTGCATTCGATACGATCTATGCAGAAGGTCAGAGAAGATACGTCGAAAGTCTTTCAGCGTACGCTCGCCAGTTCCTGGGTCAGATGGAAAAACCGGATTTGGATCTGATCGAAGGTCTATCTCCCGCCATTTCCATAGAACAGAAAACGACTCACCGAAATCCTAGATCTACAGTGGGAACTGTTACGGAGATCTACGATTATCTCCGCCTTTTGTATGCAAGGATAGGAAAGCCTCATTGTCCAATCTGCGGCACCCCGATCCAATCTCTTTCCGTTGACCAGATCACGGATCGCATCCTGAGTTATCCGGAGGGAACAAAGATCCAACTTCTTTCTCCCGTAGTTTCCGGAAAGAAAGGAGAGCATAAGGACGTTTTAGAAAAGATACGCAAGGACGGTTTCAATCGGATTCGGTTGAATGGCGAGATCAAGACTTTAGACGAAGAGATCGTTTTAAAGAAAAGTTTTAAGGCAACGATCGAGATTGTCGTGGATCGTTTGATCATCAAGGACGGAATACGCTCTCGTCTAGCGGATTCCATAGAGACTTCTCTCAAGCAATCGGATGGGATCCTGCTCGTAGATGACGGCAAGAAGGACCATACCTTCTCCCAAAAACTCTCCTGTCCAAATCACCCGGAAGAATCTCTTCCTGAATTATCACCCAGACTTTTTTCATTCAATTCCCCGTATGGAGCCTGCGAGACCTGCGATGGACTCGGAAGCCTTTTAGAATTTGACGAGGATCTCTTAGTCACGGACGCAGAACTTTCCCTAGTAGAAGGTTGCATAGAAGCATGGGCCGGTTCTAAGAGCAGTAGTTATTGGTTCTTAACTACAGTTCATTCTTTGGCAAAGAAATTAAAATTCGATTATAATGTTCCTTGGAAGAATCTACCTAAGAAGGTGCGAGACACCATTCTATATGGCGATAAGAACTTAAAGATAGATTATGATTTCAGGAACGATAAGTCCCATTATGAATTCAGTAGGGAATTCGAGGGAGTGATCCCGAATCTAAAGCGTAGGTATAAGGAAGGCTCGGAAGCTCGACGCCAACAGCTTGAAGGTTTTATGACAAACCATTCATGTCCCTCCTGCCAGGGTAAACGTCTGAAGCAGGTGAGTCTTGCGGTAAAAGTAAATAATACCACGATCGATACATTTTCGGGATTCAGCGTAGAGAATGGACTCGAATTCGTAAAGGCAATGAAGCTCAAAGGAAGCGATGAGGTGATTGCAAGGCCGATCCTAAAGGAGATCCAACAGAGATTGACCTTCTTGAATGATGTAGGAGTAGGCTATCTAAGCTTAGAACGTTCTGCGGGAACTCTTTCCGGGGGAGAAGCGCAAAGGATCCGTCTTGCTACTCAAATCGGCTCTCGTCTCCAAGGGGTTCTCTATATTTTGGATGAACCTTCTATCGGTCTTCATCAGAGAGACAATACAAAACTCGTAAATACTCTAAAGGACCTGAGAGATCTTGGAAACACTGTTCTAGTCGTGGAGCATGACCAGGAAACCATGGAAGAAGCGGACTGGCTGATCGACATGGGACCAGGAGCCGGTGTTCATGGAGGCTCCGTAGTTTGCTCTGGCACTCCGGAAGAAGTTTCAAAGAATAAGAACTCTCTGACAGGAAAGTATCTGTCTGGAAAAGCGTTTATTCCTCTTCCCCAGAATGTACGTCCTGGAAATGGGAAGAAGCTTAAGATAATAAATGCAAAAGAGAATAATCTAAAGAATGTTTCCGTCGAGATCCCACTCGGAAAACTGATTGTTGTGACTGGAGTTTCCGGATCAGGAAAGTCCACTCTCATTAATGATATCTTATACAATGCAGCAGCTCATAAGGTAATGAAGATGAGAACCGTTTGGGGCAAACACGAGAAGATCACCGGTCTCGAAGAAATAGATAAGATTATCAATATCGATCAGTCTCCGATCGGCAGGACTCCCAGATCCAATCCCGCAACGTATACTGGGCTATTTACTGTGGTCCGGGATATTTTCTCTCAATTAGAAGATTCTAAACTAAGAGGTTATTCTCCCGGAAGATTTAGTTTCAATGTGAGCGGTGGTCGCTGCGAGACCTGTGAAGGCGATGGGATCCTGAAGATAGAAATGCATTTTCTTCCGGATGTATATGTAACCTGTGATGTATGCAAAGGAAAACGGTACAACCAAGAAACATTAGAAGTTCGTTATAAAGGAAAGAATATCTTCGAAATCCTAGAAATGACCGTAGAGGATTCTATTCCATTTTTTGAAAATATTCCTGCACTGAAGCGGAAACTAGAAACCTTGGGCGAAGTCGGCCTCGGTTATATTAAATTAGGGCAGCCAGCCACTACTTTTTCCGGCGGAGAAGCGCAAAGGATCAAGTTGGCGACAGAATTGTCCAAACGACCGACTGGAAAGACTCTTTATATACTAGACGAGCCTACGACCGGACTTCATTTCGAAGACGTGAGACACTTGATGACAGTTCTTCATACGCTCGTAGATCGAGGAAATTCCATGATCGTGATCGAGCATAACTTGGACGTGATCAAGCAAGCGGATTGGATCATAGATCTTGGACCAGAAGGTGGAGATGGTGGAGGAAGCATCATCGCAGAAGGAACTCCTGCAGAGATCTCCAAGGTGAAAGAATCTTTTACCGGTCAGTATCTGAAGAAGGTACTAAACGGTTCCGGAAAAAAGGCCGGCTGATCGTTCGGAAGTAATTTATAAAAACATGATAGAATTAAAATCTAAGCTCGAATCCTTTCCCCGGGGAGAATTTCGAACAATATACAAATCCTCACTTTCAGAGATAGCCAAGGCAGGTATGTTTGTCGCTCTCAGAGACGGGCGATACAGGGAATTTCACGAGAAACTAGTCCTTCTTCCTTCCTTTGATCATGGAATTGGAGTGGGTGTCGGCATCATGGCCCAGACCAATGTGGCCGGCAAGATCCTGCGCATGGTTTCTGGTAAGGAAAATGGAGTTCCTACAAAGCCAGGAACGAAAGAACTGGCAGCAGAGATCTTAGATCGTTTGAGTAGCGGCCTTGGCATCTTGGGCCTAGGAGTAAGCGAACCAGAATGGATGGGAAAACTTACGAATCTGAAATCGATAGCGAGAACTCTTCCCGACGGAAGTATCGAATTAGATTTCTTTAAAGGATTTGTGACGAACGGTGCGGATGCCGAAGGATTTCTGATTGTTGCTAGAAAGGACGGAAGCCCAGAATACGGAGTGTATTATATTCCTAGAGATATTCCTGGTTTGTCAGTGGAAGAATTCCATATAGAATATGCGATGGAAGCAACTCACTGTAAGATCAAAGCGGAGAAGCTTCGGATTCCAAAAGAGTATTCATTTGTAGATGATTATGCAAAGCTAGGAGCAGATATACATCTCTCTGAAATGCTTTCTGCAGCAGTTCTGTTCTCCGGAGCGATCCGAAAAGTAGTGGCTGACCTAAGCCAAGGCTCCGAATGCAGAGAAAGATTTGCCGTTCTGGGAAAACTTTGGGATCTAAGCGGCCTACTTTATGGAAAATGCATGGAGCTTTCGGATAAAAAAGATAGGGATCCAGATTATAAGATAGAAGTGGACCATCCGTATGGATACGAAGCCATTATAGATGAATGCTTCACCATTTTGGATGGAATTCCGAACTTTGACAGAAGAAATGAATATCCTGATCTAGGGCTATTCACTTCTATTCATCCTGCGAGAAGTCCAGTTTATATCAAGAATCGATTGAGACAATCCAGAGAATGGAGAAAATTCGGTTCTTTAAAATAGATCAGGCCAGGCCATCTTCCGTTCAGTGAGAATGGTGATGAGCCGGATGATCGTGAGTATGATGGTGGTGTCCCCATTCTTCCGAATCTATATCATGCAATGTCTTGGCTACGATTCCTTCGATCGCTTGAGTTGTCTTAGGATCTTCTAACTGAAGGTATATCTGTTCGAATTTCCATTCTCCTCTTAGGATCTCATACGCTTCTTTTAATATTTGATTCGAGTCTGCCTTGGCAGAGATCTGCAATCGAAATGCAGATGCATGAATTCCCTTAGTTAAAGTCCAGGTATGAGCAGAGAGGATGGATTCTACTCCTTTTATCTCCAATATATCTTTCTTCAGATGTCCCCATTCCTCATGGGTAGGAGACGCTTCCAAAAGAATGAAAATACTTTCTTTCAAGATGCTTGCTGCCGACTTCAAGATGATCAATGATAGAAGTAAACTGATCAATGGATCGATCCAGTTCCAACCCACGAATCGGATAAGCACAGCTCCTACAAGAACCGCCAATGTTCCAAGAAGATCACTGAGAACGTGCAAGTAAGCGGACCTAAGATTGATATTATCTCCTGCTATTCTCTTCAGAAGCCAGACAGAGAGAAGATTGAAAGCAATCGTTCCCAAGCTGAAGACAAGCATGGAATCGGGAGCGATCTCATGCTTTGCCTGAAATCTATCAATCGCCTCTATGATAATATAAACTGAGATGCCTGAGATGAGAATGGAATTGCAGAAAGCTGCAAATACTTCCACCCGAAAGAATCCGAAATTCATTTTGGGACTTGGTTTTCGATCCGAGATCCAAACCGCAAAGATACTAAGTAAAAACGCAAAAGAGTCGGAGATCACATGCCCCGCATCTGCGAGAAGAGCAAGACTCTTACTCTGAGCAGAACCGAATATCTCCCAGGAAAATATCAGAATAGAAAGAAGGAAGGTAAAGACCAGAGTCCGGATCGTGTCCTTACGTTTGGGACGCAGGATTGCCTGCCTTAGAAAAGGCTCGAAGCTGGAGATGGAAGCTGTTAGATTTTTATCCAAAGTGAAATTTCAAAAGGCCTTAATGGCTCTTTCCGCTTTGAGGCTCGAGTACGATATCCACTCTTCTATTCAAAGATCTATTTTCAGCGGTATCGTTGGAAACGATCGGTTGGTGATCTCCATAACCCGCGACCGAAAAATTTCTTCCGTCCAAATTCTTGCTCTCTAATAGAAAACGAACAACGGATAGAGCTCTCTCTGTGGATAGTTGCCAGTTGTCTTGGAATTTCTTGTTTCTGATCGGGATATTGTCTGTATGTCCTTCTACAATGATCAGGTTGCCTGGATAATTTCCCAAGATCTCTTTGATCTTATCTAATGCGGGAAAGATCTGTTTTTTAAGATCTGCAGAGCCTGAATCAAAAGAGATCTGGTCGTCTATATTGATCACGAGTCGGTTGTGGAATCTTTTAACTCTGATTTGTCCTTTTGCGATCTCACCCGAAAGCTTGGATTCAAGTTCATTTGCTTGTTCGGAAAGACGATTGAGTTCTCTTTTCTGGTTCTCGCTTAGATTTTCCAGCTTGGAGATCTGATCCGTCAGGGATTGGATACGAGCCTCGAGGCTTGCAATCTTGCTTTCGTATTCCCGCTTCATATCATCCATTTTTTGGATGCAATTCAACTTTTCCTTCTCGAGCTGGCTTCTCAGATCGTTGACTAGGTCCTGGTATTTCTTGGATTGCCTTTCGTTTTCCTCGATCAGTTCCTTTTCTTTACTGCTACTTTTGGTTTTCAATAAGGCGATCTGGTTCTCAAGTGCTCTAATCAGATCCGCGTACATGTCCTTATCCTTCTCTCTAAAGGATCTTTCGTTCGCGAGCTGGTCTTCGAGGCTCTTAATCTTGCCGTCGAGCGAGGCTTTTTCCTTCTTAGAGTTTTCTGATTCGTTTCGATATCGGATCTTCAAGGAATCTAACTCTAGTTCTAAGGTCACTTTTTCGTTATAAAGCTTATTGTATTCCCAGGGAAAATAGAATGCATCGGAAAAGACGGGAAGGGAAACTGCGAGCAGAATGATCGGTGTAAGTCGGAAAAAAAACTGTTTCATAGTCGGATAAGGAGACACTGGGTTCTATTCTAAGCCGTCCGATCCATCGTCAAATGAAAAACACCGAACCGAAAAATCAGGAAATTCATTGAACGAGTGAATTCCCTCAGGATTCTGTCGATAGGGGAGGAAAGCCGAAATGGACGAAACAAACAGCACAAAGGAAATTTCTTCCACGAAGGCCCAGCCGACATCAGCGGAATGGATGGGCTCCTTCTCCGAAAAAGTAGAGAATAAGGACAGAGAATATTTAAAGGCATTCACTTCTTCCAATCACCCTGCGGACATTGCAGAGGTCTTGGAAAGACTGGATGTAGAAGAAGCATTTTACGTATTTAAACTCTGCGATTCCGAAATGCAGTCTCAGATCCTGGTAGAGTTCGATGAGGATCTACAAGCGGATCTGATCTCTCGACTCAATATGCAGGAGATCTCTCCTATCGTCGAGAATCTGGAGCCTGACGATGTCACCAACCTGATCTCCGAGGTTTCTAAGGAGAAGGCGGAAGAGATCCTAAATTCACTCGATCGAGAGGACTCTTCTCAGATCAGAAAACAACTGAATTTTAGGGAATACACTGCAGGTCGTTTGATGACGACTGAATTCGCTTCCGCGTATGAAACCGATACGGTTCGAAAAGCAATTATCAAATTAAGAAGAGTCGCAAAAGAGACAGACGATATTTATCTTCTCTATGTCACCGACTCCGAAAATCATTTAAAAGGTTTCGTCAAACTCAAGGATCTATTTCTTGCTCCTTTAAATCAAAAGACGAGTAGGCTTGTAAAAGAAGAGGTCTTCTCCATTCATTATGATACGGACCAGGAAGAAGTGGCCCGTATGTTCCGTAAATACGACTTAGTCTCTGCTGCAGTAGTAGATGATCTGGATCGGATTATCGGGCGAATTACTGTGGATGATATCTTAGATATCGTTGAGGAAGAGGCTTCTGAGGACATCCTTCGTATGGGGGGAGTTTCGGAAGAAGAGAGACTGAACACTTCCGTTTGGGACTCCATCCGAAGAAGATTAGTGTGGCTAATCTTTAATTTAGGAACAGCAACTATAGCTTCTTCAATGGTTTCCTTTTTCGAGAGCACGATCCAATCTCTTGTATTTCTCGCGGCTCTTATGCCGATCGTTGCCGGAATGGGTGGAAATGCAGGAACTCAGGCAATCACTGTAGTAGTTCGAAATATTGCAACAGGAGATCTTGGTCCCTCCAACTGGAAGGTTGCATTTAGAAAAGAAAGTATCATTGGGCTTATCAATGGGATCACAATAGGATCCATCACTGGACTTGCTGTATACTTCTTCTTTGGAAAGCCTGCTCTTGCGGTGGTGATCTTTCTTGCCATGCTTGCGAATCTGATCATGGCGGCCTTGGTGGGAGCTTGTATCCCTATGGCCTTGAAATTGCTAAAAATAGATCCTGCAATCGCATCTTCTATCTTTGTGACAATGACTACTGATACATTTGGTTTCTTTTGTTTCTTAGGTCTTGCCACACTGTTCTTGCAATATTTAGTATAGTTAAGAAATTCGCATATAAATACAGATTTTATTGGGTAGGAAAAATCCTATGATCCGTGCATTGTTCTTTCGTATCTCCTTGATTGGTTTGGTGGTTCCACTTCTTTTCTTATTGGGAGCGTGTGCTAGCAGCTCTGTCCACAAACCGGACCAACCTAAGGGAGAAGTCGTACCGAATCCTGCAGGTGAATCGGAGATCGTGATCAATGAGGAAGGGGACGAAGTGAAGATCACTACTTTGGATCCACAAGCCTTTCAAGCTGTTTCCAAAGATACTGCAGAATATTTCAGGGTCTATATCACGAGTGATTCCTACAAGGTCCGCCAGATCAGAGGCGCGAAATTCATCAAGCGCAAGGTAGATAAGGGCGGGGACGCACTCATCAGCGAAGAATTAGTAAAATATAATAGAATAAATTTCAGCGACGATGGAATTATACTAGTGATCCTAAACGGAAATACTGGAGCAGTAGAGACTATTCGCTTCAATACTAGAGTTCCTCGCATCAATGATTTGGCAAAAATCATCCAGAACGATGTTACCCGTTGGTCCATGGAGCATTCAGAAGAGAAGCCTGTGGTAACAAAGTATCAGATCCACTACACGATTAAGCTCGAAAACAAATCGGGAACGACTCGCGACGGCGTGAAAGAAGATCTGAAGAAAGAAGTGATCAAGAGAAAATAATCTCTTTACAATTCGCAGTGAATTAAAATTACCAGGGCCCTTCGTTGGTATTCAGAACCAACTTCTCGAGAGTGCTGAAATATTTTTTCTTTTTGCAAATTCTGCGAGCGACGCATGTCGTATAAGAGATTTATATTTATGTTTACCCGCTTAACTTTCTCATTTCTTCTATTTTTATCTGCGTGTGATTGTAAGCAGGAACCCTCAAATCCAATGAAAGAGACTTCAATCCAAGACGAACAGGAAGCAGTTGATTTTGAAAGATGCGTCGATGGAAAGCTAGTTAGAAAAAAGGGAGATGATTGGGAAACCTGCGTTCGTCCGGAGCGAACCGTTTTTAGGCATACTCTAAAGAACGATCAAATTTTCGAAGTCAATCTCCAAAGTGAGATTATCCAAGGATCTCACACTTTTCATGATACAATAATCGTAAAATATAAGGGAAAGAAGGTCTTTTCCAGATCATATCTTGACCTACCTGTGTCCATCCGTTACGACGAAACCGAACACTTTCGAAATGGCAGCTACGATGTGTTTGTAGTGATTACAAACACTCAAGGAGCTCATTGCTGTTCCGTTGTGGATACAATCACTTTAGATCCTAAAGATAAACTCTCTATTTCTAATATTCCAACACCGGATCATATTAGTTTTGCAGATATGGATAATGATGGTTTCATTGATGCGATTGCAGGAAACTATCTAGACTATTTTCACCAAAGTCATGCCGATTCAGCGGATGCGTCTATTTTCTTTCGATTTAAAAACGGCAGGTTCGTACAAGACAAAAAAGCTTTTTCTAAGATATACGAAGGAATGGCTGAATCGCATAAAAGCAATATTAAATCGAATAATCCAAGTATAGAAAATCTTAATTCCGTGATTTCTGCCGCATTCTATTATATTTATATTGGCAAAGAAAATTTGGCTAAAGCACTGATCTATAAATATGGAAAAGAAATTGAGCGGGACTCGATAAATCCGACCCAATTGTTTAAAGAATTACGTGAGCTCGTAAAAGAGATTTAAGCCTTATCAGTCAGTCATAGGCCCTCTCTTCCCTCAATCCAGCAAATGCTCATTTAGATGTACAATCTTTCCATCCTCCTTCTTAAGCTGCCAAAAGATAAAGCTAGAAGAAAGAGTGACCAGTCCCATACAGACAAAGGTACTTCTAAACGCTAAGATCATCTGTTCGGAATGATTGCTTCCGAACAGATCTGTGAAAGCCTCTAAAGCAGTTGCAGCACAAGACACTCCCATTCCCATGGCCAGCATTTGAACCATGGAAAGCATGGTGTTCCCACTGCTTGTATATTCTTCTGTTAGATCTTTTAGAGCCAGAGTATTCATTGCAGTAAATTGCAAAGAATTGAACGCTCCGAAGAAAAGCAATTGGATAGAAATAGTCCACCAAGTATGACCGGATTGGCTGAATAGAAAGCTACACATTGCAAATCCAACTAACAATGTATTTGTCATGAGCACGACTCTATAGCCTAACTTATAGATCAAAATAGGAACCAGTCGTTTGATTGCGATCCCGGCAATCGCCATCGGCAACATCATAAGCCCTGCTTGGAAGGGGGAATAACCCATATTCACTTGCAAAAAAAGTGGAACTAAGAAGGGCATACTCGAGCTTCCTAATCGGGAGAATAAATTGCCGAGAAGACCTATACTTAATGTAGGAATAGAAAAGATCTTAGGTGAAAAAAGAGGTCGTGGTGTCCTTGCAGCATGGATCCAATAGGCAGTCAGGCTTGCTAATCCGAAAATGGTAAGCAATAGAATTCCGGCTCTCTGGATCCCAAAGCTGTAACTTGCATCCAATGCCATAGAGAATGTAACCATACCGAAAGCGAGTAACGCATAACCGGTTATATCGAATTTTGAAAGCTCCGAAAGAGGATCTCCTTTCATATAGATCGCGGCAAAACTCACTCCAATAATTCCTACTGGTATATTGATCAAGAAGATCCAATGCCAGGAAGCTGTTTCTACGAGCCAACCACCCAAGACTGGTCCGATCAAAGGACCTATCAAGCCGGGAATTGCTACGAAACTAATCGCTTGTAAGAATTCGTCTCTCGGAACGGACCGAAGCAATGCCAAACGTCCAACAGGAAGAAGAAGTGCTCCTCCCATTCCTTGTACGATGCGCGCGAGCACCAAGTGGGTAAGATTTTGAGAAGCCGCGCAGAATAAGGAGCCTATCACAAACAAAGAGAGTGCTCCAATATACACCTGTCTCGTTCCGAATTTATCGGCGATCCAACCAGAGGCAGGAATGATCATCGCCATCGTAAGTAAATACACTACAACAACGGATTGCATTTTAAGAGGGCTGGTCCCGAGGCTACTTGCAATAGCAGGAATCGCAGTATTGACAATCGTACTGTCGAGGGTCTGTACGAAAAAGCCGCAAGCGACTAACCATAGTAAAATTTTGGAATTCTTTTCATCTGAAGCCATAGATGCAAACCCACTCCCCAAAGGGAAAATTCTTCTTAGTCTCTATTAAATTTTCCTTTTTTCAAATGTCATCCCAATATTCTTTGTAAACGAAGCGTTATACGCAGACCAAATCTCCTCGCAGAAGCGGAAAGGCATTTTATGAAAAGAATATTACAAATCGATGGTGGAGGGATTTTAGGGATCATGCCCGCTATGGTATTGATCCGATTAGAAGCTTTACTCCAAAAAGTTAAGAAAAAAAGTTTAGCAGAATCTTTTGATCTAATAACCGGTTCTTCTACCGGAGCGATTATAGGCGGAGCGGTGGCCGCAGGAGTTCCTATCCAGACGATCGCCGATCTCTATATTAAAAAAGGTGCAAGTTTATTTACCTCTAGGACAAAATGGAATCCTGGAAATTGGTTGAGACCTAAATATGATCGAACTCCTTTTATTTCTGAATTAAATTCTACTCGGACTTCCGATGGAAAATTGCTGGGAGAGCTTAAGATGAAGGATTTGAAAACTTCCTTCATGGCCACTGCTTTTAACCTTTGCTCCCAAAGGACCCATTTCTTAAAATCCTGGGATAAAGCAGATAAGAATCGGCCAGTTGCGGAGGTGATTACATGGTCTGCTTTATCAGCAGCGTATTACTTTGGAAAGATCAATGTTCCTGATTTTAAATGGACTAACTATTCTCCAGACGGTTCTGAAAAAACGGAAACGGGCGCAGTTTTTCAGGATGGAGGGCAAGGAATCAATAATAATACGATCCATTATATTCATACCGAAATCCTTGCGAACGATTGGGAGGCTAAAGGAAGTTTGATCATTTCACTCGGAACTGGGAATGTAAGCCCGTACGTTACATACGCCGAAGCCTCTAAAACTGATTTCATTGAACAGATCGCCAAATATCCATTTCAAGCAAGAAATGAGTCTACGATGGCCCAGGTATTAGAGGCTAGATATATTTCTCAAATGAATCGGGCCATGAAATTTCACCGTTTTGATACCCTGATCCAGCAGGAAGAAAATCAATTAGATAAAGTGGAACTCATTGACCGATTTGTAGAATATGGCAGGAAAATGGCGGATACTCTGGATGAGACTTTCGTTAAAAAGAATTTTTGAATTAAAGTCCTCGATTATCCTCTCTATCTACCATTTGGAATATGCCCGGAGACAAATTTTTACTATAGATTTCTTGCCAACTATGAATGGGGCGGAAATTCTGATCCCATATATATAGTTTTGCTGTCTTGGAGTCTTGCCTTGTCCCTGTTCGTCTTCTTGCTTCTGTTCAGTTCGGCCTTATTCTTCTATTATAGATCCGAGAGGAACAAGTTAGCGCTCGCTTTTGCCCTTTTAACGATCACAATCGCGTCCTGGTGTCTTTTGGTCTTCCTTGGTGGGCTGCCTTTGCCACAAGGAATGCGGTCCTTCATTTTGGACATCACTCTTGTTCCGATCATTTTCCTTCCTTTATTCAATAATTATATTATTCGAAACTATACAAGACCTCACGATCTAATTCCCATCCCCATGTATTTCATGGTGGCTCATATCACGGCAATTATTGTATTCTCAGCACTTTCCGTTATGGGCCTTGTATCTCCCTACTATTTGGATGGAGACGTTGTTCGGTATCGAGGCGGTTTGACTTATATCCTTTTGATGCTGTACATTTACGTCTCGACTATCTGGGGTTTGGGTAGAGTGGTATGCAATATGGTGAAGGGTAGTTATTTTGTTCGCCTTCATTCCATTTATATTTTTACTGGGATCCTTCTTGCGAGTATCATTGCATTTACCTTTTTGATCGCGCTACCTTCAAAGGAGCCTAGCTTAAGTCCTTTGGCATCCTTCGGTATGCTTGCATTTCTTTGGTTTAGTTGGGTTCCGGCTACAAAATACAGGCTGTTCAATGTTGCATTGACGGACTTCGGACAAGATTTTCGTAATCCTAGGCTTTCTTCTATTATCATTACGATCAATCGGTTTCTATTGAATAAGATGGATCCTATTGCATATAAGGATATATGCGACCAATATGAAAAATTGAAATTAGAAGAGATTGAACGGATCCAAATGTCCGGTCTATACGATTTGATCCGAAAGGCTGGAAATCCTGTGAAGTATATAGTTACTTCTTCGGAAAAGATCGTGAAAACATTCTTTCGTTAGCCGAAATCGATCATTTCTTTTTTCGAATTACTTTTCTCTCTACCTTAAGAGCTGCTTCTAAGATATCTTCGTACCCTTCGCTAGGCAGATCAAACATGACTGAGATCAAATTTCGAAAGAGCCGGTTTTTCTTTTCACTGAACAATTTAATACAGAATCTACTTACAAGATCCTGATCGATCTCTTCTAAGGTTTCGCTAAGATTTACGATTCTCGCAAGCTGAGCATTCTTTACTTCAGATAAATTGGTATTTGTTTTTACCCAGGAACCGAATTCCTTATGAAAGACAGGCAATAGCTCTTCGAGCTCCGCCTTTTCTTGTCCTTTTCCGGTCCTAACAAATATCTTTGAGATCCCAAACTTAAACAAAAGCTGATTTAGAACGGATTCAGGTGTCTCTACATTCCCATTGATCCATCGATACACTGTGGTTTCGGACCTTTGCAAGTACTGAGAGACTTCCTTGACATTCGTCAGTAGAGTTACCGCTAATCCGAGTCTTTCGCCTTCGGTAATCAGATCTTTAGCCATATTTGTTTTCTCTTTTTTTCATAATCGGCAAAATGTAAAAAATACTTGCAAACTTGCATTTTGTTGGTTTGATTGGTTCCACAATACCATAGTCAATTTTGGGTTCAAGAAGTAATTTTAGGTGTTTTACGGATAATTTCGGTAAGATTCCTAGGTTTTTGAACCTTAGATTTTCTTTGCCTATTGGGATTTTCAATTTTTTTCGGATGGGTGTTATCCGTTAAAAATTTCTATTTTATGGAAATATAAACTTCTGAATCGGATGGAACTCTTTAAGCTTACATTAGCAAAATTTATAGTGAAGACAGAAGACTATTCGTCTCTCTTTTCTTCCTATTTTATATTTCTAAAAGGGCTTTCCTTGCTTTCGCTTAGTTTTTACGGGTTTTCCTTATTCGGAGCAGAAATCCCGGAACGAGTTTCTGTCGGCAGAATTTCTTCCTTTTATAAATTATCTCTCGTATTTTCCGAACTCGATTCTTCTTTCATTGATATTGAGTTTGTGGGGAAGATGCAAAGTCCTCTGCTTAGATTTCTTTCAAAGAGTAAGATCCTTGCTTCTTATGTGAAATTTTATCCTTCCGTTACTCAATCTGAGGTCCAGAAAGATGGACTTTGTTTCTCTCAGGAGACTTTCATTAAGACAAAAGAAGGCTATATTCTTATCGAAAAGTTAAAAGTAGGGGACTATGTTTTAGGCGGGATTGAGAGCTCAGGCGAATTGGCCTATAAAGTGGTTACAGAAACATTTTTAGAAGATGTCCATTCGATAAAATGCAAGATCCAAACCCAGGCGATCCGGAAATGTGCTGAACTTTAATAGTATTGAATGCAAAAATCGAAGAGTATTGTCAAAAAGTTATAGCTTCTTACCATTCAATCTCTAAAAAGTCCCTGGTTATATCCAGAGGAACTGAATGAAAAGAATTCAAAAGATCATTGGAGCAATCTTCTTGCTCATACCAATTTTAGCGATTGGGTCCTTATACGTTGCTTTTCCAAAAATGAGACCGCCAGAAGAGATTCAGGCAAAACAAGATCGAGGGAATATTGAAAGAGGAAGATATCTTGCAAATCATGTTTCCGCCTGTATCGATTGCCATTCCACAAGAGATTGGCAGAAATTTTCAGGACCATTGCTTCCTGAATCCATCGGAGAAGGCGGGGAGATCTTTGACCAAAAGATCGGTTTTCCAGGCTCGTTTGTAGCTCCGAACATTACTCCTGCTTCGCTTGGAACTTGGACGGATGGAGAAGTGCTTCGTGCAATCGCGAGTGGTATTAGTAAGGATGGCCGTCCTCTTTTTCCAGTCATGCCACATCCTCTTTACGGTAAGATGGCAAAGGAAGATTTGCTTTCTATCATTTCCTACTTAAGAACACTTCAACCTATCCAAAAAGCAAACGGTGCTTCCAAACCAGACTTTCCTTTTATTCTAATTTTAAGAACCATTCCCGAGCCTGCAGAATATGGAGAGTCACCTAAACGTGAGGATAGGATCGCTTACGGTAAGTATTTATTCAATGCAGCTGCTTGTTCCGAGTGCCACACGAAGAAAGAAAAAGGCCAGCCGGTTGCAGGTATGGAACTAGCTGGAGGTTTCGAATTTCCCTTGCCGAACGGAACTAAGACCGTTTCTGCGAATATTACCCCGGATAAAGAAACCGGTATCGGGCATTGGTCTGAGGAAAGATTTGTGGAACGATTCAAGAGTATGGAGCCACCTCGTTACCAACCTCATCCAGTAAAAGAGGGTGAAACTCAAACCATCATGCCTTGGACTATGTATGCAGGAATGACTAAGGACGATTTGGCGGCGATCTTTGCTTACTTGCAAACGGTCCGTCCTATCTTCAATAAGATCTAAAACTTTGACTCTATCGTTCAGCAGTCGATTGAACGATAGAGTTTTTGCTCCTCTTCCACCTCAATAAGCAATTTGACTGATAACAATCATCTTTGCTTTTTCCGTTCGAGTCCTTTTTTCGCTTTTCTGAAATCGATCGAGTAGAGATCGTACAAGCTTTTATATCTCCAATCTTTTTGTGAATTTTTCTGAAACATTATGAATGAAACGAATTCTCTCTCCTCATTTTGGTCCCTATCTCCTGAAAACTGTCTAAAGGAACTAGATTCCTCTCTGAAAGGTTTGTCCAATGCTGAGGCCAAAGAGCGCCTAAGTAGATTTGGAGAGAATCGATTGACTGCTAAGGAAAAAACTTCCGCTCTCGGCCTTTTGCTGAATCAATTCAAGAGCCCGATCATTCTTCTTCTTTTTATGGCAGCGGGGCTCTCCGTTATCGTTCAGGACGCAGCAGATGCGATCATCATTTTAGGAATCGTTTTGGCGAGCGGACTCTTGGGTTTTTGGCAGGAATACGGCGCCATGAATGCGGTCGAAAAACTTCTCGCAATGGTGCAAATCACGGTATCCGTTTTCAGAGAGGGCTCTGCGACTGAATTACCTTTAGATAATATAGTTCCCGGCGATATTTTAAATTTAAGTGCGGGGAATATCATTCCTGCAGACAGCATTCTTCTGGAATCCAAGGATCTGTTCGTGAATGAGGCGACTCTCACTGGAGAGACCTTTCCTGTAGAAAAGTCGGTAAATGAACTTCCTCCAGAGACTCCTTTGGCAAAGAGGATCAATTCTCTTTGGATGGGAACTCATATCATTAGCGGCCAGGCAAAGGCCTTAGTCGTAAAGACAGGCAAGGATACAGAATTCGGAAGTATCTCCGAAAGATTGAAATTGCGACCTCCCGAAAACGAATTCGAAGTAGGAGTAAAGAAGTTCGGATACTTTCTTCTTCATATTACTTTGCTTTTAGTGCTTGGTATTTTTGTGATTAACGTGTTTTTAGAGCGTCCTGTTCTGGATGCGTTTCTCTTTTCTCTCGCGCTTTCCGTAGGTTTAACTCCTCAACTCTTACCTGCAATCATTAGCATCAATCTTTCTCATGGTGCCAAGAAAATGGCGGAGAATAAGGTAATCGTAAAGCGTCTGTCCGCGATCGAGAATTTCGGAAATATGAATGTGATCTGTTCTGATAAGACCGGAACTCTTACGGAAGGAACCGTGCAATTCCATTCTTCTCTAAACTCGAATGGAGACAAAAGTGAGGAAGTTTCTCTTCACGCATTCATTAATGCATCCTTCGAGACTGGTTTTATCAATTCGATTGATGAGGCGATCCGTAAGGATCTAAATTATGATCTATCCGATTATACCAAGACGGATGAAATCCCTTATGATTTTATTCGAAAAAGATTAAGTATCCTAGTGTCTCACAAAGGATCTCATCTTTTGGTCACTAAGGGTGCTCTTACGAATATTCTGGATGTTTGCAAGTTCGTAAGGGAAGGCCAGAGTGCTCAAGTTTCCTTGGAAGCAGTTCGGGAGAAAATACAAAAGTTATACGAGGATCTGAGTGCACAAGGATTTCGGATCTTGGGAATTGCAAGCAAGCAAATAGGAAGTTCCTCCCGGGTATCTAAATCCGATGAAGAAGGAATGGTGTTTTTAGGTTTATTAGTTTTTCATGATCCACCTAAACCAAAAGTGCATGAGACCATCGCTTCTTTACGTAATCTGGGAGTTTCTTTAAAGGTAATTACGGGTGATAACCGACATGTGGCTCGATCCCTTTGTTCGCAAATAGGACTCGATCAGCCCAAAGCCTTGTATGGAGAAGAGTTGAATCGTGTTAGCGATGAGGCTTTGATCCATTTAGTAGGCGATGTGAATATATTTGCTGAGATAGAACCAAATTGCAAAGAAAGGATCATTATCGCTCTCAAGAAAGCCGGAAACGTTGTAGGTTATATCGGAGATGGGATCAACGATGTATCAGCTCTTCATTCCGCAGATGTGGGAATCTCAGTCGAGACAGCGGTAGACGTTGCCAAGAATGCAGCAGATATAGTTCTATTAGAAAAAGATCTAGAAGTATTAGTAGAAGGGGTCAAGCAAGGGAGAGTTACATTTGCAAATACCTTAAAATACGTCTTCATGGCAACCAGCGCCAATTTCGGAAATATGTTTAGTATGGCGGGAGCATCCTTGTTTCTTCCTTTCTTACCTTTACTTCCGAAACAGATCTTGCTTACAAATTTTTTGACCGATTTTCCGGAGATGACGATTGCAACGGATCAAGTAGATACAGAAATGATCTCTTCTCCCAAACGCTGGGATATTTCTGTGATTCGAAAATTCATGCTCGTATTCGGATTAGTCAGTTCCTTCTTCGATTATTTAACCTTCGGAGTTTTACAGTGGGTCTTGCATGTGGACCCTGAGCAATTCAGGAGTGGTTGGTTTATAGAATCCGTTGTTTCGGCTTCTCTCATCGTGCTTGTGATACGGACTAGAAATCTATTCTTTCGAAGTAAACCAGGAAGACCATTGTTCATTGTGACTTTGCTCGTGATCTTTGCCACCATCCTTCTTCCTTATACTCCAATTGCGGAGGTGTTTGAGTTAGCACCATTGCCGTTAGAGTTCTTGGGAATCCTGTTTGGGATCATATTACTTTATGTGACCATGGCGGAAGTAGCCAAACATTTCTTTTATAAAAGAGTCAAGATCTAGGTCGGAAGGATTGGAATGACGATAGACAGATTCATTCTTAAGAATATTATTAAAAGCTTACTCGAATACAGCGTGTTGATTTCCTTCGGACTATTCGTTATCTACTTGGACGAGATCGAATTTTCAGGGTTAAATATCACGTATCTCATCATTTTTCTCGCGGGCGTAAAATCGGTGTATTTCTTTATCAAAGGTTTCAAGAAGATCTCCGAGTTCTCTGAGCTGGAAGTTAGATATTATGAATTTTTGGTGTTCATTGCTGTAAACATCAGCATGATCATTTTGTCTTTTGGAATAGACTATTTCTGTCTCTTTCGGATCGATCCTAAGTCTTTCTCCGGATTGCCGATCGAGGCTGCGAATACAGCGCTTTCTTTTAAGTTCTTCTATTTTAGTTTAATGATCTTCACGAATATAGGGATCATTAAGATTATTCCTGAGACGACTGAATCCGAGATTTTAGTGATCTTGGAAGCGATTGTTTCCTTTATCACGATTATTTTTGTTTTATCCGATTTTCTTAGCTTAAAGGAATCCTTAAGTAGAAAGAAAAATTTCTGAAATTTTACCAGGGATTGTCTTCATCCCCAGTAAAATTGAATTCTCACTTCTTGTGCGCGTGAAAGCGAGTGTTGATGCCTAATACTGAATAGATCGGGCACCAACCGATTATACCAGTAACCAAAGGAATGCAACCGATCGCAAAGAGAGGTATCTTGTACCATTCGTTGGTAAAGAAGGCCCAGGCAATCAAGCCTGTTCCCAATAAGACTCTAAAGGCACGATCAAAAAAGCCTGAATTAATGAATTTCATCGTTCTTCTCCTATATTTAGGATCGATGATAAAAATGAAACGGTCAATCCGCAATAGGTCTCTAAACAAAGCGCAGACGATGACTTTTATCAAAGGATTCTAATCTTTGGCGGAACTGCATTTAGAACCATGAAATTCCTTTTTACAATTTCATGTACGGATAGAAAAAGGTAAAAATCCCTATGAAGAAAATCCTAGTTACCGGAGGAGCCGGATACATCGGCTCTCACATGAATAAATATCTACACAAGCAAGGTGTGGATACCATCGTTTTCGATAATTTATCTAACGGGCATATGAAGTCGGTAAAATGGGGGACCTTCATCCAGGGAGATCTTTTACATAAAGAAGACCTCGAAAAACTATTTCAAGAAAATGAAATAGAGGCAGTGATCCATTTCGCTGCATTTGCCTACGTTGGTGAATCCGTTCTTGATCCTCAAAAATATTATATTAACAATCTTGTCGGGACCATTAATCTTCTAGAGACAATGCTTCGCCACCAAGTGAAGAATTTCATTTTTTCTTCAACTTGCGCGACCTATGGAGCCGTCACTCAAGTCCCTATTGTGGAAACAAATCCTCAGAGCCCTATCAATCCGTATGGCTGGTCCAAGCTGATGATTGAAAAGGTATTGGAGGATTATTCCAAGGCCTACGACCTAAAGTATGTTGCACTTCGTTATTTCAATGCATCGGGTTCCGATCTGGATATAGGAGAAGAGCATGATCCCGAAACCCATCTTCTTCCGATTGTGATTGAAAATGCATTGGGTAAAAGAAATCAATTAGTCGTAAATGGGAAGGATTACGATACCAAAGACGGGACAGCGGTTAGAGATTATATTCATGTAATGGACTTGGCCCAGGCTCATTATTTGGGTTTGAAATATTTGCAAAATGGCGGCTCTTCCGACTTTTTTAATCTCGGAATTGGCACTGGCTTCAGCGTTTTAGAAATCATCCAAACCGTGGAAAAGATATCAGGCAAGAAGTTAGAATACAAGATCGGCCCAAGAAGAGAAGGGGATCCAGCCATTTTGATTGCAGACAATACTAAGGCAAAGAAGGTCCTCGGATGGGATCCCCAATTTGCAAATATTGAGACAATCGTTTCCAGCGCTTGGGAATTCCATAAGTCTCAGGCTTAATATATTTTTTGAATATAACTGGGCAGTGGATCTTAAATCTCACTTTTATTTTGCGACGATATTTTGAGTTTCAAAAAGGAAGAGAATAAAAGTAGATTCTCAGTCGAATCACCAAAAGGAATTTCTTTTTTGTCTGTTTTAGAAAAGTAAAAGAAAAGAAGGGGTAATTTGGGCCTTCCTTTGATCGGAAGACCCAAGTGAAGGTAGGAAATTATTTAACGAAGGTAAGGAAATGCTCCACTTCTTTTTTAGAACCTACTACGAAAGTCGTTCTTTCA
The DNA here is from genome assembly GCF_004770055.1 of Leptospira semungkisensis. Taxonomy (NCBI): domain Bacteria; kingdom Pseudomonadati; phylum Spirochaetota; class Leptospiria; order Leptospirales; family Leptospiraceae; genus Leptospira; species Leptospira semungkisensis. The sequence continues at coordinate 126,174 of NZ_RQEP01000019.1, read as the reverse complement.
TGCAATTCTTCCGGCTGCATGTCTAGGATTCTTTTCCCTTCTACAGTGACTGCCATTCCCCCTGCTTGTTCTGCGATGAGCGCCATCGGAGCTACTTCGTATAAAAGTCTAAGCTTTCCTTTAGGATACTTGGAAGACTTGGTATCATTCGGATAAAGGAAGATTCCTCCCTTTAATAGGTTTCTGTGGAAGTCCGCTACGAGAGAACCGATGTATCTAAGAGACTGAGGCTTTCTTCCGCCTTCGATCGACTTGATATTCTTAATATAATTCTTCACTTCATCCGACCAATAGTCATAGTTTCCTTCATTGATGGAGTAGATTCCACCAGACTCAGGCATTTTCATCTCCGGGTGAGAAAGAATAAATTCTCCACAAGATGGATCCAAAGTAAAACCGGAGACTCCCTTTCCTACGCAAAGCACAAGCATGGTAGAAGAACCGTATACGATATATCCTGCCGCTCTTTGCTTGGAACCTTTTTGTAAGAGATCCTCTTTGGTTCCTGGAGTTCCTTGAGGAGTTGTCCTTAAATGAACGGAGAAAATAGTTCCGATAGAAACGTTCGCATCAATATTAGAAGATCCATCTAATGGATCGATCGCGATCGTATATTTACCGATTTTGTAGCCGTTAGGGATCGCAATAATCTCCTCTTGCTCCTCGCTACCCATAGCGCATAAGTGACCACAGCGGGTAAGTGTATGAGTGAAGATCTTATCTGCATACTCATCCAACTTCATCACTGTTTCGCCCTGGACATTGGTTTGGTCGGTGGAGCCTAATATATTCTCCAAAAGACCTGCTTTACGTACTTCTCTGGAAACGATCTTGGCTGCGTACACCAAGTGGCTCATCAGCGCGGTAAAATCTCCCGTTGCCTGAGGAAGCTTCAGTTGTTCCTCGATTAGATATTGAGAAAGACTCACTAATTGTGTGGGATGCGCGCTCACGATGGCTCTCCTTGGTTCCGTTTTCGGTTTACCGGATAGAAAATCGCCCCTGGCCTGCCTGACAAGCGGGATTTCTGGCCCAGACTCTCTTCAAGTATAAGGGAGTAACAAGCAAAGACCAGGCATTTCCTTCCATGGAAAAGAAATCCATTCTCCGAAAAAGCCTGGAATTTTGAAAAGGAGAAGTCGATATTTAAGAAGAACATGGAAAACACGGATCAAAAGCCTAGAATTCCGGACGTATTCGAAGAATTCACAAACCAATTCTTAAGAGATGTTAAAAACTCGCTCAGTACAGAAATGGTACTGACCCATTTTTACTTCCAGGATCTATCTCAGTATTTTCGTTTATTGGGAGAGCAGAAGTCCGGAGAGATCTTAGAAGAATTAAAGTCTGTGATCCAAGCCCATCTTCGTCCGTATGACAAGCTCTATGTCCTCAACGCCAGATCCTTCTTAACATTCTGTCCGGATTGTAGATTGGATATCGTAAAGAGCCGCTTCGATGAAGTGATTTTTCAAGTGAACCATCTCATCATAGATTATGAGATCCGATTCTTGGAGCTTACGGAAACTCTGGATTCCTTTCAACCAGTGTACGAGAAACTCTTAAAACCTTTGCCCGAAACTCTTTAACAAATTTGAAATTCCTGCAAACGTAAATAGAAGAATGATCGAACACTCATCAGCAAGACGAGGATGATCAGTACTAAACTTTTGTGTGGTACCTTCCGCTTTTCTTTCGAACTAAAGTCTTACTTCTCTCAGTTGATTTTATTTTCTTCCTAAAAAAACTCTCTCCAGGAAATGAACGTTTGTACCGTAAATTGAACCGTACGGGAGGGAAAGATGAAGGACAGGGCGGCGCAATTTAAAGATACCTTGGAACGTTATATCAACTACAGAGGGATCGATATCATTCTCACTCTCAAAGACGGAACCGTGATCGAGCTGGACAAAAACAGAAGAATGGACGGAGACGTGGTCATCAAGAACGGAGACTTCGGAATAGAAGCAACCATTGAAATTTCTCAGATCCAAAAGGCCGATTTCTTCGCAGCCTAATTCAACTCTTTTCTTAATATTCTAATATGGATGATAAAGATCCGAATCCGGATCTTTCATTTCTTCTCCAGAAACTGCCCGAAAACTTCCTTTTAGTTCTTGCTGGTCTTTCTTTTCTAGATTACAATTTTTCCCCGCAGTGAAGGAACTTAGGTTCCGCAGGGGGAATTCATGGAAGTAATAGGTTTAGTCCTGCTCGCAGGCTTCATCGGTACAGTTTGTATGTCTGTCTCGATGTGGTCTATCCATTATGCAGGTTCTGTGAACGCGGACATGATCCGTGCGATCGGAAGCTTCTTCACCAAGGATATGAACAAAGCTCTGGTTCCAGGGATTATCACTCATATTATCTTTGGGATCATGTTTGCCTTTCCCTATGCGTTTATCATCAATCTTGCCCCTCATGTGTTGATCGCTTATATTGTCACAGGAGGAGCCTTGGGTTTCTTTCATGGATATTTAGTCGGTTTTGTACTGGTATCCTTGGTTGCCCAAAAACATCCGCTGGAGCAATTCAGAGAGGCGGGGATTAGTGTGGCCGCCGCTCACGTTTTCGGACATTTGGTCTATGGAGTGGGAGTCGGAGTGGTTCTCGGTCTTGCGGGCTTTAATTTCAAGCTCGTCCTGGGAATGAATTAGATTATGTCTAAAATTCGGCTTTCCTGCCTGGAATTCTGCCGAATGGCATTGACTTCCGGGGTGGTCAACAGAAATTAGTAAATACGGGGTACTTTGTCCCCAGACTCCGGACCATTGGTACGTCCATTTTGGTCGGTAACAGGTTTTGCCGCTACCGTTTATCCGGTCCTTAAAGAATCCAGACAGGGAGGAATTCCACCGAATGGTAGGAATCATTGTAAAGGAAGGCGAGTCCATCGAATCCGCTCTCAAACGTTTCAAGAGAGATTGTGCAAACGCTGGAATCATGAGCGAGATCAAAAGACGCGAATTCTATGAAAAGCCAAGCATCAAAAAGAAAAAGGCTCTCGAATCCGCAAAACGCAAACTAGAAAAGAAAAAACGCCTCTTCTCTCGTAAAGACCGCGGTTAATCCGCGGTTCTCCGAGCGAGGATCAAAAGAGAGCGGGCATGTCCCTCCAAATTAAAATCAACACCGACCTAAAAGAGGCCATGAAATCCAAATCGGAACCTCTTCTTTCCACTCTACGCCTATTAAAGGCGGATATTCAATATGAGCTCACTAAGAATGGCGCTCAGGAATTGAGTGATGAACAGGTCATTGTACTCATCAAGCGAGGATATGCAAAACGGACCGATGCCATCGAAATGTATGAGAAGGCGAATCGATCCGATCTAGCGGATAAAGAAAAGGGAGAGGCTGAAGTTCTAAAAAGCTATCTTCCTCCAGATGTTCCTGAGGAACAGATCCGTGCTGCAGTTGATAAGATTGTCCAAGAACTCAATGCTTCAGGTCCCAAAGATACAGGAAAGGTCATGGGAAAAGTTATGGCAGAGTTCAAAGGCGCGAATATAGACGGATCAAAGGTTTCTGCGATCGTAAAATCCAAACTTTCCTAAGCGGGCAAAGCGTTGCAGTTCCAAAGGGAATTTATCGAGCGTATTCGTAGGGAAGTTCCCATCGAATCTTATATTAGCCGATTCGTACCTTTGCAAAAAAAAGGGAGAAACATGGTGGGCCTTTGTCCATTCCACCAAGAAAAGTCTCCTTCCTTTAATGTTTCCACTGACAAGCAGTTCTATCATTGTTTTGGCTGTAAGGCCTCTGGCGATATCTTCCAGTTCGTAATGAGCTATGAGAAGGTGGACTTCCAACGAGCTAAAGAGGTTCTCTCCGAATACTCGGGCATTCCAATCATAGAAAAAGGAAAAGAGGAGATCGAAAGAACCGAACTTCTCTACAGAGTAAACAGAAAAGCTCTACACTTCTTCCAAGAAAATCTAAGAGGACCACAGGGCCTTGCCGCAAGAGAGTATCTAACGTCTCGCGGATTGGGAGAGGAGATACAGAAATCATTTCAATTAGGATTTGCTCCTGCCGGATTCCAGAATTTAATCCCAAAAGTATTCTCCTCGAGAGAAGAAATAAAGGCAGCACTCGAAGTAGGTCTGATCAGAGAATCTGATAAGGGAAAAGAGCCTTACGATTTCTTTAGAGAAAGGATCATGTTCCCAGTTTTCGATCTTTCCGGAAGGGTGATCGCATTTTCCGGAAGGATAGTCGGTCCAGGCAAAGAAGCTAAGTACGTGAACAGTCCTGCTTCTTCCATATTCGATAAGGGAAGGACTTTTTATCATCTTCATGAATCCAAAGAATTCATCCAAAAGTCGAGAACTGCGATTTTAGTGGAGGGATATTTGGATGTGATCGGTCTCGTAGATAAGGGGATCGACAACACGGTCGCTTGTATGGGAACTGCAGTTACCGAAAATCATATTCGTACGATTAAGAAATTCACCGATCGATTTCTTTTGGTCTTAGACGGGGATTCCGCCGGAAGAAAGGGCGCTCTCCATGCCGCAGAACTCTGTCTAAAAGAAGGGTTGGATTGTTTTGTGGTACTTCTTCCGGAAGGAAAGGATCCATTCGATCTTTCCAAGGAATTGAACCGCCAAGAATTGCATAAATTACTAGACCAGCCGATTCCTGCTTCTTCCTTCGTGGTAGAAGAACTCCTGGAAAAGGCGGATTCCAGAGCGCTTCCGGAAAAGAAAAGAAAAGCGCTCAATAATCTCTATCAGTTCCTAAAAGGCTTTAATCGGGACTCCGATCGTGAATTCTTCCTAAGCCTGGGAGCCAGACAATTAGGCATCAGCATGGATGCAGTTTTACGGGATTATAAGGGAGGAGGAGCCAAGTTTGCCTCTCCCGGGTCCGATAATAATAGGGAAAAAGCGCAAAAGAAAGCGTCCGGACCAAATCCCGCAGAAAGTTGCGAACGCAAGATTATCGCGCTTTTGGTCAGAATGAATTCTCTTTTTCATTTTTCCGAGGAATTATCCGCCTTGGAATTCTTGGATCCTAAAAGCGCATTTTTATGGGACTTTTTATATACAAGATACGCGAGCGAGGAAGAAATATCTCCCGCGTCCATTCTTTCCTCGGAAATCCCGGGTGAATTTAAGGAAGCAATCGCTCCCTTCCTTTTGGAAGAAACGGAAATGGCTCCTGAAGAAGGAGCAAAAGTTTTTCAAGGTTTGCTAAAGCAGCAAAGAGTCTTCGTCATAGACGAAAGAATGAGTGAATTGGACTCGGACTCTTCTTTAGAGCAAATGGAAAAGCTTACTAAACTGGCATATTATAGGACCGAGAAGGCGAAACTCTTAGAGAATATTCGCAATGAGAACTCGGGCGTAAGATAGGGGACCGCAGAATGGAAAATCTACAAAGCATGCCGGAAGTGCAGAAGATCATTGCGATAGGAAAGGCGAATAGCGAAATTTCCTACGACGAGATCAACGAGATACTCCCGGACAAGATCTTAAACTCGGAGAAGATTGATGATGTATTCACTCTTCTACACGAGATGGGAATTGAGATCGTAGAAGAATATACGAGAAAATCTCTGGAGCCGGCAACTTCTATCTTGCCTAAAGATGATCCGGCTCTTCCAGTAAAACCGGCTCGTAAAAAGAAAGAGACTGCTTCCTCAGCAGGCGGATCGGAAGATCCTATCCGTTTGTATCTGAAAGAGATCGGAAAAGTAAATTTGATCTCCGGAGAGACAGAAGTATTTCTCGCTAAGAAGATCGAGAAGGGAGAGAAGATCATTGAAGAAACGATCTTAGGTTCTTCTATCCTGAGAGCGAACTTCATCAAACTTCTTCCTAAGATTCGCAGCAAGAAAACTAAAGTGTACGATCTCGTCCGTGTGGACAAGATGTACGCGATGAATGCCGAAGAGGCGAAGAAATTAGAAGAATTATTCTTCAAGAATATCTCCGTCATCCAAGAGCAAGAAAAAGTACTCCAAGAAGCTCAGTCCAGGATCCGCAAGTATTCAGAGAACTCTAAGAAATACAAAGAGTTCAAAGAGAAAATAGATATATCCAAAGGAATCATAGACACCGCGGTTCGCGAGCTGGGAGTTTCCCAGAAAGAGATCCAGAAGATCTCTCAGAAGATCAAATCCATGGTCTTCCGAATTAAGGAAATCGATCGTCATTTCTTAAAGATCAAGGCTCAGTACGGATACGACGTAAAAGATATCAAAGCTTTCAACCGCTTCATTGAGAAGAATGAGAAGTTGGAAGATATCGAAAAGATGATGGGAGTCTCTATTGATGAGGTCCGAGAAGTCATCAAGGATATCCGCAACAATGAGCGTAAACTCCGTCGTATGGAGCAAGAAGCAGGTTCTTCTGTCCAAGAGATCAAGGACTGGGGCGAAAAGATCATCAAGGGCGAAAGAGAGATCGCTCAGGCTAAGAAGGAACTTGTTAAGGCAAACCTTCGTCTCGTGGTTTCCATCGCAAAACGATATGCAAACCGAGGAATGCATTTCTTCGATTTGATCCAGGAAGGGAATATCGGCCTGATCAAGGCTGTGGACAAATTCGAGTATAAGAAAGGATATAAATTCTCCACTTATGCAACTTGGTGGATTAGACAAGCAATCACTCGTGCTATTTCTGACCAAGCGAGAACGATCCGTGTTCCTGTTCACATGATAGAGCAGGTGAACAAAGTGATCCGCGAGACCCGTCTATTCGTACAGGAATTCGGTAGAGATCCTTCTAACGAAGAGATTGCGGAACGTTTGGGATGGCCTGTTCAAAAAGTAAAAGCAGTTAAGAACGTTGCCAGAGAACCAATTTCTCTCGAGATTCCTGTCGGTTCAGAAGAAGATTCAGAGCTCGGGGACTTTATCGAGGACAAGGATGTGGAATCTCCAGTGAATTCTGCGGCTTCCAGTATTCTCGCAGAGCAGATCCGTCAGGTTCTTCATACTCTTCCTGCAAGAGAGCAGAAGGTCATTCGTATGCGATTCGGTTTGGACGACGGATATCCTCAGACATTAGAAGAGGTCGGATACCAATTCAAGGTAACCAGGGAAAGGATTCGTCAGATCGAAGCGAAGGCTCTTCGAAGACTGCGTCACCCGTCTCGCTCCAAAAAACTGAGAGATTATATCGATTGAGATTTTGATCTTCGGATCGAAGAATAGAACGATATAAACTGAATTGTTCTAAAGCAAATGAGAACGTAAGCGAAGAGTTTACGTTCTCATTTTTATTTTCGAAGCATTCAATTAGATAAGCGAGATCAGCAAAGTTTTAATAAACGGCAAAAGCAAAAAGCCGTTTAGATTTGAAGAGATCTCAATCACTGCGACTTTTTGCTAAAAATTGAATTACTTTCCGTTATAAGTCGTTTTTAAAGAATCGATCAAAGAAAGCGCTTCTGCTTCTTTCTCTTTTCTTTCTGATTCCTTCCATCCGAGCCCTTTTGCTAAGATCGTAGAAATTGGTCCGGCAAGTTTTGCTGCGAGTTTTAGATCTACGAATTGGACTCTGAATCTTCTCGCAAGAACATCTGTTACGCTCAGCGCGAATTCCTCTTTAAGGAACCATTCCACTTCTTCTTTGAAGTAATCTACACCCTTAATCAGTGGGGTTGGAGATTTTCCGAGCACTACAAAAACTTCTCCTCCGTAATAGTTCTGGAGTCTTTTGGCTCCTTCTTCTCCCACCTTGTACATCTTTTGGATCTCTTGGTACAAGTTCTCCGAGTATCCTACCTTGCCGGGGAATACATGAGTGGCGGTTCTGGATCCTCCATAATTCTCGAGTCCACCTTCTACCAAGACTCTATCGATCAGATCTTCTGCCATCTTTCTGTAAGTGGACCATTTTCCTCCACCCATAGTAACTAGCCCGGAAGGAGAGACTAAGATCACTTCCTCTCTGGAAATATTCTTTGTATCTTGGTTTCCTTCGGGAGAGATAAGAGGACGAATCCCGGCAAATACGGAAAGTATATCCTTTTTCTGAAGAGGCTTTGCAAGATAATCGGATCCTGTCTGCAATAGGAAATCGACTTCCGATTCGAGAGGCATAGGATCTTCCGTTACCTCATGGATCGGAGTATCTGTTGTCCCGAGCACAACATGGTCTTCCCAAGGAATCAGGAACACGACTCGTCCATCCTTCGTTTTCGGAATAATAAGTGCGGTATTGCAAGGGATGGTTTCCTTCTTAAATACTAAATGAATTCCTTGGCTCGGAGAAAGCACTCTGTATGTTCTTGGATCGTCCTTTAAACGGATATCGTCCACCCAAGGTCCGGTTGTGTTTACGATTACCTTAGCCTTAACGATTCCAGTTTCTCCCGTAAGAAGGTCTTTGATCTTTCCTCCCACGATCTTCCCATCTTTCTTTTGAAAGGACAGAAGCTCGGTCCTACTCAGAATATGCGCACCTTCTTTAGCGGCAGCCCTTGCAAGATTTACATTCAAACGAGCGTCATTGAACTGAGAATCATAATAGAGAATCCCGCCAGTAAGTCCTTCCGATTGAAGAGCAGGAAAATCCTTTAGAACTTCTTCCTTAGAAACTCTTTTATGAGCGGGAAGCTTTCCTCTCCATGCAAGAATATCATACATGGTCATTCCAATACTGTAATATGGTTTTTCATACAGCTTGTAGGTAGGAAGTATGAAAGGAAGAGGTTTGACCAGGTGAGGTGCATTTTCCAGAAGCCTTTGTCTTTCTGTAAGAGCCTCATGGATTAGTTTAAAATGGAATTGAGCGAGATAGCGGACCCCGCCGTGTATAAGTTTGGTGGAACGGGAAGAAGTTCCGGAAGCGAAATCCGATTTTTCGAGAAGGGCGACCTTCAATCCTCTCAGGCTGGCATCCAAAGCGGCGCCAGCTCCGGTGGCTCCTCCGCCTAGGATGAGGATGTCGAAGTTTTCCTCAGTGAGTTTTTGGAATCGGCTTTTGCGATCGTGTTTTTGCATATTTCGGGTCTTCCTGCTTTACACGCTGATTTCGGTAGGTGAAATTGCAATAAAAGAGCCAAATGGAACCTAAAAAACAAATCGAACTTATCCGACGAGGCACCGTCGACCTAATTAGCGAAGAGGAACTTACCTCCAAGCTCACCAAAAAGAAATCATTAAAGATCAAGGCCGGTTTCGATCCCACGGCTCCCGACTTGCATTTAGGGCATTTCGTACTACTTAGAAAGTTGCGCCATTTTCAGGAATTGGGTCATGAAGTGAATTTTCTTCTGGGCGATTTTACCGCCATGATAGGAGATCCTACAGGAAAATCCGAGACCAGAAAACGTCTCTCCAAAGAAGAGGTGCTCAAGAATTCGGAGACTTACCAAAACCAAGTCTTTAGAGTCTTAGATAAGGACAAGACCAAGATCGTTTATAATTCTGCCTGGTGTGGAACATTGAAATTCGAGGATGTGCTCGTTCTAACTTCCAAGTATAGCGTGGCTCAACTCTTGGAGAGAGACGATTTCAGTAAGCGTTATAAGAGCGGACAATCCATTTCACTCATCGAATTCCTCTATCCGTTGGTCCAAGGCTATGACTCTGTGGAAATGGAAGCCGACGTAGAGATAGGAGGGACGGATCAAAAATTCAACCTTCTTGTAGGAAGAGAGTTACAAAGAGAATACGGAAAAGAAGCACAATGCGTTCTAACTTTGCCTCTGTTAGTTGGCTTGGACGGAGTCAAGAAGATGTCCAAGTCTTTGGGCAATTATGTGGGAATCACTGAAGAACCGATCGACATGTTCGGAAAGTTAATGTCCATCTCCGATGAGCTCATGTGGAATTATTTCGAATTGCTTACAGATCTTCCGATGGAATCCGTTTCGGAAAGAAAGAAGGGCATCCAATCCGGAGAATTGCATCCTAAGGAAGTAAAAACGGAACTTGCAAAATTAATAATGGACCAATTCTCTTCCTCAGAAGCGAATTCTCAGGCAATTGAAGAATGGAATAAGGTGCATAATCCTAAGGCTAGGGCCATTCCTGAGAATATCCAGGCAACAGAGCTTGGTCCTGAATTCTTCGCAGAAAGTGAAACTCCTCAGCTTAGCTGGGTTCTTGCCAAATTGGGCTTTGTTCCTTCCGTTTCAGAGGCGAGAAGGATCATCAAATCCGGGGGGATTTATGTCGACGAAGAGAAACTCACGGACGAAAAATTTACTCTCACTAAAAACGCAGAGTACTTGATTCGCCAAGGCAAAAAAGGAAAATTCATTCGTTTGGTCAGTTGACGAAAGACGCCTAAGATGCTCAGCGAAGAAGAAGAATCAGTTCTATCCAAAACGATCCGAGAGATCCAAGATACGGAAATTGAATCCGAGGTCTTGGAAAAGAAATTTCGTCAGATCCGGATCGGTACCTCTCTTATTTTCTTTCTTGCCTTGAGCCTGACCACTGTATTTGCACTTGCTCGTCGTTTAGATTCTCTCCAAAACACAGTTGAAAAACAAAGTCAGGTAATCACTGGGCTTTCCGAAGATATTACGAGTCTTCGTTTGGAAGAACAACAGAGAGAAGAAGAGGTACTTCGTTTCAAATCGTCTCTTCTGGATGATGTTCCAGAAGGAGATATGACAGAAGAGATAAATAAGAATCTTGCTGCCTTACAACAAATCATACCTAAGCCAGGAATCGGAAAGAATATCAGCCGAGGAAATCCGAATTTCAAGGAGATCGCACTTACTTTCGATCTAGGAACTGGCGAAGATCTTCAGATACTTTACGATTTTATGATCCGTTTTCCGATCAAGGTGACTCTTTTCGTTTCCAATGAGAATCCGGCAAAGAAGGGCGGATCTCTATTCTCCAAGACGAATTTATTGTATCTTAAAAAATTAGCTCATCTTCAGGGAAGGGTGGTCTTCGGAAATCATACTTGGAGCCATTTTAACTTACCCCGCAGTTTGAAAGAGCCTTCTCTTAGAAAACGAGCGCTTTTAAGTTATGTTTCCGACGAGATCCCTGATTTCAACGTTCTTATGGAAGAACTTACTTCTGTTGAAGAGAAATACAAGACGATCACCGGAGATACATTAACGAAGTATTATAGACTTCCTTACGGAGCAGTGGACCAGATCATCTTGGATGTGTTTGCAACCCAAGGCTATGAAAATCATATTTTCTGGAGCAATAATACTGTCGGCTCCCTAGATGTTCCCGACTTCGTTTATAAAAAGTACATCACGAAAAGGGATCCGGTTACCGGAAAAACAAAGCTCATTCAAAATCCTCATTATAAAAATAAAGAAGAGATGTTGGACTTTCTATACCGTTGGGAGGCAGCAGACAAGAGCGGGATGAATGGCGCGATTATTCTAATGCACCTTGGCTCTCCCAGACAATCCGAGAAACTTATCTATATCCTTCCGGACTTTATCCAGGCAATGCTGAATAAGGGCTATAAGTTTATGACAGTTCCAGAAGTATTAAATGACAAGCAGGATTGAGAATACAGTCCTGCTCATGCCCAAGTAAACGATCCTTCCATTTCAAATAAGCTGCCTTTGAGAGGAATCTATTCTTCCTTGTAAAGGCAGCTATAAGATTATTTTTTCTTTTTACCTGTAGGACTCGTTGTGTAACTCTGAGGTTCAAAGTAATGAACAGCGGGACTTGCTATCTTTTGTTTTTTGCCGAAGATCTGCTCTATTTTTCCTGAGAACCAGGTTTGGTATCTATATAGATGCAGATAGAAAACTGGGACCATGATCAGAGTGATCAAACTCGCGAAAGCTAATCCCCAACCGAATGCAAGCGCCATCGGAACTAAGAAAGGATCGAATCCACCAATCCCATAAGCAGTCGGTAATAATCCTAATACAGTCGTTACCGTTGTTAGGATTACAGCTCTCAAACGCAAATTTCCAGTTTCTAAAAGAACATCCATGATGTCTTTATTCGGATTTTCTCTTCGCAATGAATTTGCAAAGTCCACAAGAACAATGGAATCGTTCACAACGACTCCTGCGAGTCCTACAATTCCTAGAAATGCGAGGAATCCGAAATATTCTCCATGAGAGACAAATGCCAATATCACTCCAATAAAGGAGAAGGGGATGGCGCTCACAACCACTGCAGGTTGCAATAAGGAGCCGAAAAGCGAGGCCAGAATTATATAGATAATAATAAAGGCGGCTCCAAATGCGATCCCAAGAGAGGCAAAGGATTCGTCCGTGTCTTTATTTTCACCACCGAATCGGACCGTATATCCAGGATATCGATCGAGAATCTTTTTCTCATCTGCAAGTTTCTTTGCTTGTGCATTTGCGAGTTTAGGATTCGTACTCTTTCCGGTTAAGTTAGCCGAAACAGTTACGAGCCTTTTTCCATCCAAGTGATTGATATTGGAAACCCCTGGATTCTTTTGCATGGTAACCAGGCGGGAAACCGGGATCATCTTTCCTGCGATATTTGAAACAAAGACATGGTTCAAACTATCTACGGATTTACGATATGTTTCTGGAAAACGAACCTTTACTTCTACTTCTTCGTCGGTGCGCTTGATCTTGGTCGCTACCGTTCCCTGGAATGCAGTATTAATGGCCTGAGCGACTCGGAACACCGAAACTCCCGCAGTAGAAGCAAGAGATTCGCTGACTCGAATTCGGACTTCGTCCTTTCCTTCGTTAAAATCATCCGCTACATCTGCGACGCCATCGATCTTTGCGAGTATATCCTTATAACTTGCTGCGATCTTCAGAAGAGTATCGTAATCGTCTCCTCGTATTTCTATGGCAACCGGCTTTCCTACAGGTGGACCGCCTGAAACTTTTTCGTATTCCAAAGAGAGAAGTCTTCCTCTTAAGGAAGCAAATTCTTCAGGGATCACAACAGGTTCGTGAGAATCGCAATCGTCTTTCTGTCCCTGTGCTTCTTTTTGGATCTTCTCTTCTTCCTGCTTGCGAGAAGTTTCATTCAATAACCATAGCGTTCTCTTTCTCAATCTCTTGATGATATCGTCCGTCTTATGGCATTTTTTTCTATTCTCTTCGGCAGTAAGGTAGGCCATTACCATTCCGAAATGCTTTCCTCGTTTCGTGAAAGGATCATTTGGATTGGCTTGTATGATTCCTACTCGGGTCGCGTAATTCTCCAAATCTTCTTTCGGGATCGTGGCAATCTCTTGTTCCAATACTTTTAGATAACGATACGTTTCAGGAAGGCTAGATCCTGTTTTTGCAGAGACCTTTACATAGAACTGGTCCACAGAGCCCGGAAAGAGTTTGAACCTAGGATACCCTGCAAGGATCACAAAGCTAGCAATCAATAGTCCAAAGACTCCCCAACTCATGATCCAAGGATGGTTCAAAGCATATTTTAGGACTGGAATGTACTTAGTGTTTCTGAATCTAGCGAACCAACCGGATTCTCCCTTGATCTCTCCCGACTTTACATTCCGTTTATTAATATCATATAAGTGATTCGGAAGAATAAAGAATGCCTCGGAAAGGGAAGCGCAAAGAGCGATGATCACCACGAGAGGAATACTGAATACGAACTTCCCAAAGATGCCCGACATAAAAAGCATAGGAGCAAATGCGGCAATCGTAGTAGTAACCGTAGCAGTCACTGGAGAAACCACTTCTAACGTGCCCTTTAGAGTCGCTTCATAAGGAGGAAGTCCTTCCTCAATATAACGGTACACATTCTCGCAGATAATAATGGCATCATCCACCAAGATACCTACGACCAGAACCAATCCGAACATGGAGATCAGATTTAGGGTAAGACCAAACTGGTTCATCAAAATGAATGTTGCCCCAAAAGAAACCGGAATTCCTAAGGCGGTCATGAGTGCAACTCTCCATCCCAAGAAGAAGAAGAGGGACGCGGTCACTAATATCATTCCGAAGGTTGCGTTCGAAATGAGAACGTTTAATCTTCTTCTAATATACTTGGAGAGATCGTTTACAAATGCATATTCGAATTCAGGATTGCCTTCGCCGAATTTATGGATGGTGTTTTTCACCTCATCCACTACTTTGATTGCATCTGAACTTTGTCGTTTCAAAACGGTAAGAGCGACAGTCTTCTTTCCGTTTACATTTTCTACGTAGTCCGCTTCTCTTAAGCCTTCAGTAACTCTGGCAATGTCTTGGATGCGGATTGCATTTCCGATCTCATTTCCTCTTACATGGACCTTGGAGATCTCATCCGGAGTATCGAATTCTCCGATTGTTCTAAGGATAACTTCTTTTTCCAGGCCGGTAATATTTCCGCCAGGAACGTTTACGTTACGATTTTTTAATGCGTTGATTACATCTTGTCCGGTCAGATAGAGCCCGTTCAGACTTCCAGGTTGAATATCCACCTGCATCTCCGTCTCTCTCCAACCTCTTCGAGCAACTTTTGCTACGCCGGAAATATCCAGCAATGCCTGCTCGACTATCTTTGCCTGCTGGCGTAGCCTCTTCTCCGCCTCAACGGATCCGTCATCTTCTTTCAGAGTAACGGAAACTTCTATAACGGGAGTACGTGCAGTAGTGATCTCCGTAACGATCGGATCTTCGGCTTCTTCCGGTAGATCTTCCACTCGATCGATGGCTGACTTTATATCATCCACGACTTTCTGAGTATTCTTCGTGTCCGGATCCAATGTGATTACGATTCCAGATCTTCCTTCGATAGAAGCGGATCTGTATTCCTTGATCCCGTCCACTTCCTTGATCGCTTTCTCCAGAGGATTCGTGACTAACTTCTCTACCTCTTGGGGAGAAGCTCCCAAATACAGAGTAGAAACGGAAACAATATCAAAGTTGATATTTGGAAATGCCTCTCGATTCATTCGAACTGCGGCAAGTCCACCGAAGAAAATGATCAAAAAGGTGAGAAGGTTAACGAAGATAGTTTTCGATAGGAAGTATTCTAGGATAGTTTTCATATGATTTCTTTTAGCGAACTAGATTAAGAAGAAGGGGCTTTAGTCCAGGATCGGACCGCTGAATTCCATGGAATCATTGAAACCGAACATTTTGGTGCTCTTCAAGCGGTCTACGTATAGTACTCCGTTTAAATGATCACATTCATGTTGATAGACGACTGCTTGATACCCCTCGATGACCTCATCGTGAGCGTCTCCCTTTTCATCCATCCATTTCATTCGGATCTTATTCGGTCTTTCTACGTATCCTCTCATGCCAGGAACGGAAAGACAACCTTCCCAATTCCCATCCACGGATTCAGTGATCGGAGTGATTTCAGGATTGAGAAGTATTCTTTCTGGAACCTTGGAGCTTGCAGGCGCTTCGTCATCCGGTTCGGAGCCCACTACCACGATCTTCTTCAAGATCCCGATCTGAGGAGCCGCCAATCCCACGCCATCCGCATGTCTCATTGTATCAAACATATCACGGATTAGCTTTTTGAACTCTTTGGTGCCCAATTCATCCGGATTTACGAGTTCACTCGTTTTTCTGAGAAGAGGATCGCCGATTTTTAAAATTTTACGCACTGACATTTTAGAACCTAGTCCTAGTGCCATTTTTTGCCGGTTTTTGCACACCAGATTTCAAAAAGGATTCTAACATTTTAGATAATATTTGCGAGCTAGGTTCTGAAAAATTGGACTGTAAGTTCTCCCAACGATAAACAGAAGTAGAGACGGAAAGATTTTGCAAGGCCGACGCCTGGGATTCTAAGGGTCCGACCGTTCTCGGAAGAATGATCCCGCAAGGAACCTGCGCCTTTTCGGAGTACAAATCCTCCTTCTCCAAACCGTTCCAAACTTTTTCCAGGCCGAAAGGATCGAAGAAGAAGCGAGGAATCTGGATAATATTCCTAAGAAACCAATCCGCCTTTTCTAAAAGGGGAAGGCCATACCCGGAAACTGGTAATGGATTTGGGAAAATTAGAAAAACGGAACTCACTTTTTCGGGATTCTCTAATACAAATGGCCAGAGTATCCGAGCGGAAAAGCCTTCCGCAATCAGGATCTGTTTCTTTTTCCGAGAGTTCAGGAATTGGAAGATTTCTTCCGGAGAGAATCCTGAGAATTTTTCGGGAGCTTCCGCAATGGTTAGATAATATTCGGAAGATAGTTCGGGAGAAAAAGATCGGTCGAAAGAACGTAAGGGGTCCCGAAGCCAAAGTACTTCGTCTCGTTTCCGATTACCTCGGCTTGTAAAAGTCCAGCGATTGTCCTGCATAAGTCTTGACAGTGTTCACGAAAAGAAACTATCTATTAGGTTGCGCGGAGCGTATGGAGACGAGGGGAATCGAACCCCCGACCTTTTGAATGCCATTCAAACGCTCTCCCAACTGAGCTACGTCCCCGCGAATTCCAAATTGGTTTTTCAGGGACCACTGTCAATAGATAATTCTTAGGAGCAATCGGATGAGCGATTCCGTCGAGGAACTACAAAAAAAGATAAAAATCCAGAACGACATTATCAAAGGTTATGAGAAAGTTCTGAGATTGAATGAACAAGAATTAGAGAATGCGGATGAGATCATTCGTATGTATGAGACAATCATACAATACTCTGGACAGGAATTAAAAAATGTTAAAGAAGCATTCGATGCTACTTCAATCGTGACTAACTTATCCAGAGATGAATTGATCACCGCAATGACCAAGATCAAAGATCTAGAACTTGCCAATAAAAAATTAAGGGAAGAATCCCTGAAATTCCAATCGTAATTTTCCAGCCTTGACGACCCCCAAAAAAAAGGAGACACTACTTAGAAGTCGACCCGACGGCTCCCTCTTTCTAGAGGAGGGGCTCGGAGTCTCCGCGATCTTCGACAGCTTTCTTAGAGAGTCCATGGCGCTTACAAGAGCGGAAGTCGGAGGAATTTTCGCAAGGACCGAGTCTGGACAGATACGACAGATCTCCGGCAAAAACGAAAAAGATCTGATCGAAGCTGCTCATTGGGCATTTTCAGATGCAGGCAAGGATCTTTTATTAGAAAAAGGTAAAACTTCTCCTTGGGGCAAACAATCCAGTAAGTATCCGATCCTAGTATGTAAACTAAAGGCAGAAGACGTAGACGGTTCTCTGCATAAGAATAAGTCTAGTTATGCGATCCTAGTACTATTCGGAAAGATTACTGCAGACAGATTCGCTAAGACAGATTTCGAACTTCTTCGTACAACCTGTAAGACTGTAGGAAGACTTCTAAAAGAGTCTCATGTTTCTGGTGATGCTTCTCTTGTGACCCTTTCTTTACTTGCTACCACTCAATTAGTGTTGGAGGCAGCGCAAGCAAAGAGACAATCCGAACGTTTTGACTTTTTACTTACGGAAGTCATTCGCGTTTCCGGACTGATCAATTCTTCCTTAGATCTTTCTCAGCTTTTGGAAGCAATCATGCTTTCCTCTAAAACTGTGTTTCGAACGGAAGCATGCAGTGTTCTTCTCTTAGACGAATCAAAGGAAAATCTGTATTTTCATACCGTTTTAGGAGAGAAGAGCGAAGCAGTTTCTAAGATGAAAGTCCCGGTTGGCAAGGGTGTCGCCGGTCTCGTAGTTCGAGAAAGAAAGCCTATCATTATCAATGATGCTCAAAACGATGATCGGGTTTACAAGGAAGTAGACAAAGCATCTCAATTCACTACCAGAAATATTATGGCAGCACCGTTAGTCGCGAACGACGAAGTGATCGGTGTAATCGAGGCGATCAACACGGTAGATAGAGAAGCATTTACTGGAGAAGATCTAGAATTATTTTTAAGCTTTTCCGGAACTTCTGCACTTGCGATCCAAAAGACTGGACTTCTCCAGAACTTGGAAAATGCAAACCGAGATCTCAGAAAGAAAGTCTCCGAGCTGCAGTCCTTATTCGAACTTTCCCAAGCAGTTAGCCAATCTAGCAACAGACTAAGTCTAGTCCGAAGATCTATTCGAATGATCATCCGAGAGCTGGATGCAAGTGTCGCAGGTATTTTTCTCTATAGCCTAAGCAAGGAAGATCATGTAAACTGCGCTTATTTCGATGGGAATAGAGAAAAAATAGATCGGGTATTAGAATCCGAAATGGAAGGAACACAGATCCTTGCTAGCATCAAAGAAGGATTGCCTGTATTAAAGAGAGATATCTTAAATCAGCCTTTTCCAAAAGAACTAGATAGAAGATTCTTAAGAGGTTCCTATATTATCGTTCCTTTATTCTTGTCCAGTGGGGAACCTTATGGAGCCGTAACTGTAGGAGATAGAAAGGATAAACTCTCTTACCAAGACTCCGACTTCCGACTATTGCAAACCATGGCCTCTCAGTTCACCAAGGGATTTGAGGCGTTTCGTCTGAGAAACGAAATGTTGGAGAAGAAAGCAATCCAACAGGAGATGGAGATCACTCGAAAGATCCAACAAAACATTCTTCCTTCCGAGAAATCATTTCATTCTAATTTCGACTTGGGAATCTTATCTGCTCCAGCCAAGGATGTGTCCGGAGACTTTTATGATTATTACCAATACAGCGACGGACAATATTCCTTTTTGATCGCGGATGTATCCGGAAAGAGTTTACCTGCGGCTTTATTTATGGCGATGAGTTCTTCTATCATTCGAACACTTGCCCGAAATCATGATCTAACACCTGAAGAAATATTAAGACAAGGGAATGAGCTTATTTTCGAAGATTCTCATTTCGGAATGTTCGTGACCGCGTTCTTCATTCATTACAACCCATCTCTGTTTACGATAGAATACGCGTCAGCCGGTCACAACGATCAGGTCTGGATTAAAGAAGATGGTTCTTACGAATTATTAAAAGGCCAGGGTCCTCCTCTGGGAGTCATTCCCACCGCAAAATACAAAGGGGGAAATTTCCGAGTAAAACCGGGAGATATCTTCGTTCTTTATACGGATGGAGCGGTAGAAGAAAAGGACTCTCAGGGAAATGAATTCGGTCTAGAAAGAATGATCGAAGAGATTCAATTGAGACGACATCTTCCCGCTAAGAAAATCGTGGAAGAATTGTATCACACGGTTCGGGATTTCTCTGCTGGAAAAGAACCTTTCGACGATTTTACCGTACTTCTTCTGAAGTACAATGACGATTTCCAATTTTTTAGGACCTTTGACGCGAATACGGCTCAAATTCCGATTTTTAGAGAGTTTATTTACGATACGATCAAGGTAAGAAATCTACCGGATTTCCTAAGAGATGATATACTTTTAGCCTGCGATGAGGCGGCGACGAATATCGTAATGCACGGTTACCAGGATACTCTCCTCCGAAATCCGAAATTCGATTGTAAAATTCGGTTCACTGAAGATTCTATCACGATCGTATTGACGGATTCCGGAAGAGGATTCGATCGAAGGACAGTCAAAGATCCTTCCATTGAAGAAAATCTTTCTGGAAAAAGAAAAGGCGGCTTCGGCGTTTATTTAATAGAGACGTTGATGGACGTTGTGGATTATAAAATCGAGGAGGGAAGAAATGTTCTTACTCTCCAAAAATACTTTCGTTAAGCGACTGAGGAAAGGATGGAACTTACAGTAGAAATCAAAGGGAACTCCAGGGTGATTCATCTTATCGGGAACATGGATGTTCATAATACCCATAAGATCGAACAGGCGTTCATGGATCATATCCGGAAGGCAAACGAGCAAAATATCGTATTGGATATGTCCAATGTCGAATTCGTTTCCTCCGCCGGGCTCAGAGTAATTGTAGGATCTTTGCGGGTCTGCAAGGAAAGAGAGATCCAACTTAAACTTGCAGCGCTTCGTCCTGCAGTAAGAAAGGTATTCGAGATCATAGACATGGATTCTCTTTTTAGGATCTATGATACTGTGGATTCTTCCCTGCAATAAATTCCCATATAAAAGTCGCCTCGATTTGTCAGAAGAGAGGCGTTCTTTACTTCTTCCTATCTTTGCTCTTCTTACTTTTGATTTTAAGCTTTCCTCCCTGGCCTTTCTCTAAAAACTGTGTATTGGCGGTCTAGGTCCATTTTAGGGGCAGGCTGAAAAGCAAACCTCTTAAAGATCGATCTAGATTTTTCCCGAATAATCCTCCGCGGACAACACCAACATGTCGGAAAACACGTACTCGTTTGAAAATCCGTTCCAGAGCACTAGTAAATCGGAACCGGAAACAAACCCAGGTATCTATGAAGAAGCAAATACCATGGGCAAAGAACTCTTGGAGAAACCCCTTAAGGGCGGTGGAACGGATAGGATCCTAGTACAACACTCCAAGGGAAGGATGACAGTCTGGGAAAGAATTAAGGTACTTACCAATTCTGAACCTAATATCCTCTACCAAAACTGGGGAAAGAACCTAGACGGTGCTTCCTTAATCACTGGAATTTTAAATATCAACGGAAGGGATGTCGCGATTTACGGACATGACTTCACCCTTAGAGCCGGTTCCATGGACGCAACCAATGGAAACAAACTCGCAAGACTTATCTATATGGCCGGTGAGCACGGAATTCCTCTGATCGGAATGAACGACTCCGCAGGTGCTTACGTTCCTGCAGGAGTAGGCGGACTCGACGGATACTCCGAAGCATTCACTGCTCTTCGTAAGATTAGTGGCGTTGTTCCAAGCCTAATGCTCATGTTCGGATTCAATGCAGGGGGAGGAGCTTACCTTCCAAGGCAAGGTTCCTTCATGATCCAACCGGAGAATACATTCTTCGGATTGACTGGACCGGGCGTAGTTAAATCGGTTTTGGGAGAAGATATCACTGCAGATGATCTGGGAGGACCTAAGGTTCACGGACAAAGCGGGGTAGTGGATCTAGTTACGAATGACGAGTTAGGCGCTCTTAGAACTGCTCTTCGTCTTCTTTCTTATTTGCCGGACAATAATTCGAGTGCTGCTCCTTTCCATCCTACTTCGGATCCAACGGACAGGTTCATCTACGAAGAAGAGATTCTTTTCAAGAAGACTTTCAATTCTCCGACAGGAATGAACACTCCTTTCGATATCACATTATATATTCAGAATATTTGTGATCATGGACAATATTTCGAGATCCAACCTCAAAGATCCAGAAACCTAGTAACCGCTTTCGGTAGATTGGGTGGACATGTGGTAGGTTTCGTTGCGAATAACTCTGCGGTTTCTTCCGGCCAGATCGATATCGGTGCGGCAAGAAAAGGAACCAGATTCATTCGCTTCTGTAACGTATACAATATTCCTTTGATCTTCTTAGAGGATACTACTGGGTTCCTACCTGGAAAAGAACAAGAGCATAACGGTATCGTTTTGGAAGGAAGAAAACTTCTGGATTCCATCATTGATATCAGAACTCCAAGACTTACTCTAATCATCCGAAATGCTTTCGGTGGTGCGTATGCTACCTTCAACTCCTATCATACAGGAGCAGATATGGTATTCGCGCTTCCAACCGCTAGGATTGCGGTAATGGGTCCTGCAGGAAAAGATTACGTCTATAAAGACGAGATCTCCGAGATCCAAAGAGAATATAAGGAAAATCTGAAAAAGGGACTCTCCGACAAGGAAGCTGCTGCAGTTCGAGATAAGAAACTGCAATCCCTTTCCCAAAGATACGAGAAGGAACTGATGAACCCGAAAGAGGCTCTCTCTCTCGGATCCGTTTCCAGGATCGTTCTTCCTGGAACCACCAGAAACATTCTCTTCCAAAACTTAGATTATTTAATCCGACACTACAAACCAGGACCTATGTCCGGACCTCAAAGGGAGTTCGAGTAAACAAAGATGATCGACTACCAAAATCGACGTATTACATTTCGCGAATCAACTTCTCCTTGGATCCATTCCTTCTCCTTAGAAACGATCAAATGTTTGATCGTTTGTCGAGGACCAGTGCGCAAGGAAGCGATGGAGATCTTCGACCAAATCGGGATCAGAGAATATGGGATTCTTCTTTCCGAAAAGGATTCCGTTGTTTATCCGATGGCACTTGGACCAGAACTACGTGGTTTTAGATTTCCTTCTAATATCCACAGGGTTCCGGATTATATGGGTGCAGGCGCAGAAGAAAAAGCAGCGCGTATCAAGCAGATCATTCAAATTGCTAAGGATAATGATTACACTCATATCTTTGCCGGCTACGGATTCATGGCAGAAGATGCAGAGTTCATCGAGGCAATCGAGGCCAGCGGAATTACATTCATGGGACCTTCTTCTCATGTGGCTCACCAAGCTGGTTCTAAAGATGAAGCAAAGAAGCTCGCTCGTAAACTGAATGTTTCCGTAACTCCCGGAGTGGATACTATTTCCGCTACTTGCTTACTGAAGAAAGCGTCTGATGAAAAGGCTCTTACTTCTCTTGCAAAAGAGAAGGGATTAAACTTCAAATATGATTCTTCTTTGTCAGCCGCTGAAAATGCAGAAGCACTTCTTTATGCAGGTTACGAAAAGATTGTAGAGTTAGTCACCATTGCCGAATTGCAAGCACAGGCCGAAATAGAATGTGCTGATATTTGGAAGAAGTATCCGTCCAACAGGATTCGCTTCAAGTATGTGGGCGGTGGTGGAGGTAAGGGACAAAGGGTTGTCTCTAAACCTGACGAAGTAAAAACCGCAGTCCAGGAGATCCTATCCGAGTCCAAGGTAACCGCACCTGGATCCAACAGGAACTTCCTCATCGAATTAAATATCGAGAAGACCCGTCACAATGAGATCCAATTGATCGGTAACGGCGAATGGTGTCTTGCTCTTGGAGGAAGAGACTGTTCCGTTCAGATGCACGAACAGAAACTTCTCGAGATTTCCTTAACCCAAGAATTACTTCAAAACGAGATCGCTGCAGTGGAAAAAGTTTCCGCGAAGAAAGCAGAGATCCTAAAGGCTGACCTCAAAGTTCTTCAAGAAATGGAAGAGCAGTCTGAAAGATTCGGAAAGGCAGTGGCACTCAATAGCGTTTCCACTTTCGAGCTTATTGTAGAAGGCACCAATCACTTCTTCATGGAGATGAACACTCGTATCCAGGTAGAGCACAGAGTGACTGAGATGGTGTATTCACTCAAGTTTACCAATCCGGAAAACAAAGCGGAGTTCTTCATCGTAGACAGCCTTATCGAAGCGATGGCACTTATCGCTCTTCACGGAAAAAGATTACCTAAACCGGAGCGAATTGTCCGCAATATCTCCGGAGCAGAAGTCAGGATCAATGCAACCAATAAGGCAATCCAACCGCACGCGGGAGGAGTGATCTTAAACTGGTCCAAGCCTTTACCGGAAGAGATTCGCGATGACCAAGGGATCTCTGTTCGTAACCCTGATACAGGTTTATTCGTACATTATAAAGTAGCCGGCGCTTACGATTCGAATATTGCTCTCTTGATCACTTATGGAACAAGCAGAGAAGACAATCTTCGTAAGCTCGGAAACATACTTCGCAAGACTGAGTTAAGAGGCCAGGATCTACAAACGAACCTAATCGTCCATTACGGATTGATTAACTGGATCCTCGGAAAGGATCCTCTCTTCAAACCTTCTACAGCATTCATGATCTCGTATCTTGCTGCGGTAGGTGCGTTAGAGAGTTTAGGCAAGGATGTGGATCTGGAAGTCGCTTGGAACAAGGTTGTTGCGGCAGCTCCTGCAGAAGCAAAGAAGACTCTTTCCAGAAAGCTGACTCTGATCACAAGACCAGTGATGGACCTACTGAGCGACGCTCATTTACTTGCAGGCTTTTTAGGATATCATGAGAATATTTCTTGGAAGATCGAGAAAGACCAAGTCATTTGGCTTAGAAATCCGATCCATGTTCTGACTGATCTCTACTATTATCTGCACATGGAGGGAGAATTGCACCAGTCTCCATCCGAACAGATCTGGGATCATGATCAACAAGTACTTCAATCTGCATTAGCTTTCTATAAAGAACTAGAAGTAAGAACCGGCAAAAAAGCGGATTCTACTGATTGGGATTCCTTCTTTGCAGGATCTAAAGCTTCCGGATTCGATAATTCTCTTTGGACAAAAGCAGTTTCCTCTCACAAAGGATTCCAGGTCGGCCTAGAGCTTCTAAAACTGATCCCGAACTTAGGAAATAAATCAGGATTCTATAAGCTGACCATAGACGAGAACTTAGAACCAGTAATTCCTGAAGAATTTAGAAAAACGGATACAAGAGATGCTTTCATCAAGTTCTTGGCTCCTGCTCCTAAGGCAAGCTCCGACGAGATAGTGTCTCCTATGGGTGGTATGTTCTATTCCAAAGAAGCTCCAGATCTTCCTGTTATGGCAAAAGAAGGGGACCATTTCAAAGCCGGTCAGCCTTTATTCATCGTTGAAGTCATGAAGATGTTCAATAAGATCACTGCACCTTTCTCAGGAACGATCAAAGAAGTTCTTTTGAAAGATAGTGATGGAAAGATCATCCAAAAAGGACAATCCATCTTCAAGATCGTTCCGGACGAGGTCCTTAAGATCGAAACTCCTGAAGAGATCCAAGAAAGAAGGAATAAAGTAACTCTTTCCTTACTGTAACTAAAAAAGGATCCTTGCTTGTATTCAATTCAAGCAAGGATCTCTGCCGGTATCTCGTCTAAGGACAAGATCTTTTCGGCGGCTCCTCTCTCGATCGCCTCTTTAGGCATTCCGAACACTACAGAGCTTGCCTCGTCTTGAGCGATCGTTCTCCCTCCAGTTTTTCGGATCTCTAATAGACCTGCCGCTCCGTCCGCTCCCATTCCTGTAAGTAAGAATGCCTTTGCATTTCTTCCTACATTCTTAGCAACAGAATGAAATAGCACATCTACGGAAGGACGATGCCTGTTAACAAGTGGACCCTCCGTAACTCTGACAACGAATTGAGCGCCATTTCCAATGACTTCCATGTGCTTGTTTCCAGGAGCGATTAGAGCGGTGCCTTCTTGTACCCTGTCTCCATCTTTCGCCTCTCTGACTTGGATCTTGCAAATTTTATCCAAACGATTTGCAAATGCTTCGGTGAATCTTTCCGGCATGTGCTGCACTATCACTATTCCAGGACAATCTGCAGGCAAGGAAGTAAGTATCTCTTCTAACGCGATGGTTCCACCGGTAGAAGTTCCGATGGCAATAATCCTATCGGTCGTTTTTATTTTAGAAAAATCTAATGCTTTTGTCTTTAACGGGATACTTCCTACTTTAGAATGAGCTCTCACTTTAGAAACGGATGCGGATCTGACTGCTTCTCCCAAATATACTACTGAATCTTCTAAAAAATCCTTTAGGCCTATTTTAGGTTTCGTTACGATTCCTACCGCTCCTTCTTTCAAAGCGATCCAAGTAGTTTCGGATTCTTTTTCTGCCAGAGAAGAACAGATCAAAACAGGGGTTGGTCTTTCATGCATAATCTTCTTTAAAAAACTAATTCCATCCATCCGCGGCATTTCTATATCCAGCACGAATACGTCAGGCCAGTCTCCCGATTTCTCGAGTTTCTCCAATGCAAATACAGGATCAGGAGAAGATCCTATCACCTTGATATCGTTGTTCTTTTCCAGAACTTGAGTCAACACAGTCCGGACTACGGCGGAATCATCTATTATGAAAACATATATCATATTTTATTAATTCTTTGGATTCTCCATATAGACCTCTCCGTCCCAGAGGGAAAAATAAATCTTTCTATGAGAAGTGCCTCCAGTATGAGAAGCGGCAAGAGTGATATTTGCCTTCTTGATCAGCGTTTGGACTGCTTCCACGTTTTTATCGCCGATCTCTACGATCTTTTTTACTTCCTCCAATTTCTCCTCGTCTGGAGAGAACATGGAGGCTCCTCCGAATATCTTGCATACGAATCTTCCCGGTCTTTCTCCTAACTGAAGGAATTTATGTAAGAATGTCTCTATCGCATCATCCGCATATTTGTTATGTGCATCCGGTATGCTTGCAGGCCTTTTGGGCAACATGATATGTGCCATTCCACCCACTCGGTAATAGGGATGCCAAAGACAAACTGCAACGCAGGAACCAAGTAACGTTCGTATTCTTGTACCATTCTCCCCCCAATACAGGCCTCCTGGCTGTAAGAAGATATCCTTTACTATATCTGGTTCCATCTCAGACAGCATTGGAAGATGTCAGATGAGTTGCCTCGTCTCTTGTTTCTTCCAACGCAGTGAGCTCTTCTACAGTCAGTAGGCGGATAAGATTTAGAAGAAGAATGAAACCGCTAGATTGCCTAGCCATACCGGAGAGAAAGTCTACTCTTATCCTGGATCCAAAGGTTGGGGGAGGCTCTATCTCGGCAGAAGGAATGCTTAAGACCTCATAGACCGACTCTACGATGAGACCTATATCCATCCTTGCTCCGTTAACTGACTCGGGGACCTCCACGATCACGATACAAGTTCTTTTATCCGGAGAATGCTTCTTCTTAAAGAACTTGTCGCTTACATCTAAGACAGGAACGACATTCCCTCGCAGATTGATCACTCCCGGAATGAAAGAAGGCATCATCGGAACCGTAGTCACATGAGTGTATTCTAAGATCTCCTTTACATTCAGCAGTCCGATCCCGAAAGTCTCTTCTCCGATCTTAAAGGTTAGGTATTGATTGTCTTCGAAATTACTCATCTAATCCCTCAATACTTTTCGAACTTGGACTTCTCTTGGACGTTGATGGATCTCAAAGAAGCTTTCCTTGTGCCTGCGCCGTTACTTGTTTCCTTAATTTGAGACTCCTTACTCAAGCGGAAGAACATGACAGACTCACGCAGTGATTCCGCCTGGCTGTTCATTTCTTCTGCGATCGCAGCTAGCTGTTCTGACGCAGAAGCATTCTGTTGTGACACCTGATCCAATTGTCCCATTGCCTTATTGATCTCTACAACTCCAGAGGCTTGCTCCTCACTGGAAGCAGTGATCTCTTGGACCAAATCTGCAGTTTTTCTAATATTCGGAACTATATCTCCGATCAGTTTTCCTGCTTTTTCCGCGATTGCGACAGAGGAAACTGCAAGGCTTGAGATCTCATTCGCAGACTTTTGGCTTCTCTCCGCTAACTTACGCACTTCGGAAGCAACTACTGCAAATCCTCTTCCATGCTCTCCGGCTCTTGCCGCTTCTATTGCGGCATTCAACGCGAGTAAGTTGGTTTGGTAAGCGATATCTTCTATGATAGAGATCTTCTCTGCAATTTGCTTCATTGCACTTACAGTCTCAGTTACAGATTTTCCTCCATCTTCAGCATCTCTAGATGATTGGCTGGCGATCTGTTCCGTTTGCTTGGAGTTACTTGCGTTCTGATCGATGGAAGCAGTCATCTCTTCCAGAGAAGAAGTCGTTTCTTCTACAGAAGCAGCTTGTTGAGAAGCTCCCTGGCTTAATGAATTTGCGGTGGAAGAAACTTCGCCAGCAGACCCGACTAAGCTTCCCGATTTCATGACGATGTCTCCCATGATCTCGTTCAGTTTATCTACGGTGGTATTTCCGAACTCTTTCAATTTGCCGAAAGTACCGAAGTATTCGTTCTCGATCTTAGAGGTAAGGTCTCCGTTAGCGAGTCTTTCCAATGCAGAAAGAACTTCGTTCAATCCCACCTCACTGACTTGTAGTAAGGAATTCAATCCTTCTCCCAATGTTTTAAAGAAACCTTCCTTACCATCTAGATTCAATCTGGTTTTAAAATCTCCCTTGGTCGCAGCGTTTACAATCTCTTCGATCTCTTTCTGTACTGCCAGTTCGCCTGTGATGTCGGACCATTCTACAACTGCACCCAGTCTTTGTCCGTCGGTGCTTAAAATAGGGTTCGCAACTAGATTGAAAGTACGACCTCCTATATTAATTGAAGACTCATAAGTGGAGTTCAGATTTCCGACCAAATTCCTTTGGTGTGCCGGATTCTTATGGAAACTATCTATATTCGTCCCGATCAACTTTTGCAAATTGAAAGCACTTAATTGTTTTCGAATGTCCATCTCGCTTCCTTGGAACATCTTGTAGACTGCTTTATTCATGTACTTGATATTGAAGTCCATGTCGGCAATCATTACGTTTGTACTCGTATTATCCAAGGCTACCTTGATCCTAGTTAATTCCTCATTCTCAAGTTTTCTTGTTTCAGCGACCTTTTTCTGCTCAGTAACATCGGACCATTCCACCACAGCACCAAGGCGATCTCCCGAATCAGTTAAGATTGGATTCGCGATCAGATCAAATGATCTACCTCCAATCTCGATACTTGATTTGAATGTTGTAGTAAAGGAAGCGAGCAATCCTCTTTGGTGAGCAGGATTCTTGTGATACACATCTATATTCGATCCAATAAGCTTGTTTAAGTGGAAATTATTAAGTTGTTTCCGAATATCATTCTCTCCGATCTCGAACATCTTCACGATCGCCTTATTCATGTATTTGATATTCAAATTGTTATCAGCGATCATAATATTGGTACTTGTATTGTCCAATGCCACTTTGATGCGAGTAAGCTCTTCATTTTCGGCTCTACGGACTTCCTGCATTTTTTTCTGCTCAGTCACATCCGCCCATTCCACCACAGTTCCCAATCTCTCTCCTGAATTTGTCAAGATAGGGTTTGCAATTAGATCAAAGGAACGCCCGCCGATCTCAATATTAGAACGGAAGGTCTTAGTCAGATCTTTGAGCAAGTTTCTTTGGTGAGCAGGGTTTTTATGGAACGCATCAATATTCGTTCCCATAAGAGCCTCTAAACGAAATTGAGAAAGTTGCTTCTTGATATCTTCCTCAGCATCTGAGAACATCTGGTGAATCGACTTATTCATATAAGTAACCTTTAGGTTCTGATCCGCCATCATGATATTCGTAGTCACATTATCTAGAGCTGTCTTGATCCGAATGAATTCTTCTGAATCTCCTCTCGACTCCAAAATGGGTCCCCGACTTGAGAAAGGTTTTAGATAGATCGCAAGGGCAGGTAAGAGAAGGGTCCCAAAGACTGCGAATAAGAAATGATAATAGACTGAATTTTTAGAAACTACCTTAGGACTAGTCTCAAAAGAAGTATCCGCCCATTTTTCTCTTAGGCTTTCAAACTTAGGAAGAGTAGATTTAGAAAGATGTTCAATAAAATCAATTTGAGTATTCTTTCCTGCACCGTTCAAGATTGCCTTTCCTGAAAGTAGGGACTCATATACTTCTTCCAGATCTTCTTCTAATGATTTTACTTCCTCCGAAACTGTTCCAGTCTTGGATAGAGCGGAAAGACCTAACTTTAGTTCTTCTTTCCTTTTTTTAATAGAATCAATCTTAACAAGAAGACTCTCTCGATTCTGGTCGGGCAAAAATAAGGAATACAGATCCGTCCCTAAGTGAAAGAAATTCGATCGAATCTCATTCCCGGGAGAAGAGTTTGATTGACTCGTATCCTTTTGGTCCGGTCCAAAATGATCAAAATAATAACTCCATCCGGCGGATCCAAAAGTTAGTAGAATTCCTAAAAGAAAAATCCAGACCAGAACGATTGCCTTGCTCTTACCTTGTGCCATACGTTTTTACCTATTCTCAAAATTAATAACTTATTTCTAATTCGATTATGAATGCATTCAGCAGGATCTATTCCTACTTAGAGCGTATCTTTTCTCTTTCTCTTAAATTCGATCTTTGGATCTTTAATAGGGAATGGAGTCCAGGAACATCCAGGATAAATGCGATTTTTCCTGTTCCTAAAACAGAAGTACCGCTAATACATTGTATTCCTTTAAATATTTCGTTCAATGGTTTGATTACAGATTGTATTTCACCAAGCAGATCATGAACGAGAATGCCGAAGTTCCTACCTTCATATTCTAAAACTAGAATATTCTTTCTTCCTTCGTCCGAACCAGGGAGGCCAAGAAATCTTCCTAAATGAAGAATCGGAAGTACTTCTCCTCTCAGATTGATCGATCCGGAAATCTCTTCCGGAAGAAGTTGCAGCTCTGACTCCATTGTTTCTTTAACCCAATCCATTGGCACAACGAAGTACGAATCACAAGATCTCACTAAGAATCCGTCTATAATAGCAAGAGTAAGTGGGAGTCGAATGGAGAAAACGGAGCCCTTTCCGAACTCAGATTGAACGTTAACCGAACCTCTCAAGGACTCTATATTGCGTAAGACTACATCCATTCCTACGCCTCGACCTGAAAGATTAGTAACCGCCTCCGCAGTGGAAAATCCAGGCTGAAAGATCAGATTGGCGATCTCTTGTTCGGTGAGGCTTTGGTCTGGATCAATGATTCCTTTTTCTACGGCTTTCTTGCGGATCTTATCTTGGTTTAATCCTTTTCCATCATCCGAGATCTCGATAGAAATGCTTCCTGTTGCGTGAGAGGCTTGGATCTTGAGCTTTCCTCTTTGAGATTTTCCTAATGCTTCTCTTTCTCCACTCGGCTCGATGCCATGATCCAAAGCATTTCTTAAGATATGAACAATGGGATCGTTGATCTTCTCGATTACAGATCGATCTAGTTCTGTCTCACCGCCTTGGATCTCAAAATCAACATCCTTTCCGAGTTCAATTGAGATATCTCTAACGGTTCTTCTATACTTTTCGAACAATTCTCCAATAGGCACCATTCGAAGAGCCATTGCTGTTTCTCTAATCTCTCCAACGAGCCTGGATAGAATTTCTGCAGACTCGTTCAGTTCTGAGTCTTCCTTCTCTACAAGTAATCTACCTAAACTTGCTTCGGAGATGATTAATTCTCCCACGAGGTTAACAAGCTGGTCCACTTTTGCTGAATCGATCCGGATCAGCTTGGGAGCAATCGTAGTTGTCGCCTGCGTTTTTTCAATTTCCTGTTTCGGAGCAGGAGAAGTCTTGGATTCATGTGCAACTTGGACTCCATCGATCTGCAATCCGAGCAATGTGAGAGTTTTATAATATTCTTCTTCTCCGCATGGGATCTCTTTTGCGATCTGATGAAAGATTTCTTCCGACGAATTTGGAGGAATGACTCTCAAAAAAGAGCCATCTCTTAAGAATGCAAAGACGGATTCAATTTCTTCCTGTCGAGATGAAGAGCGAAGTTTGATCTCGAATCCCAGATAACATGTTTCTGAATTCCATTCTTCCCATTTAGGCAATTGGCTTTTATATAAATAGAGGTGAAGTATTTCTCCAAAGTTTTTAAGATATTTTAAAAAGGAGTAGGGGTCCATCCCACTTCTAAAAGTATCTTGTCCAGGAAAGAAGCTGATCTGCCATTCTGAGTTTACAGAGCCTTTCTTTGAGCTCTCTTGCGTTTTCTTTTCTTCGTTTATAGGTTTCTTTCTTTCGGTTGCGCCTATGAATCCCTTTGCTTCGGAGATAATTCTTTCTTGTTCTGATCTTGCGTCCGGATCCGTAAGTTCCCCGGGAAAAGGATCGGCGACGATCTTCTTCAAGTGATCTACTGCCCTTAATAGAAAATCGATTTTCTTAGGATCGAGTTCTGTCTTTTCGGATCTGGCCTGATCGAGCAGAGTCTCCAACTCATGAGAGCATTTCTCTATGGACTCGTAACCGAACATACCAGCAGTTCCTTTTACTGTATGAACTGCTCGGAACATAGAGTGAATCGACTCCGCATCGAATTCGCCTCTTTCTAATTGCAATAGAAGAAGCTCCGCCGAAGACAAAAGTTCGGTGGATTCTTGGATAAAGGCTTCTCTGATTTCAGAAAGATCCATTTACGCTCTCTCCACTCCATACGCAAATTTAAAGGAAGAAGAATCTTTCTTAGAAACCCTGATTCTATCCTGAAAATATCCAATCAAACCATATAAATCATAAAATTCTAATACGCAATAAGAGTGATTCAGGATAGAAAGTTCCCAAGCCATTCTTAGGGATTCTCTTTTTAAAAGAAGAAGCGACTGCAGAAAACTGGAGTCCACTTTCTCTAATCCTCCTGTATCTATCTCGAGCCTCAGAGGATTCTTTTGTAAAAGAGAGTTTAACCTTTCTTGCCATTCAGAAATAGAGTAGATACAGGCCTCTCCGAATAGATCTAATCTAAACAAAGGGCGAGAATTTCTCTGACCAAGTTCTGAGATCTTAACTTCAAGTGACATACAATATTACCGAAATCTAAACCAAAAGTATCTGTATCGTTTTTAACAATTCTTCTGGAGAGAATGGCTTGGTAAGCCAAGCTTTTGCACCAGCCTTTAGCCCCTCCGACTTCAACTCTTCTTGGGATTCAGTAGTTAACATCACGATGGGAACGAACTTATGATTTGAATCCTCTTTGATCGCTTTAACAAAACTGAGTCCATCCATGTTCGGCATATTCATGTCGCTTACTACTAGATCTACTTTCCCTTCCTTTAGTCTTTCTAATCCCATTAAACCATCTTCCGCTTCCACTACCGAGAAAGAGGCTTGAGAAAGATGTAGACTCAGGATCTTTCTGAAAACGGCGGAATCATCTACGATCAATATTTTCTTCATTCTTTCCTTCTTGTTTGCCTAGCGGATCGGCAGAAATAACTCGCTCATCACGCAAAGTCGGATCTGATCTCCAGTATGATCCTTTGCATTATGAATAAAAAATAATCCGTTATGCTTTCTCATGATCTGATCCACTGCAGTCAATCCGAGACCTAAGCCGAATTTTTCAAGGTGAGAGACGCTCTCTACCGGAGGATGAAGTCGAAAGAATGGCTGTAGCACCAAACTCTCATATTTTTCATCCACACCTCCATACGGCTTCTCATCTACAATGTTCTTCAAAACGATACAAAAGTATCCTTGGTTGATACTCGTAAACAATTCCAGGCTCGTTTTAGGGGCGCAGTATTTGAACGCATTAAGAACGATTTCATAGACAGCAGAGAAAAAGAGTTCGGGTTCTATCTCCACTTCCACATCTCTTTTTAAAACGGGAAGATTCAACCTCAGGTTCTTTTGCTCTAGGTAAGGCCGAATGAACTCGACTGTTCCTTTCATTTTCTCAATGAGCTCAGAAGCGAGCATCGGCTTCTTGTTTAGATCTGTATTAATGATCTCTAATAATTGAGTGAGCCCAGTCAGAAGATTCTTAGTAATCTCCTGATTCTCCAAGATCAGGTCCATAATAGTAGAATGGATCTGATAATAGTCTCCGTCCTTTTTCAAATCAGCCCGAGCCATATCTAACAGGCTGATGATTGCGCCTATTCCGGAACCTTGGGATAGGGAAGTCTGGAGAGAATGTATGGACGACTTTTCCCAGGATTCATCTGCGGACTTTCTTCTGGTTTCCTTATAGGTAAGCCACTCTAATTGGCTCCTTAGCTTTAAGCTCTCCGCTTCTAGGATCGAATTCTCTCTGTCTTTTAGTGCCTTGTAGTCGACTGCCTTGGACATGGACTTGAGAAATAGGTCCGGCATAATCGGTTTGATAATATAATCGAATACACCTAACTTCATGACCTCGATCACAGTTTCTGTGGAATCGATTGCAGTTTGCACGAGTATGGTGGCCTCAGGTTGAAATTCCTTTAACATACGAATGAAGGAAGGTCCATCCATCACAGGCATGAGAAGATCAACTATATAAATCGAATATTTCTTTGCTTTGGCCATCTCGATGGCCTCTTCTCCGTTCGAAGCAGACTCGTATTGGATCCCGAATTCCTCACAAAGCGCCTCAAGCATAAGAGTATTTTCCAATTTATCTTCTACGATCAGAACTGGATCTCGAACGAGACTTTTTCGTTCTATTCTGGTTTTACCAACAGAGCCGGTGGTATTATTCATGGATCTCATCCGCCAACTGTTCTATGATTACTTTCAATTCGTCTATGGAGATAGGGCTCCCAAGATAGAAATCGAATTCTGTTCCTTCTTCTCTTGTATTTCCTTCGGGGAGAATATAGACAGTTTTCCAGGCTTTCGAAGATCCCGGAAGTCCGGTCGTTGCTCGATTGTCTCTGAATAGGATTAGTTTTTTATTATATTCACCTTTGTTCTCCGAAAAATACAGATCTTGGTCCTGTTTCTTGAAGAAGGAGGTTAGCAACTCTTCATTCTTTCTGTTTGCGCACTCGAATCGAATATAGCAATTCGCCTTTAGTTTTTCTGGATACGCATTTGAATAATTTCGTCGGACCTGGATCTTACGTTCTCCCTTATCTAAAACGGGAAGGCTTATAAAGAAAGAGGTTCCGATTCCTTCTCTACTCTTCAATCGAATGGAACCGTTATGCGCCTCTACTAACTTCTTTACGATCGAAAGGCCAAGCCCAGTTCCTTCCGTATCCTTTGTCCTTGCATTCTTTACCTGATAAAATGCATCGAATACTTTTCTCTGCTCTTCATCTGGAATTCCGATGCCTGTGTCTGTGATCTCTACGAGCCAGAAATCCCTTTCTTTGGAAACGGATACGTAAATAGAACCTTGTTCTTCTGTGAACTTGACCGCATTTCCGAGCAGATTCAAAAAAATCTGCCTGACTCTTTTAGGATCTCCTGTGATCAGAGGATGTTGGATATCTGATTCCTGCCAGACAAGGTGGATATGTTTTCTAAGTATTTCCGCTTCTAACACGGAGACAACTTGCTCTATTTCTTTTTTAAGATCCAACTCATCGAAATTGAAGCTGGATTTTCCTGCATTCAGCTTGGAAAGATCTAAGATATCGTTGATGAGCCCCAACAGATGCAATCCTGAATTATGGATCACGTCCAAGTATCTTTGGTTACTTGGATCCTCTTGGGAAGGTTGGATCATCTTTGAGAGTCCTATGATCGCATTCAAAGGAGTCCTGAGTTCATGACTCATGTTCGCAAGAAATTCACTTTTTGCTGTACTTGCGGCTTCTGCCTTTTCCTTTTGTACGGATAATTCCTTGGTCCGCTTCTCCACGGTCTCTTCCAAGGTTTCTTTATGAGTTTTCAACTCTTCTAATATAGATTTTCTTTCTAAATAAAATCCGATTAGATCCGCAAACGTGCGAAAAGTAAATTGCTCCTCAGGACCTGTCTGGCTCTCGAAAAATTCCATTCCCAAAAATCCGATCCAATCACCTGAGATCTTCAAAGGAAATAGGAAGATAGTATCCGACCTTCGGCCTTGGCAAAAATATCTTTCTAATTCGGGAAGTTGGCTTGTTCTGAATTCTATGATTTCATTCTTATGAAGAAATCCCTTCCACCTGGAGAAGCGAGAAGTCAGAGAAATTTGCGGATGAGTCTCCGCTAAGGTAGAACTAGAGAATGGACTCTTACTTTCCGCCTCTAATAGCAACACTTCTGGATTGCTCGTTCTCTTATAGAAATAGATCCTTTCGGCACCGGTGAGGACTAAGAAATGTTCAATCGCTCTTTCTACCGTAAAGCTTTCGTGCTGGGTGCTCATTAAGATCTGAGAGGCAGCGGTCAAACCCATCTCTGATCTCAATCTTCTCGCAGCAAATTCCTCTCTTAAGATCTTATCAGTGATATCTCTCTGGATAGATAATAGATTCGTAATTTTCCCGGCAGGATCCTTGACGGGAGAAACAGTCCATTCTGCATGATACTTGCTCCCATCCTTTCTATAATTGATTGTAGAAGAAGAGTAGGGAATTCCACGTTGCACGCAATTTTTAAGATTTTGTAATGTCTTTCTGTTTGTATCTTTTCCGAAAAGGATCTTCGCTGATTTTCCTTGTAATTCTTCTATCTTATAACCGGTTAAATTGCAAAATGCAGGATTTGCGAAGACTATAGATGGCCCGTTCTCGTTTAAATTAGAATCAGTTACGAGAATCGCGTCAGAAGTCTGTGAGACTATGAGTTGGAACAGTTCGGTTCCTGAACCGAACCGTAGATCTTCCTTGACCATACAGGGGAAGAAACTTACGCGAAAACAGAGTTAATTCAATCACTTTAATGCAAAAATACACAAAAATGACTCACTTTGGCGCATAACGCCTTTTACGAGGACATTATATAATGATTTTAAGATAAAGATTATTCTAAAGACACAGAACTAACCCTCAAATTCCGAAAGGAAAATGAGATCCCAAAGGATCGGGACATAAAGAAATTAAAGTAACAAGTTAGCTGGTAGTTTGAAACTCATGGAATCTTCCCTTGAACCTGGGAACAAATCCACACTGACCGAAGGATAGAATTCCCTCAATTTGTGAATGATCTCATCTACTAGGATCTGAGGAGTGGAGGCTCCTGCAGTAATTCCGATCGTTCGAATATTCTTTTCCTCCAAGTATTCTTTGCTTAGATCTTCTAAAGAATTTACTTTAAAGGAGAAAGGTTTGGATTTTTGGGCAAGTTGCAATAGGCGAAGAGAATTAGAACTATTGTCTGCTCCGATCACTAACATTGCATCTATCTCTTCCATCATGGAAGAGACTGCTTCTTGTCTTTCCGTAGTCGCGTAACAGATATCATCCTTGGCAGGATGTTCTACACTTGGGAATAATTCTGCGATCTTTTCAACGACCAGCTTAGTATCCGCAACGGAAAGAGTGGTCTGCATTAGATACGTGATCGGCTTGTTTGTATCTATTTTTCCGATTAGCTTTTGGACGTCTTCGGGGGATTCTACTAGAAACATATCGGCTTCGCCCATGGTTCCGATCGCTTCGTCATGACCTTGGTGGCCTATATAGATGATCTGGTGAGAATCCTTATAGCGACGCGCCTTTCTGTGGACCCGAGTTACCAAAGGGCAGGTAGCATCTCCGATCTTCATACTGCGCTTTTTAGCTTCTTCGACGACTTCAGGAGAAACTCCATGTGCGGAGAAGATCACTGTGGCTCCGTCCGGAGCTTCCCCAAGCTCGTTAATGAACTTGATCCCTCTTTTCTTCATGTCTTCTACGACACGACGGTTATGAACGATTTCCTTTC
Organism: Leptospira semungkisensis; assembly: GCF_004770055.1. Classification (NCBI taxonomy): domain Bacteria; kingdom Pseudomonadati; phylum Spirochaetota; class Leptospiria; order Leptospirales; family Leptospiraceae; genus Leptospira; species Leptospira semungkisensis. Next base: position 89,497 of record NZ_RQEP01000019.1, on the reverse strand, counting down.
GTACATAGATCTGTTCTTTGGAATGGGACTGGACCTGTTCCACATAAGAGATCGCATATTTTACGCCGGCGCAGAAACCGCGGGGATTCGCTAGATAAATTCTTTCGAGCATCTTTCTTTCAGACTGTTGCCTGTATCTATTCCGGCAAGCACTTTCAGGGGGAATTACGGGTCCAAAACCGCGCCAGAGACGTGGAGGACTTTAGTCCGGACGCGCCTTTGTATGAAATGTCGAAGTTACTACAAATCTTCGGCGCGGACGGATGAGGCGAATGCCGAATCCGCAGCGGCTCGGCTCCGAGCGAAGCGCGGAGGGCGCCCAAAACTATCCCTTCTGAAACGTGACATATCCTAGCTTGGTAGGAAGCATCTTTTATCTTATTATCTGTGAAAAAAGTATCTCTTCCGTTTTGGAAACTGGCCCGATTTTTAAGGGGAAGAGGTCAAGGAAGACCTCTAGGAAGATCAATTCTCCGCTTGCGGAGATTCGGATTCAAGGAGGAACCGAATGATTATTAACCACAACATCAGTGCCATCTTCGCTCACAGAACTTTAAAGTTCAATAGCGAAAGCATGAACAAAGACATCGAGAAGTTGTCTTCTGGTATGCGTATTAACCGTGCAGGTGACGACGCTTCCGGTTTGGCCGTGTCCGAAAAAATGAGGACTCAGGTCGGAGGTTTGCGCAGGGCGGAACAAAACACTGAGGACGGTATGTCCTTGATCCAAACGGCAGAAGGGTATCTGCAAGAAACCCATGAAGTCGTTCAAAGGATCCGCGTGCTTGCAGTGCAAGCTGCGAACGGTATTTATACCGAGGAAGACCGTCAACAAATACAAGTAGAGGTTTCCCAGTTGGTCGACGAGATCGACAGGATTGCTTCTCAGGCCGAGTTCAACAAGATGAAACTCCTTACTGGAGCTTTCGCTCGTTTGAATCCGACCGCAAGTATGTGGTTCCATATGGGTGCTAACATGCACCAAAGAGAGAGAGTTTATATTGAAACGATGAACACCGCGGCTCTGGGACTCAGAAACCCGACTGTTCTAACTTTCATCTCTCTTTCTACGGCGGGAAAAGCGAACTCCGTTATTGGACTCGCTGACGATGCTCTAAGACTGATCTCTAAACAGAGAGCAGACTTAGGAGCTTATTACAACCGTCTGGAACATGCCGCTAAGGGGTTGATGAACGCTTACGAGAACATCCAAGCTGCTGAATCACGGATCCGTGATACTGATATGGCTGAGCAAATGACCAGCTTCACCAGATATCAGATCCTGACCCAGGCTGCTACTGCGATGCTCGCTCAGGCGAACATGAAACCGCAAACCGTGCTCCAGCTATTGAAGTAATTCAATAGCGGCCTGCCGGTTCATCTTTAGTGTGTTCCGGCAGGGGAGCCGCCTAAGTGAATGTTGGTTCTTTCGACGGGACCACGGATTTATATTTTTTATAAATCGCCGTACGACTCTGAAGCCTAACTTCTCGTAACGAAGGTTAGGCTTTTTTTTATTCTAATCTGCTTTCAGAAATTCTTTTCGCATCTCTTATATCTTTTTGAAATTAAAGAGATCTTTCTATTCCATTTCAATTTTATCTGTTTTGTAACGAATCTGGATTGTAAAATTTAGGTTTTGGAATGATGAAGTAGAATGTCTTCGATTTTTGGATTAGGGAAGGCGAGACTTCGCTTCCTTTAAAAGGTTTTTCATTTAGAATGCGAAATTTGTTTTTTCCACTTTTATTCCTTCTGTATCTTTTGTTTCTTCTCTTCGGCTTAGGAAGCTTTCCTCTCATTGATTGGGATGAGAATATTTACGGAGCTGCTTCCAAGGGAATGTGGGAATCCGGTGAATTCTTTCGCATCCAAGTAAACGGGCAGATATTCAGCGAAAAGCCTCCTTTTTATTTTTGGTTAGCAAACGCTTTCTACGGAGTTTTCGGTTTAAACGAATTTTCTACTCGTATGCCTTCCGTTTTGAGCGGATTAATCTCCTTCTTCATTTTAGTTCGCTTAGGAAGTTCTCTTCACTCAAGATTCTTCGGATATGCATGGGCATTTTTGTATTCCGCTTCCTTCTTGCCTCTTCTTCTTTCCAGAACGGCCTACATAGACCATCTATTCAATACTCTCATTTTACTTTCGGTAATCTCGCTCTACTTTTACGAAGAGAACGAGGGGGAAGAATTCAAGATTAGAGTTCGTTGGATCTTCTCTTCCGCATTCTTTGGAGGAATGGCAGTATTAACCAAAGGTCCTCTTGGTCTAGGGATCCCTCTTATTATTTTCGCTGCAAATCGAATCTTAGAAAGAAGATGGAAGTTTAAATTCTTCGATTTTGTTTTATTCGGGTTCGTATCCTTATTGGTTCTTTCTTTTTATTATCTCACGAATTATATTCTGTACGGCGAGGAATTCCTTGTACAATTCTTCGATTTCCAGAAGAAGCTTTTAACCAAATCTTTAGAATCCCATACAGGTCCTTGGTTCTATCATTTTATTGTAATGTTCATTGGATTCTTCCCTTGGACGATCTTACTGTTTGCAGTCGCCAAGAATTGGAAGCTTTTCACTGATCCAAAGATCGCAAGATTCTCTCGCTATTTCCTGATTTGGTTAGGACTTGTGCTCGCAATCTTTTCGGTGGTGCAAACCAAACTTCCTCATTACTCTTCTTCCATTTACTTTGCTCTTTCCTTCTTTGCTTCCTATTTAATCGCAGAAAGGGAAGAAGCCTTAAAGTCAAAATGGATCCCGATCTCTTTCTTAGGATTAGGACTCGTTATAGGGCTTTTATTTGCATTCCTACCGAATATTTTGGAGCAATCTTCTTCTTTCACTGGAGTGGGAAAAGAGGCATTGCCTAAATTCACCGGAATCGATTCTTTACCGGGAATCTTTTTGTGCATCGGAATTCTTTTAGGCAGTTGGGGACTTTGGTCTTCCAGTAGGGGAAGGGGAGAAGGCTGGTATTTCTTTCTTCTCTCCACTTGGACAGGAATGATGTTATTTGTAGGAACTCTTTCCGCCACCTTGGCTCCCAAGATCATTTCCTTTTTACAAGACGGAAACCTTCGTCTCTACGACCAAGCGGAGAAGTCAGGCAATCCGGTCATCTTTTACAAATATCTTTCTTTTTATCCAATGTTCTATAGAGAGCAAAAGATACATATCGTAGGGAGTTACAAGTTCAAGGATGAAGTCGATCTTTTTGAGTCGGACCAAAGCTTAGCGATTATCTGCAATCGAAACAGCATATTGGAATTGATGCTGACCTATCCAAAGCGAGAGTTTAAAGAAGTATCCGCCGAGAATGGACTCGTTCTATTAACTTCTTCTTTAAAATAAGAACAGAATTCAGAGAAGAAGAAGTGATTCGAGAATCGACTTCTTCTTCAGCAAATCTTTCACGGAATTTAGATTCCATTTTTGAAAACACGGATCTGAGTTGTCAGGTCCCCGATTTTGTGATTTAACGGCGAGAGGTTTTGCCCACGGGCCTCTCCCCACCACCCGAACCGGGGGCGGGGGACGCCGAATCCTTCGAGCGGAACGGAGCTTCCGTTCCGAATTTTAATAGAGACAATTCAAAATTTGTTCTTTGGATCTTGGATACTGTATGGAGCACCAGACCGATCGCAATTTGAATCCAGGAAAATAGCATTAGTCCTGTCGCTAAGATCGCCAGCGGCACATGATACACGTATCTATATTTGATATAATCCACGACTGCGGGAAATCCGGCGGCCAAAGAAAGGATCCCAGCAACTAAGGAGAAGAAACCGAAAAAATGCATCGGCTTATAATCCTTAAAGATCCATAGAATATTATTCACCACTCTATATCCATCTCGGATTGTATTTAATTTTGAAAAACTTCCTTCAGGCCGGTCCTTGTATTGGATAGGAACCTCTTTCATTGCAAATCTTTTGTCCAAGGAGTGCAAGGTCATTTCGATCTCTAACTCAAATCCGCTTGCAAGTATCGGGTAATTTTTTACGAATCTACGAGAGAACACTCTATAGCCGCTCATTGCGTCTCTTAATTTTACCCCGAATAAAAAGTTGATCAGATTGATCACCAGATGATTGCCAAAGGAATGAAACGGTCTCTTATTTTCCTTTCCATAGACTCCTTGGCTCAAGCGATCTCCTACGACCAAGTCTAGACCTTCTTCATTTAGAATTGCAGTAAGATTGTGAACTTCTTCCGCAGGATAGGTCATATCCGCGTCTGTAAGAATATAGATATCAGCATCTGCCAGTGTAAAAGCCTTTCGGACAGCATTTGCCTTCCCTTGGCGAGGCTCAAAGAGAACATTCCCTTTCATTTTATTTTTCTTTAATGTATCGACTGCTATCTTTCTAGTTTGGTCGGAAGAATTATTGTCAACGACCCAATATTCCGCTTGTGGAAGTTCTTTGAAAAAAGCAAGAATGGTATCTCGGATCGTCAACTCTTCATTGTAAGCCGGTATTATGATAGCGATTCTTTGGTCCTTCATTTTTTATCCTTTAAGGTCTTCAATTAGTACTGGACAATTTCTTTAAAACGGATTTAGCTCTGAAAAATTTTTATTACACAAAAATGAAAAAGTTCAAAAAGATCGCTCTCTTATTTTCCATCATTCTCATATCCGTTATTGCCTTTAATGTCTGGGCGAGTCTCCGATTCCGAATCATCTCTAAAGGCCAACCACACCAGACAGGAATAAAAAATCCTTACGAAAAAACTACAAAAATTAAATGGGCAAAGACTGCAATTCACCTACATACCAATGAAATCTGGTATACTCCTCTTAGAAATTCACCGGAAGAGATCTTAGAGATTTATGGAAACTTCGGCACCAAGATTCTCTCTTTCACCGATTACGGTACGATTACTAAAGTGGATTCCAAAAATCCAGTCTTGATTCCAGGATATGAATGGGGAAGGAATCTTAAAAAGAGACATCTCACTATCTTAGGCACCGAAAAGGTGGAGCCTGATTATTTCCCTCTCTATTCTTCCCTTGAAAATATTCAATGGGAGATTAATGCCCAAAAGGAGAAAGGAGCTTTCGTTGTTATAAATCATCCCACATTGTACAATGGATTCACTCTTTCCGAATTAGAAAGATTGTCCGGTTACGATGCAATCGAAGTTCTTTCGCCTTATGGAGATATTTCCAAATATTGGGATGAGCTGCTCAGCCAAGGGATCCATTCATTCTGCATGTCCGGAGACGATCTGCATTATCTTCCTAAGGCAGAATACGTAAAGATACAAAGTAAGACTCATGGCCTAAGGGAGACGCTCACTCTTTTGTTCGCAGAGAAGGGCGAGGCTTTGATGAGATATATTCTCTTGAATACGGATTCTTATTCACAAGAAGATATTTTAAAAGCTCTTAAATCCGGGAATTATGCCTGCGTTCGTAAATTGAAACGGAATCTAGACGATCCTAAGCTTAAATCTTTCTCCTTAAAAAACGGGAACGAAGTGAGCTTCGAATTTGAAGAGACTCCCTTCTTCGTCGAATTCATCGGTGTAGACGGCCAAGTCCTTCACAGCATAGTGAACCAAAAGAGCGGTTCTTACAAGGCAAAGCCTAGAGATTTTTACGTTCGGATCCAAGCTTTATTTCCTACAGCCTATGTTTTCAGTAATCCTTTCTACGTAAATTCGAACGAGTAATATACTTTTCAGAAACTATTGATTTCACTTCTATAAAGCAAATCCAAAGAATCTCTATTTTCTCTGTTACATATTGATGAATTCTAGATGTTTTCGTAGATAAGTTGTAACAAAGCATTTTACAAATTCTAGTTTTCTGTTTCGAACCTGCTTTCGAACTTAGGTGAGAATGAAGAAGCGGATTTTTTTCCTTCTCTGCGCTCTGCTCCTAGGAATGGTTCTTTTAGAGAACCTATATACTTGGATCTTCTTGAAAGCGGATCCTACACTTGCTCAAGCTAAAATCGAATGGGCAAGGTTTGAGAATCCATACAAACGCAAAACTTCCTTATCTTGGCAAAAGGCCGCAATTCATCTCCATACGGATCGCATTTGGTTCACACCTGGTCGTAATTCCCCCGAAGAAATCGAAACAGTGTATGCAGCGAATGGCTATAAGATCCTAGGCTTTACCGATTATGAAAGGATCACATTGCCTGAAAAACTTTCCTCGATCAAGGGCTATGAATGGGGAATGAACTTAAAGAAAAGGCATCTCACCGTTTTAGGTACTGAAGAAGTAACGAATGATCTTTTTCCGATCTACGCAAGTGTAGAAAACATGCAATGGATGATCAATAAGATCGGATCTCAAGGCGGATTCATTGTAATCAATCATCCTCTTTTAAATGACAGTTTTCCGCTGAAAATTTTATCAGAATTAAAAAATTATAATGCTTTGGAAGTGTTCAGTCCTTTTGGCGATATTCCAAAACAATGGGATAAACTGCTAAGCAATAAGGTTCCGTCCTTCTGCATGGCATCCGATGATCTGCATTATCTTCCCAGAGAAGAATATATTCGCATCAAGACGTCCGGACTTCCGAATTGGAGAGATCTAAGCTCAGAGATCTACAAACAAGAAGGCGAGTCCCTGATGAGATATGTACTCATCAATACGGATAGTTTAGAAGAATCCGAGGTCCTGAAATCTCTACGGGAAGGGAATTATCTCTGTGTTCGCAAGATGGAAAGGACTCTGCAAGATCCGAAACTAGGTCCAATCGGAATGAAAGGAGAGGAAGAGATCTTTTTTGAATTCCAAGACACTCCGCTCACAGTTGAATTCATAGGTCAAAATTCGGAAGTTCTGTTACATACCGCTTATTCTAAGAGAGGTTCCTACAAGATAAGGCCTAGCGATTCTTACGTGAGGATCCAAGCGATCTTTCCCACAGCAGTTGTCTTGAGTAATCCTTTCTTTCCTAAGAAATAATTTCAGAAGAAGTCGGCTTATTTTACAAAAACCTTTTTTTCTTGACATTTGGGTATTTGCTCCAGTCAGATAGAGGAAGGTCATGGATTCCCGTTCCAAAAAGACAATTGGATTTGTATTAGCTCTCGGCTTTGCTATGCAAGTCGCTTGCAGTTCTATCGCAAGCCTGATCGGATCCTGTCCTGTTTCCATGGGTGCTTCTGTCTCCGTAAAGACAGAAAAACTTCCTCCTTGCCATAAGTCTTCTGAGAAGTCCGAAAGTGAAAACTCTTCGGATCCGCAAAAGAACTGTTGTGGAAAGGATGCCCCTGTTTCCGTTACTGCAAACGATTCTTGGCAATCTGTAGACGGACAAAAGCTAAAGATAGAAAAGATCGTGCTCCACTGGTTCTTTCCCCAATCGAAAGTATATCTTTCGCTTAGAGAGGGTTTTCTACCTTCTTCTCAAAAGATTCGAAATATATCCCGACCTCAAACCTTAAGTCTACTTCAAACATTTTTAATTTAAGAACTTCTCATTCTTCTTTCTATTTTTGATCGGAGGACTCATGAGTCGTACCCTTATTCTATTATCATATTATATATTCTTTTCCGGGATGCTTTTGGCGGAACCAAAGGATCTGGAAAATGTTTTGGAAATCCTGGCCTCAGAGCATCCGGAAGCCAAATCCCTTGCAGGAATCTCCCAGGCCCATAAGGCGCATACGGAAGCCTCCGGGATCTTACCAGATCCGAAGATCGGATTCGCGTATAGAAACTATCCGACACGAAACGGATACTCCTTGGGTGGAAACAGAGCGATGGATACTCCTACGATGACGGGTATGGAGTTTTCTGTTTCGCAAGAGTTTCCTTTTCCAGGAAAGCTGAGCACTGAGAATCGAATCTCTCAAATCATGCAGAACGAGGCAAATTTCGGCTACTTAGCCGGAGTAAATCGTATGCTTGGCGATTTCTTCAGTCTATTGAATCGCTATCAATCAATCGGCAAGAAGAAGATCCTAAATGAAAGGATCCTAGTTCTTTCGAATGCCCAAAAGAATATAAGCGAATCTTCTTACTCATCCGGAGGAAGCAACCTTACCGGTGTATTAAAGGCAAGCGTCGCTAAGACCGAAGCATTAGAAAAGGAAACGGAATATTCTACTTTTATAAAGGATCTTCATTCGCAGTTAGAGTATTTCCAGATCTCTCAGAAATTGCGTTTCTCCGATTTTGAAAGCCTGGATCTGAATTCCTTTTTAGAAAAAAATAATGAAGAGATCCTTACTCTGATCCAAAGCGAGACGAACCTTGTAGAAACGACTCCTGAATACAAAACAGTCGCTTCCGAGGAGAAGAGACTGAAGGAGCAGGCCAAACTAACTAAATACTCTCTTGCTCCTCAAACTGAAGTCTTCTTCTCGTATATGAAAAGAAGACCTCAAAGCTTAGCCTTGGACCAAGGTCCCTTAAACTATGGGCTCATGGATGTGACCGAGTATAGAGGAGATCTATTTAGCTTAGGAGTGAATATGAAGGTTCCCGTCTGGTCTGCCTTGAAATGGAATTCGATTACAGGTGAAACGGAACATCTCGCCGAAGTAGGAAAGGATTCAGTAGAAAAGACAAGGGCCCAAATGATCTCCCAGTTAAATCGCAATTTGGCCACAGCTCAAGGTCTTTCCAATCAAATCCAACTCGTAGAAAAGAGACTGATCCCTGAATTGGAGAAAGCTTCCAGAGCGGGTGTATATCAGTACAGTTCCGGAAAGGGGAATATACAGGAGCCGTTCTTAGCTCAAACAGAAATCTTAAACGCAAGAATCCGATTAGAAGATCTGAAAGAGAGAAGAAACGAAACAATTATCAATAATCTAAAACTATTAAGTTTTATTTATAAAGAAACAAAGATCCCAGCACATCATCACAAACAATAGAGGTACATAAATATGAAATCATTCGCCCTAACATCTATATTCTTTTCTGTCCTAATTTCTTCTTCCGTATTTGCACATGAGGGAAAAGAAAGCTTCGTATTAAAGGAAGTAGCTAGAATACATACTGAGATCTTTGAAGAAAGATCAGGAACAATCGACACTAAGAAATTGGAACAACTGCTTCAAGAAAATGCGGACTCCAAGAAAGCCCAGGAACACTTTAAGAAGGCTTTCGCATTTGTGATCGAACTGGGAAAGGCAAAAGATCTGTCTCAAAAGAGAGATTTATTTTATAAGATCTCGACAGAACTTGAAACGATCTTAGGCCACCATGATAAGTCTGGAGTTTCTTCCTTCTATTGTCCTATGCTCAGGAAGAAGTGGCTCGCATCCGGCAAAACGATCCGAAATCCATACGATTCCGGAATGAAAAACTGCGGAGAGATCTCTCATGCAGCGGACTAAGATCTCCAAAACCTTCTTTTTACTTTCCTGCCTTTTGGTCTTCCTACTGGTATTTGCCTGCGGAAAGGCCAAGGAGGTTTACTATTGTCCGATGCATCCTACATATACTTCGGACAAACCGGGCACTTGTCCTATCTGCAACATGGATCTAGTCAAGAAGGATGAGCATTCCAATCATACAAATCAAGCACCGATAGCGCCTCAATCCGAGTTCACTTCCAAAGAAATGTCTGAATCTAGCGAAGATCTTTCTCTTTCCTACGAGAAGCAACAGTCGATTGGGATCAAAACGGAAACTGTCTCTATCCGAAACTTAACTAAGGAATTCAGAGCCTATTCGAATGTAGCCTATGATCCGGAACTTTATACCGCGCTTACGGAATACAAGGAGTCTGTTCGTTCTTCGGCGGCTCTTGCAGAATTCGGTTCGGGATTGAATATTAGAAATTTGCAATTGAGATTGCAGCAACTTGGACTTTCCCAAGAACAGATCCGAGTCTGGACATCCGGACAAAGAGATCCTTCCGAGCTGATCTTAGGCGGCAAGGGGGGAAGGGCCCATATCTACTCCCAGATCTATGAGTCGGATCTTTCCTTCGCAAAGCCAGGACTATCTATCTCTTTCAAAACGGATGCATTTCCCGACAAAGAATTTAAAGGAAAAGTAAAAAGCATCGATACGATCTTAGATAAAAACACTAGAACTCTTAGATTAAGAAGCGAAGTTTCTGATCCTTCTTATCTTTTAAAGCCTCAAATGTTTGGAGAAATTCTAGTTCAAATGGAAATTCCAAAGGTCTTGAGCATTCCAAGTTCTGCCATCTTAGATACGGGAACAAGAAAGATCGTCTATACTCAAATCGGACCGGATAAATTCAGAGCCGTTGAAGTCAAGGTCGGCAGAGCGATAGGCTCTTGGACTGAGATCAAATCGGGCTTAAAAGAAGAAGAAAGAGTCGTTATAGAATCTACCTTCTTGCTAGATTCGGAAGCTAGGATCAGATTCGGATCCAAAACACATTCACACTGAGACATATATGATACGTTCCATCATTCGATTTTCCGCGGAGAATAAATTTCTAATCCTAGTGCTGGCATTCGCGTTACTTGTAGCCTCATATATCAGCATGAAAAAGATCCCGCTGGACGCTATCCCGGATCTTTCCGATACCCAAGTTATCATCTATTCTAGATGGGATCGAAGCCCCGACATCATAGAAGACCAAGTAACATATCCTATCATCACTTCTCTATTAGGAGCTCCTAAAGTAAAGGTGGTTAGAGGATTTTCAGATTTCGGTTACTCTTATGTGTATGTGATCTTTCAAGATGGCACAGATATATATTGGGCAAGATCCAGAGTATTGGAATATATTTCTAAGATCCAATCCTCTCTGCCTTCTGGAGTTAAATTAGAATTAGGTCCCGATGCAAGCGCAGTAGGATGGGTATATCAATACGCAATACTTGATAAGACGGGAGAAAATTCCTTATCCGATTTACGAACGTACCAGGATTTTCATCTGAAATATCTCTTAAATTCGGTTCCAGGTGTGTCCGAGGTGGCTAGCATCGGCGGATTTAAGAAGCAGTACCAGATCACGATACATCCGAATGCATTGCGTTCTTATAATATAGATTTTGAGACGATCGTGCAAAAGATCAGAGAAAGTAACCAAGAAACTGGGGGAAGGTTACTCGAGATCTCCGGAGCGGAATATATGGTACGAGGAAGAGGCTATCTCAGCTCCCTCACAGATATAGAAAATATTCCTCTGGTCACTGATGCAAATGGAACACCGATCCTTTTGAAAAACATAGCCTCCGTCCAAATTGGTCCTGATATCCGAAGAGGAATCGTGGATTTAGATGGAGAAGGAGATGTGGTCTCCGGCACTATCGTGATGAGACATGGAGAAAACGCTCTTTCTGTTATAGATCGAGTAAAAGAAAAAATACAAGGCCTAAAAAAGAGCCTGCCCCAGGGATCTGAGTTAGTTACCACCTATGATCGCTCCGAACTCATAGAACATGCGATCTCCAATCTAAAATTCAAATTAGTCGAAGAAATGCTCATAGTATCACTCGTGATCCTTCTTTTTCTTTGGCATTTCCCTTCTGCGATCATTCCTATCCTTACTATTCCCATCTCCGTCGTGATCGCATTCATTCCAATGTATTTGGCGGATATCAATGCGAACCTAATGTCTTTGGCGGGGATAGCTATTTCTATCGGGGTTCTTGTCGATGGGGCCATTGTGGAAGTGGAGAATGCGTATAAGAAATTAGAAGAATGGGATTCGGGAGGAAGAGTAGGCGACTATCATAAAATCAGATTGGATGCCTTATTAGAAGTCGGCCCTTCCGTATTCTTCTCCTTGCTTGTAATTGCAGTAGCATTCCTTCCCATATTTACCCTGGTTGATCAAGAGGGAAGGTTATTTCGTCCATTAGCTTTTTCTAAAAATATAGCGATGTTTATCGCGGCCATTCTAGCGGTTACCTTGGATCCGGCACTTAGAATGCTATTCACCAGAATGGAACCATTTCAATGGAAGAATAAGGCTCTATCTAAACTAGCTACGACTCTCTTCGTTGGAAAATATTATCCAGAAGAAAAGCATCCAATCAGTAAGATCCTATTCAAATACTATGAACCTGCTTGTCGCTTAGTCTTGCAGAGACCGAAACAGATCATACTCGGATCTTTCGTTCTAGTGCTTTTGACCATTCCAGTTTATTTTAGTCTTGGCTCCGAGTTCATGCCTCAACTCTACGAAGAATCTTTGCTGTATATGCCGACGACTCTACCAGGTATTTCCGTGGCAGAAGCAGAGAAGCTCATGACTGTTATGGACAAGAGGCTTAAGAGTTTTCCGGAAGTAAAACGTGTCTTTGGCAAAGCAGGACGTTCGGAGACTGCAACAGATTCGGCGCCTCTATCCATGATGGAAACAGTAATCCTTTTAAAACCTCAAAACGAGTGGAGAAAGGCAGATCGATTCTATTCGAACTGGCCAAGGATATTGCAATATCCATTTCTCCCGTTTAGTTCGGAGAGGCTTACAAAAGACGAACTAGTAGAAAAGATGAACTCCCAGATGCAATTTCCAGGAGCAACAAACGCGTGGACCATGCCGATCAAGACTCGGATCGATATGCTAAGCACTGGGATGAGAACTCCGATCGGCATCAAGATCCTGGGCTCTTCTTTGGACGAAATTGAAAAGTTAGGAATCCAAATAGAGGGTCTTCTCAAAATGGATCCAGAAGTACGGAGCGTGTTTGCAGAAAGAACTGCAGGAGGATACTTCTTAGACCTGGAATTGAGGAGAGAAAAATTAGCTCGTTACAATATCTCCGTCGATACTGCCCAAGCAATCATTGTCGCCGCAATCGGAGGAGAACCGATCACCCAAACCATAGAGGGTAGGGAGCGTTTCTCAGTCAATCTACGCTATCCAAGAGAACTCCGCGATTCAGTAGATAAGATCAAAGCAATTCTAGTTCCTACAAAAGAATTCGGTCATATTCCGATCGGAGAAATAGCGAATGTTCAAATGAAGACGGGACCTTCTATGATCCGGGATGAAAACGGCTTTTTGACCGGCTATGTATACGTAGATCCGAACACGGATGATATAGGAGGATTCGTAGACCGAGCTAAGAAATTCGTGGATTCCTCCGTTCAGATGCCTGTTGGATATTCCCTGGTATGGAGCGGACAGTACGAAAATATACTTCGTGTCAGAGAGAGAATGCTTTATGTATTACCGCTCACTCTCTTTCTGATCTTCTTCTTATTGTATTTCAATACGAAATCGTGTGCAAAAACCTTAATTGTACTACTTGCAGTTCCATTTTCTCTGATCGGCGCCGTGAGTTTATTGTACGTTCTGGACTACAATATCTCCATCGCTGTTTGGGTGGGAATGATAGCACTCATGGGTCTAGATGCAGAAACCGGAGTGTTCATGCTTCTCTATCTGGATCTCTCTTATGACAAAGCGTCCCAAAATGGAGAAACGAATACGAGAGAGGGAAGGATAGAAGCAATCATCCATGGCGCTGCACATAGGATCCGACCTAAGATCATGACCGTTCTTGCCGCAATGATGGGGCTTCTTCCTATTATGTGGTCCCAAAGCACAGGATCGGATATTATGAAACGAATCGCGGCTCCCATGGTAGGCGGGCTCTTTACCAGTTTTATCTTAGAATTGCTGGTCTATCCACCCATCTACCTTCTTTGGAAAGAAGGAAATCTTTCTTTCCAATCTCTTCTTCCGGGCAAATTTAAGAAAAACCTGATAGAGAAACCGGCAAATTTTTCCGCGGTGCAAAATTTCAAAGATTTTATAGAAGAGCAAGAAAAGATAAATATCAAGAAGCCGAGCCGAAAGAAAGATAAGAAATCCGTAAAATCCGAACTTTCATAAAAAAGGAGAAGCCAAAAAATTGCTTTATAGTATTTTACGTTTGACTAAAACTTCATTTAACATAGTTGATTAAACGCTATCTTTAATAAGGAGAGAGGTATGAAAAAACTAATTCTATTTCTGTTAATTTCATTCGTGTATGTGGGGAGTCTATCCGCCTTTACCGAACTGGACCAACTGCTGATCGTCGAGGCAACTACTCCGGATCTCAAAAAGATCGCTAAAGAGTATTTCCTGAAAAAAGCCAAGGACAGCAAGGAACTTGCGGACAAATACAAATCCTTAGCGAATACTTCCAGTGGTGCAAAAGCGACTACGGATGCAGCGGATAAGAAAAAATACGAAAAACTCGCAGAACATAGCGAGAGAGAAGCAGCTCAGTACAAAGCTCAAGCAGACAAATACTAAGAGCGATTTCTTCCCTTAAACGAAAAAACCCGTCGTAAGACGGGTTTTTTTATTCCGGATCAAACGCGATTAGATCGTTTATCCGAATCTTTCACTCAAAAGCTTGACCACTTGCTCCGGTCTCATGTTTGCCTGGGCAAGCATTGCAACTCCGCTCTTGGTCAAGATCTGATTCTTAGTAAAGTCCACGATATGTTCCGCCATATCTGCGTCCCTTACACGACTTTCTGCAGAGACCATATTGATATAATTGGCCTGCAATCCTTCCGCAGTGATCTCCAATCGGTTATAATAAGCTCCTAAATCGGATCTTTGTTTATTCACCTTTTGGATCGCGTTATCTAGGATCCCGATCATCGCATTCGAAGAGGCAGGAGTCGAAAGTGTCTGCTTCTTGCCGTTACTCTCCAATTGAAGAGCTCCTGCATTCATAGCATCCACGAAGATTTCCAGCTTCTCGTTTTGATTCGGTCCCACATGCAGTTGGATCGGATTCTTAGAATCCTTGGAGTAGGAGCCGCTCAATGGACGAATCTTATTGAACTCGGCGGTTTTACCCAAACGGTCCACTTCTTCGATGAGCTGGTCTACTTCCAATTGCACTAGTTTGCGATCGTCGTCGGAATAGATTCCGTTGGAAGTTTGGATGGAGAGTTCTCTAAGTCTTTGGAGAATATTATTCACCTGTTCCAGATTTCCTTCGGTCACCTGGATAAAGGACACTCCGTCCATTACGTTTCTTTCAGCTTGGGCAATTCCACGAATTTGGGTACGCATTCTCTCGGAGACTGAGAAACCCAATGCATCGTCACCGGCACGATTGATCCTCATTCCGGTAGAAAGCTTTTCGGTAGTCTTGTCCAGCTCGTGATTGACAGTCTTCAGTACGTTATTCGTACGAAGAGCGCTGATGTTGTGATTGATAATCATCAACAACCTCCCTGTAGCTAGAGCTCGGATCCGTCCGAACCATATTTCGGGGTTTTAGGAGGCTGAGAAACCTCCCGGGCACCCCGGTTTCCACTGCGATTTTCACTCCCTTTTTTTTGTGGGGAGATTTTTTTTACGATTTTTCCTAAAGACTAAAGCCACGAATGGCGATATTCCAAATACAGGAAAAACCGTCTTCATCCTACTATTCGGCTGACCCGTTCGCAACTTTTTTTCTCGTAAATCCTCTTTTCTGAGGGAAATTTCTATCCTTTTTCTGATTCTGTCCCCTAAACAAAGGGCCTTATATGAAAATCTATACTAAAAAAGGGGATTCTGGGACAACATCCCTTGCCTCCGGCTCCAGAGTCTCGAAGTCCGATAAACGGGTAGAGCTCTACGGAACGGCAGACGAATTGAATTCGTCTATCGGTGTGGCGCTTTCTTTTCTGAAAGAGGACTCAGCAATTCGCCCTGGCCTGGAGAATATTCAAAATTTATTATTCGAATTGGGATCGGAATTAGCAGGATACAAAAAGAAGGACGATAGTTCCTGTATTTTAGAAGAAGACATACTTGCTTTAGAGAAAGAGATAGATTCTTGGCAAGAATCCCTGGTCCCCTTAAAGAATTTCATTTTGCCGGGAGGCTCAGAAGGAGCCTCATTCCTACATATATCTAGGACCCTGGCCAGAAGATTAGAAAGAGATTTGGTGCGCTATAAGGAAGAAGGAAATGAGGTCTTCTCGGAAAACCTTCGTTTCTTGAACAGACTTTCCGATTATTTGTTTGTAGCGGCAAGATTTGCCAATTTCGAATC
This sequence comes from Leptospira semungkisensis, assembly GCF_004770055.1. NCBI lineage: Bacteria > Pseudomonadati > Spirochaetota > Leptospiria > Leptospirales > Leptospiraceae > Leptospira > Leptospira semungkisensis. Next base: position 73,579 of record NZ_RQEP01000019.1, on the reverse strand, counting down.
TAAAATTGCGGAGCCTCAATGGAAGTCCAGAGCCAAGGGTCAATAAAACATCCGAAAGGTCTTTTTGTTCTATTCTTCGTAGAGATGTGGGAAAGGTTTTCCTTCTATGGAATGAGAGCCTTGCTCGTCTTATTCCTCACTAAGTCTTGGCTCATGCAGGACCAGGAAGCGAATCGGATCTACGGAGTATATAACGGATTCGTGTATTTAACTCCCATCCTGGGAGGATTTCTTGCAGATCGCTTTCTAGGATACCGCCGTTCTATTTTCATAGGCGCAACGCTCATGATGTTCGGTCATCTCTCCCTGGCATTGGATCAAGTCTCTACTTTCTACTTAGGACTTGGACTTTTAATCTTAGGGAACGGATTCTTTAAGCCATGTATCTCTACAGTCGTCGGAAGGATCTACGAATTAGAAGGAAAGCCGGATCTAAAGGATTCTGGATTTACGATTTTCTATTTCGGGATCAATACCGGAGCAGTGCTCGGGACCTGGGCCTGCGCCAATCTTGCGGAATACAAGGGCTGGCATTACGGATTCGGAGTGGCAGCACTCGGAATGCTCATTGGGCTCATCATCTTTGGGATTTTGGGAAGAAGGGTGGACGCAAACGCTTTCGCTCCGACTGAGATCCGAAAAGAAGACTCAAGCGATTCCCAAGAAGACAAGATCAAGAATAGAGAAAGGATCTATGCAATCCTAGTCTTCTCTGCAGTCACAATTACTTTCTGGGCGTCATTCGAGCAAATGGGATCTTCCCTCAATCTGATCATAGACAGATATGTAGATAGAAACATACTCGGATGGGAAATCCCCGCTGCAAATTACCAATCTCTAAATCCAATTTTCGTAATGAGCTTGGCTTTGATTGTTTCCTGGATGTGGAAGAAATTCGAAGAAGCAGGGCGACATGTTTCCACAATCACTAAATTCTGTTTCGGTCTAACGATCCTAGGCAGCGGATATTTGATCTTGAGTTTTGCCACTTCTCACAATGCGGAGAAGTTTTCTTCTATTTGGATCATTCTTGCGATCCTACTCCATACGATAGGAGAATTATTCGTGTCTCCGGTAGGTCTCTCCTTAGTTACAAAACTCGCTCCGAATAAGATCGCTTCCATGATGATGGGAATCTGGTTCTTGGCCACGTTCTTCGCACATATCCTAGCGGGCGAACTTGCAGGAATGATGGGAGGAAGGGAATCTTTATCTGGATTTTTTCTCATCTTCTTCTTATTGCCATGCGCCGCTTCTTTCGGACTTTTCTTATTTAGAAAAAAACTAGAAAGCTGGATGCACGGGATTAAATGAGGATCCTACTTACCCTTCTTCTTTTCTTAGTGGTTCAGTTCTCTTTGCACGCGGATCCATTCGAGGATCTTCTAAAAAGCGATTGGAACCAGTCCCAAACACTTCTGATCAAGAACTCCGTTTTTCAAAGATTGGGAAGAAGGGCAAACGAAAAGGACGTTCTAAAGATCACTAAGAATGTAATCCCTTGGGCCATCTTAGAAGGAGTCACTCCCGAGAAAACTGCGGATCTGATCGTAAATTTGGATTATGCAGTAAAACAAGGTCTCGTATTCGAAGAGGCAGAAGACGCAATCCCGGTCATGTCCAAGAGAGATCTCACCAAAGAGGATTTCAGTTATATAGGACTCTACTTCAAAGAAACCAAAAAGGCAAATATCAGAGAAGAGGTCAGGAATCGATTTGTAGAAGCTGCTCTCGAAAAAAATTGGGACGGTCTTTCTATTCTTGCCGGAGGAAGAGCACTTATCGCAGGAAAGCTAGTGGATTTTCCACAGAACAGATTGGCTACGAAGATACTTTCTTCTCTTCCTGCTAAAGGAAGGACAGTTGCTTTCGAGAAATTAGAAACTGGTTTTAAGAATTCGTTAGATTCAAAATTAGAAGGAGGATCGTATATCCTTCTTTCTAATTTAAAAAAATTGCATGCAGGAGAAAAGGGAAGCGAGCCCAAAAATCTAGGAAACGCTCGCGCAATCGAATCTTCTCTGGATGAAGTGGGTGGCATCGTTATCGGAGAAAGACCTAAATTCGAGCCTTTACCTGACGCTCCCTTGGTCCCGAACCTTCCCGAAGTAGGAGAGCCTACTGATTACGATACACCTACAAAAGAAGGATGGGAGACTCTTTCTTCTTCAGCTCTTGGAAAGGTAGCAAGAGAATGGGTAGGAACTCCATATAAATGGGCAAATGCCTCTAAGACAGGAACAGACTGTTCCGGATTTACATACAGAGTTCTTACAGACGGAAGAATTGGAGTCCCGGAAAAAATGGTATCCAGAGCCTCAAGTGCCCAAACTAAGATGGGAATCGGTGTGACCCACGCAGAAATGAGAGCAGGAGATCTGATCTTCTTTTCTGCCTCACCGAATCAGTCCAAAGTCACTCACGTTGGAATGGTACTCTCCAAAGAAGAATTTGCTCATGCGTCTTCTTCTCGTGGAGTAGTGATCGATAAGGTCGCAATGAAATGGTGGATCGATCGATTTGTGCTTTCTAGAAGAATGTTTAAGAAGGTAATTGATTGATCATCGTTTGCTGATCTTAGTTTACAAGACTTCGCATTTGCTAAAACGAAAAGAGAATGTTTTCATTCTCCCAGATTCATCTCTTCCACAATATTCGCGAGTAATTGTGCTTTCGCAATTTGATCCGGATGCGCCAGGATCTCCTGCTTCTGTTTAAAATTGAAGTTTAGAATAGAAGAAATAAAATCCACCGGAAACGGATGATTCCATAGATCGTTCATTCGAAGAATCAAATCTTCCTTGGCACCTTCTGAAAGCAGGATTCTCTTTGTGAGATATAGAATTCGATCGAATGTCTCTACGAATAATTTGTCTTCGATATATTTAGAATCTGGCTCCACTTTTTCCACGACCCCAATTCGAAATGGATCCATTGTCTCGTAGGATTCTAGCTTAGCGATCCCTTTGCCTTCTAACAATATATTAGATCTTCCGTCCGGGAGAGGGTCTCTTCGTACAATACTTCCCCAGCCAAAGATGGTTTCTATTTCAGGATGAGGATTCTTAGGATCAAAAAGATCCATTTTGATCGGAGCGATCGCCATCTCTTCTCCCGATTCGGAACAATAATCCAACATCATTCTATAGCGAGGCTCGAATATATGTAGAGGAAGAAAGGTCCCCGGAAATAGTATCACTTCTGGCAGAGGGAAGATAGGAATTGTAGTTCTTGACACCTAGGATTTATCCTAACCTGTTGAAGTGAAAACGCAAATAAAATAGTTCTAGCGGTTCAAAATTGTATTATTTAGATAAAAGCAGATATTTAGACGCCGCCTCCCGATTGGGAAAAACAAAGATCATAGTGATCGGAGATCTGATCCTAGACGAGTATTTGATCGGAGAAGTGAATCGCATCTCTCCCGAAGCTCCAGTTCCTGTGGTCTGGGTCCGAAATGAAAAAACCACTTTGGGCGGTGCTGGCAATGTGGTAAAAAATTTTTCCAGATTGGGAGTGAAATCCTTCGTACTGGGAAGGGCTGGAAACGACCCAACTGCGAATGTGCTCGAAGAACTTCTTCTCGCAGAAAATACTTCTTCGGATAAGAACAAGATACTTCGTTCCGAATTAGTTCCCACCATTTTGAAAACCAGAGTGATCGCAGGACACCAGCAAGTTTGCAGGATCGATAGAGAAGAAACTCATCCTCTCAGCAAAGAAGAAGAAAAGGAACTCATCCGAGTCTTTTCGGAAAGAATTCAAGAAGCGGATGCTGTGGTTCTTTCCGATTACGATAAAGGAACTCTGACTTCTAGCCTAATCCGAGAGATCATAGACCTTGCAGTAAAACATAATAAGATCGTAACAGTAGATCCTCAGGTCTCTCATTTCTTCCAATATGATAAGGCTACAGTCATGACGCCCAACCACCATGAAGCGGGGAAGGCTCTTGGCCAAAAATTAGAGTCCGACCAACAAGTGGAAATCGCAGCCAAAGAGATCGCAGAGAAATTGCATTCTCCTTCTATGATGATCACTCGCGGAGAAAAGGGAATGAGCCTATATCTTTCTTCCGAAGGTAAAACATTCCATATTCCTACGGTCGCAAAGGAAGTATTCGATGTAACCGGTGCGGGAGACACTGTAATCTCCGTATATACCGCCTTTCTTGCAGCGGGTCTGAATGAATTAGAATCTGCGATCGTTTCCAATGCAGCGGCTGGAGTAGTCGTAGGAAAACTAGGAGCCGAAACAGTCTCACCGGAAGAGCTCTTAGAAGCCTTGGAAAAACGAGGAAGTTTCCGCCCGTGAATTCCTTTTCTCTTTGTTTGGAAAAGATCATTCCTTTTTCGGAAGCAAAGCTTGTTTCCGAAAAGATCCGCAAAGAGAAGAAGATCGTATTCACAAACGGTGTCTTTGACCTTGTTCATAAGGGTCATTTGACGTACTTAGCCGAAGCCAGAGATCTAGGCGATTGCCTTTGGGTGGGATTGAATTCCGACAGTTCCGTGAAACGTCTCAAAGGCCCAGAAAGACCCGTAAATTCCGAAGAGGACCGAGCCCTTCTTCTTTCCTGCTTTTCCTTTGTGGATTTTATTACCGTATTTACGGAAGATACTCCTCTTTCTCTTATCTCCCAAGTCTCTCCTCATATTCATAGTAAAGGAGGAGATTATAATATAGAAGCTTTGCCTGAGACTCCATTGGTCCGTAGCCTGGGAGGAGAGGTCAAAATCCTGCCGTTTGTAGAAGGATTTTCGAGTACGGAGCTCATTCGTAGGATCCGAGAAAACAAGTAAATCCCTCCAAATCCTAAAAATTCCCCCGCAACTTGGCGAAATTCCGAGTTGGATTTTCAGAGACTGAAGAAAACTCTGTTCAGCAGGTAGGAGAACGGTTTGTCCAAGACTAAGTTTATTTTCGTGACTGGGGGAGTTTGTTCCTCCTTGGGTAAGGGCGTTTCTGCAGCGGCATTGGGATGTCTTTTGGAAAGCAGGGGATATTCGGTTTCCCTCCAAAAAATGGACCCTTATATCAATATCGATCCGGGAACCATGAGCCCTTACCAGCATGGTGAGGTGTACGTGACCGAGGATGGCGCGGAAACCGACCTGGACTTGGGCTATTATGAGAGATTCACTAAGTCCAAATTCACTAGAAAGAACTCTGTTTCTACAGGACAAATTTATAATACAGTTATCCAGAGAGAAAGAAAGGGTGATTATTTGGGAAGGACCGTGCAAGTGGTTCCCCATATCACCAATGAGATCCGAAATAGGATCTATACTCTTGCCAGAGAGAATGCAACCGACTTCGTGATCGTAGAGATCGGCGGAACCGTTGGTGACATCGAATCCATTCCATTCTTAGAAGCAATCCGTCAGATGAGATATGAGCACGGATCAACTCATGTGTTATTCATCCATGTAACCTTGGTACCTACGATCACAGTTGCAGGAGAAGCAAAGACAAAACCTACCCAGCACTCCGTAAAAGAGCTTCTAGCACTCGGGATCCAACCAGACATTCTGATCTGCAGAGTGAATCAACCGATGCCTAAGGAAATGAAGAGCAAGATCTCTTCCTTCTGTAACGTGAAAGAAGAAAATGTGATCTCCGCCTCCGATATCAGCACTTCTATTTATGAAATTCCTAAGATGTACAAGGAAGAGAAGTTAGACCAAGTAGTTTTAAAGACTCTCGGAATGGAGCTCGGAAAATCCAATTTCTCCGAATGGGAAAAGATCATCAAGAGCTTAGAATCTGCGAAGCAAAATGTTAGGGTTGCTGTAGTAGGAAAATATATTTCTCTGCATGACGCATACCGTTCCGTATATGAAAGCCTTTCTCACGGCGGAATTGCAAACGAAGCAAACGTTGAATTCATCAAAGTCGATCCTGAAAAATTGGATAAAACCAATGTGAAAGATGTACTGAAATCCGCTGACGGGATACTCGTGCCTGGTGGATTCGGAGACAGAGGGATAGAAGGAAAGATCGCTGCCATCCAATATGCGAGAACCAAAGGAATTCCTTTCTTCGGGATCTGTTTGGGAATGCAATGCGCGGTGATCGAATTTGCAAGGAATGTAGTAGGCTTAAAAGAAGCAAACTCCACCGAGTTCCGTCCGGATTCTCCGGATCCTGTGATCTCTCTCATTGAAGAGCAGATGGAGATCGACCAAATGGGAGGAACCATGCGTTTGGGCTCTTATCCTTGTAAGATCAAAAAGAATACTTTGGCATTTACAGAATATAAACAAGAGCTAATCTACGAGAGACATAGGCATAGATTCGAATTTACCAATCGTTATAAGGTTCGATTCGAAGAGAAGGGTTTGGTATTCTCAGGGATCTCTCCTGACGAAAACCTGATTGAAATCGTAGAAATTCCGGAACATCCTTGGTTCGTGGGAGTGCAGTTCCATCCGGAATTCACTGGTAAACCTACAAAACCACATCCTCTATTCGCCGGTTTCATTCGTGCGGCCGTCAAATTTTCAAGGAAGGCATAATGAGCGATAAGACCGCCCAAGAAAGGGACTTTTTAAACGGAACTAAGATCGGAGGAAGCAATCCTTTCTTTTTGATCGCAGGTCCTTGCGTAATGGAAAACAAAGACCTCTTAGAAAGAGTCTGTGCAGAGATGATAGAGATCTGTGCTGAATTAAAGATTCCTTATGTTTTCAAAAGTAGCTTCGATAAAGCGAATCGCTCTTCCGTTCATTCTTATAGAGGTCCCGGATTGGAAGAAGGGGTCAAGAATCTTGAATTCATTAAGAAGAAGTTTAATGTTCCTGTGCTCACAGATATTCATGAGACATCTCATATCGCTCCTTTAAAGGACGTTCTGGATATTTATCAGATTCCTGCATTTCTTTGCAGGCAAACGGATCTGATCGCTGAATCCGCAAAGACTGGAAAATGGGTGAATGTGAAGAAGGGACAATTCCTCGCTCCTCAGGATTGCAGACATATAAAGACCAAGATCCAGGAATCCGGTTCTGAGAAATATATAGTCACCGAAAGAGGAAGTAGTTTCGGATACGGAAACCTAGTATTCGACGGAAGAACTGTCCCTATATTACATGGTTATGATATTCCTGTAGTATTCGACGCGACTCATTCTGCTCAACTTCCGGGAGCCGCTGGAAATATTACCGGCGGTCAAAGAGAATTCATTCCTAGCATGGTGCGTAGTGCCGTTGCCTTAGGAATAGAAGGTATCTTTATGGAAGTGCATCCGGATCCAGCCAAGGCACTTTCTGATGCGACCACTCAATATCCATTGTCTGAAGTGAAATCTCTATTAAAGGAATTGATCGGTTTAGATCGCTACGTGAAACAGGAAATCCTAAACCGCAATAACTAGAGCCTTGTTTTCCCCAAAAAAGTTTATCCAGGAATTGGATCGGGAGACCGTACAAAAATATGGTCCTCCGATCGCTCTAGGACTTGCAGTCCTGATCATACTCATCTATTTTTCCATCGGCGGAAAACCTGACGCTAAATACAGTCGAGTAGAAGGAGAAAGAGAACAAGGTTCTACAGTCTCCTTCAAGAATTTCCAGAAAGACCAGTACGACGAGAATGGAACTCTATTATGGAAATTGAAAGCAGAAGAAGCCTATCTTTACTCGGATAAAAAAATGTACGTACTCTACGGAGTGGACTTCGATCAATATGAGAAGGGTAAATTCAAATCCAAGCTGATCGGGGACAAGGGAGTCATCAATCAGTCCGCAAAATCCATGGAGTTAGAAGGAAACATCTTCCTAAAAACGGAAGAGAACCGAACTCTTAAGGCGAGGTCTCTGCACTACAATGATGAGACCAAGGAACTGACTTCAAACGAAGAAGTGATCATCAATGCAAGCGGCACTCATATCAGAGGAGTCGGCTTGAAGGCGGACAAGGATCTGAACAAATTCACGATCATTCGTCCTACTGCAATTACCCAAGGAGGAGCAAATCCTCTTTCTTCTACAGATAAGTAAAAGAGATGAAAACCAAATTCTTATCCTTCTTTCTATTTGCATTATTCTTTATATTGCATTCTACTTCAGAGCCCCATACTCGTCCGCCCTTGCTATTTTCTTCAGAGGACTTACAACCGAAAACTTTTCAAGGAGTGGGCGAATCGGATCCGAAACGAAATGAAAGCTTTCCCACATATTGGGGAGGAAATGCGCTTACTCAAGAAGATAGAGAAGTGCAAGGTTTAAAGGTTACCATTTTTAGTTTGGAAGGCGGAGCTTGGATCCAACATAAAAAGGTAAAATTGGGAGCGAATCGGATCGAGGTATTCGGCAAGGAAGCATATAAAGCTTTTCTAAAGAATGGAGTCCAGATCGAAGACCATGAAAACGGAACCGTCCTCAAGGCTGGAATAGGGGAATACGACAAGTACGAGGAAATCGTACATATTCGAGAAAGACCAAGACTTTATTTCAGAGATAAGACTGGAAAGAACACAGTTATCTCCGCAACTACGATCGATAGGCAACTCGCAACTAAAACGACTAGGTTGCATGGAGGAGTCATCATATCCCATCCAGAAATAACGATCTTCTGCGCCGAGGCCGTCTTTAGAGAGTCGGAGCAACTCATTACAACGGACCCCAATCCGATCCTTATCTCCAAGAATCGTTACCTTACCGGACAGAAACTTGCATTCTATACAAATGAGAGTAAGATCATTTTAGATGAGAAGACGGTGCTCTTCCAATCTTCCTTAGAAACCAAAAAAGACCAGGAAGGAAAGGAGTCCAAAGAAACTGTGATCACGATCCTAAAAGGGGATAAGATCGTAAGCAGTCCGAATGAGAATAACGAGAGAAGTGTTCTAGTGACCGGAAACGCTACTGTACTGCGCAAAGATCTGAAAATCACTTCTAACACTCTTGAATCCATCGGAAGCGATTCTAGCATCATTAAAGCCAGAAAGAATATTCGAGTGCATGATCGGGAAAATAACCTGGTCCTTACAGGACATACATTTGACTATTTTAGAAAAGAAGAATATATGCATCTTACCGAAGAAGGCAAGATGGAATTCTTAGAAAGAAATTCTGATAAGGTAACAAGCACGGTCACCGCACAAGAGTTCGAGAGATTCTTAGACAAGAAAGAGACAGTAATTCGGGGAGACATTCGGATCAAAGCAAAGTCTACTGATGCGATGGGAGAATACGCTACCTATCACGAGGATGAGGAGTCCATGCTTTTAGAGGGAAATCCTAGGATCGATAGGTCGGGCAAGATCCTCCGCGCCGGAAAAATCGTCTTTTATCCTAGAGAAGGAAGATCAATTCTGACCGAAGGGGTCCATTTAGGAAATTAAAACGCAAGATGGGACAAACGATCCGATGCCAAAATTTAGTAAAAATATATAATAAGCGCAAGGTCGTAGACGGAGTTAGCTTCGATATTAGCAAAGGCGAAGTAGTCGGTCTTCTTGGTCCTAACGGAGCCGGAAAGACAACTTCTTTCTATATGTCGGTTGGATTCGTTCAACCGGATTCAGGACATGTATTTATAGATAACGAAGATGTGACCGAGGCTCCTATGCACACTCGTGCAAAATTGGGAGTAGGTTATTTAGCGCAAGAAGCATCTATTTTTCGTAAACTTACGGTTGCCGAAAACTTAGAAGCGATCTTAGAGACTTTAAAAATTCCCCGCTCCGAGATCATCCGCAGAAGAGACGAACTGCTGTTAGAGCTTCAAATTATGCGAGTCGCAAACCAAAAAGGTTTTACTCTGTCCGGCGGGGAAAGAAGAAGATGCGAAATCGCGAGGGCTCTAGTTACTAAACCGGATTTTATCCTTCTTGACGAGCCTTTTGCAGGGGTTGACCCTATAGCTGTTAAAGACATTCAAACTGTTATAAATAGTTTAAAGAAGAAGGGACTAGGCATTCTAATCACGGACCACAATGTTCGTGAAACCTTGAAAATCACCGACCGCGCATATATCATGCATAGTGGAAGAATCCTAATCGCTGGAACACCGAAGGAACTCGTTAACGATAAGGAAGCCAAACGAATGTATTTGGGAGAGGACTTCAAACTGTGAATCTGAACCATCAGCTTGTACAGAAGCAGACTCAGAAGCTTGTCATGACGCAAGACTTGCGTCAGTCGATAGAGCTTTTGCCTCTGTCTACTCTGGAACTCGCAGATCGGATCAGTGCAGAATTAGTCGAGAACCCAATGCTGGAAGAGGAGATCTCTTCCGAAAGAAGCAAGAGTCCGGAACTCTATTCCGTAGATGACCTGAAACGAAAGGAAAAGAACGACTTCCTCAAGAATTCGGATCCGGGTTGGCAGGAATCCTTTAGCTTAGATAAACCCCAATATAGAAATACGGACGCTTCCGACAGAAATCAGAAATATATAGAATCTTCTCCAAATACTCAGTCTTTGTCGGAGCATTTGCTTTGGCAATTGCGCATCTCTTCCTTAAAAGGAAAAGAAATGGAGATTGCCGAAATACTTATCTCCATGTTGGATGATAGAGGTTTCATTTCACAGACCCAAACTGAACTTGCCGCTGAGATAGGAGTGCCCCAAAAAACGATCCGAAAGGTTCTAGAGCAGATCCATCAATTGGACCCTATAGGGATCGGAGCAGGGAGCATTCAAGAAACATTATATATCCAGGCAAAGATCTTAAAGCCTGAAGACAAGAATTTACACGATCTGATCTCCAATTACTTGAAAGACCTAGAAAAATTGGATTATAAGGGAATCTCCAAGAAAATGGGACTACCGATCGAGGCAATCGAATCCATGGCCGCCGAGATCAAGAAGTTAGAGCCTTTTCCAGCAACATTATATACTCCTCAAAAGCCTGATTATATCGTTCCAGATGTGATCATTCGAGAAATAGAAGGTGAGTTCAGCATTCTTCTAAATGACGAGTGGCTTCCCAAACTCAAGATCAATAAAGAATATAAGGGGATGCTAAAGAAGGGAGGAGGAGCCAAGGATTCTGACAAAGAGTATATCTCCACCAAATTGAATTCAGCAGAATGGCTCATTCGTTCCGTAAATCAGAGAAGGCAAACCTTGTACAGGGTTGTCTCCGCAATCATAGAACTGCAAACCGAATTCTTTAAGAAAGGAGTTCGTTTCTTAAAGCCTCTTACTCTAAAAGACATTGCAGAAAGATTGGATCTTCACGAATCCACCGTTTCCAGGATCACTTCGAACAAGTATGTGCAGACATCCTGGGGAATTCTAGAACTCAAATGGTTCTTCTCCTCCGGATTAAAATCCAAGAGTTCCGAAGGAGGAATGGAATCCTCTAAGACCATTCACGATATTATACGCAATCTAGTAAAAGAAGAAGATCCTGAAAATCCTTTGTCCGACCAAGACATCGTGGAAAAGATAGAGAGTAAAGGGATCGAGATTGCGAGAAGGACTGTAGCCAAGTACAGAAAGATCTTAAAGATCCTTCCTTCTAACCAAAGAAAGAAAGTAAAATCTCTAGAAGCGAGATAATAGAATGTCCGTACCAGGGATCAACGTCTCCAATATTCTAAAAGACCATCCGGAATTAGGACTTCAGCTTATCGCTGGAGAGAATGGTTTACAAAATAGGATCCATAGTTCCGAGATCAACCGTCCTGGACTTTCTCTCACAGGATTCTACGAAAGTTTTGCGCATGATCGGATCCAGATCTTCGGAAAAGGAGAATGGGCCTATATCTCTTCCAAAGAGGGACAGGATCTGGAAAATCTTGCTACTGAATTCTTTCACTTTCATTTGAATTGTATCATATTCACTCATGGAAACACTCCTCCTCCTATCTTCGTGGAGTATTGCAATCGCTTGAATATTCCTCTTTTAGGCTCGGATGTATCCACTCATAAATTCATCACACTCATCTCTCAGATCCTGGATAGAAGTCTCGCTCCTCGCACAATGAGGCACGGAGTACTCATAGAAGTATTCGGTATCGGGATTCTTCTTTCCGGAAAAAGCGGAGTAGGTAAGAGTGAGACTGCCCTCGAGTTGATCGAAAGAGGACATAGATTAGTAGCGGATGATATGGTAGAGATCCGTAGACTTTCGGAGAGTTATCTGATCGGAACCTGCTCGGATCTTCTTCGCCACCACATGGAGATACGTGGATTAGGAATTTTGAATATTAAGGATATCTTCGGAATCGGTTCCGTAAGAGATCACAAACTCATAGAACTTATCATAAATCTGGAAGAATGGACCGAAGAAAAGGAATTCGATCGTACCGGTTTGGAGAATCGAACAGAAGAAGTATTGGGAGTAAATATCCCTCTTATCAAATTACCTGTTCGTCCCGGACGAAATATTCCAATCATCGTTGAGACCGCGGCAATGAACCAAAGATTAAAGAAATTGGGAAAGAACGCAGCCGCTGAATTCAGTCAGAAATTAAATATATATTTGCAGCAAGGGAAAGTTGAAAGAAATCCACCTCAAAATTAACGAAAACAGTTCCGGCATGCATGCCCGCCCAGCATCCGTATTCGTAAACTGCGCGGCAAAATATTCCTGCGAAGTATTAGTCTCCAAGGACGGAGTGGAAGTAAACGGAAAGAGTATTATGGGACTCATGATGTTGGCCTTAGCTCCGGGACAAGAATTCTCAATCAAAACGGATGGAGCCCAAGAAGAAGAGGCCGCCTCTGCGTTAGCAAAATTGGTGGAAGGCGATTTTGCAATATGAGCTGGTTCCCATTCCGGAACGAGGAGAATAGATACTATCTTAGGGATCTATTCATACTCTCCGGAGTAATCACGATTGCGGTCATTCTTGCCGAACTCATCTCATTCAGGAATTCCGAAGGTGTAGCGTTCGTTGATCGTGTGCTTATCTACGTTTATTATACAGTTCCCCTAGTCATTCTATTCTTAGTGCTTTCATATTTCTATAGGAACCGCCGCAATCTGGAGACTGGAAGACTTCGCAGTTCTATTCGCTATAGACTTTCCCTTTCCTTTTTGTTCATCGCAATGCTTCCTTCCTTCCCGGTTCTATTCTTATCTTCTAATGTGATCGGAAAAGTGTTCGAAGGATTTTATGGGCTGGATATAGCACAAGCTTTAGATTCGGGAGATTACTTCATTCAAAAAGAACTGAAAGCCGAAAAGAAAAGCCTATTAGAAAAAGGAAAACTTCTTCGTAATTTGGTCAGAAATGAAAAGCCGAGTACAGGACTATTGACTCATAGAGCAAATGAATTGGATCTAATCTCCAATCCAGTATTCTACGTAGGCTGGTTCGAAAAGAATGTTGCCGTCTTAGAGAATAGGACCTTAAAGCTATCCGTCCCTCAATTCGAATTTTCCTCCTCCGGAGAAGACGGAATATCAGAAAGCTTAGCGGTGCATCCGAATATCGCGTATTATCTTATACGAGTCTCTTCTCAGGATCCTGAAAAATTCCTTTTATTAGGAAAACGTGTTTTTATTGGAGAAGAAGAGAAGGCGTATTCTCTCTTAAATACAAGAAAGAACTATCTCACTAAGGATCTAACGAAAGAAAAGCTTCCGTACGAGATCCGACTTACATTGAGCCTGCTTGTTATCGTAACATTCCTTCTTTCCATTTTCTTTTCTTTATTATTTGCGCGAAAAATCTCAAGACCAATTATAGATCTCGCAAATGCGACCCAAAAAGTCTCTCTAGGAGATACTGATATCAATCTTCCCCTTACCGAAGGAGGAGAGATCGGAGCCCTGGTTGAATCTTTCAATCAAATGGTGAAGGATCTCAAATCTAAGAATGAAGAACTCATGCATACGCAAAGGATTGCTGCTTGGAAAGAAGTAGCGCAAAGAATGGCTCATGAGATCAAAAATCCTCTTACACCAATTCAGTTATCCGCAGAAAGGATTCGCAGAAAATTAAATAACTTAGTTCCCGAAGAGTTCCAAGAGATTGTTACTAAAGGTACGGAAACGATAGTAGGACAAGTAAAGATCTTAGAACATCTAGTGAATGAGTTCTCCGAGTTTGCCAGAATGCCGACCCCGAGGCTTATCAACCAACATCTCGAACCGGTGGTATTGGAAAGCGCAAAATTATTCGAACATACTCCCGGCATTCAAATAGAATTGAACTTCGCAAAGAATCTTCCTGAGATCTTTATTGATAAGAAATTATTCTTGGGAGTCATGAATAATCTTTTTAAGAATGCTGTGGAAGCGATTGAGAAGAAGAAGTCGAAAGGAGAATTGAATTCTTCCCAAGGCAAAGTAAGAATTTCCACAAAATTGGAAAGAAGGATCATGAGACGCTCCGTCGTTTTACTTGTAGAAGACAATGGGATCGGGATTTCTAACGAATACAGATCAAAGGTATTCGAACCTTATTATTCCACGAAAGAAGAGCATACTTCCGGAATAGGGCTCGCGATTGTTCAAAAAACTGTGATTGACCATAATGGTCATATTTCCGTAGATTCTTCTGAACTGGGCGGTTGCAAGTTTAGGATCGAACTTCCGGTGGCGTAATGAGAATCTTCATAGTAGACGACGAACCTGAAATTCGAAAATCCTTAAAGGATATTCTGGAAGATGAGAATTATGAAGCGGAACATTTCTCTTCTGGAAAGAATTTCCTAAAACAACTTAAGATAGAAAGACCTAGCCTAGTTCTTTTGGATGTTTGGCTCGGAAAAGAAGATGGGCTCAGTATTCTAGACGAATGTAAGAAGATCTATCCTACAGTTCCGATTGTAATGATCTCCGGTCACGGAACCATAGAACTTGCTGTTCAGGCCACGAAAAAAGGGGCATTGAATTTCTTAGAAAAACCCCTCTCTATCGCCAAAGTCCTCGAAGCAGTCGAGGAAGCATTAGTATATTCCGAAAAGTCGGATTCACCTGAGATCAAATTAGAATACGATGAGATCTTGGGAAATTCTTCCGCTATCCAAAAAGTAAAATTCTCCATTGCTCAGGCCGCTGCGACCAACGCAAGAGTGTTTATCTACGGAGAAAACGGGACTGGAAAGGAACTAGTCGCAAGGACTATATTCCAAAATTCTAAAAGAAGGGAACAACCCTTTGTAGAAATCAATTGTGCTGCTCTGCCGGAAGAATTGATAGAATCCGAACTTTTCGGATATGTAAAGGGAGCGTTTACAGGAGCGAGCGAGACCAGGATCGGTAAATTCGAAGCGGCAAACGGTGGGACTCTATTCTTAGACGAGATATGTGATATGTCCTTATCAACCCAAGCAAAAGTACTCCGCATCTTGCAAGAACAGAGATTCGAAAAATTGGGGAGTACGGAACAAGTCTCCGTAGATGTGAGAGTGATCGCAGCTACCAATATCCCGGTAGAAGATGCGATCAAAGAAGGAAAGTTCAGAGAGGATCTCTATTACCGTTTGAATGTGATCCCGATTATCATTCCTCCGTTAAGAGATAGAAAACCCGATATTCCTTTATTAGTGGATTATTATGTACGAAATACGATAGAGGAAAATAATCTTCCTACAAAAATCATAGAAAAAGAGGCGCTTTCCATCTTAGAGAATCACTTTTGGCCAGGAAATATACGCGAGTTAAAGAATGTGGTAGAAAGACTCTGTATCATGACTGTAGGAGAGGTTATCCGAGCCCAGGATGTAAAGGATTCCCTCAAAGGATTCGTAAAAGCGAACGATCTGGTCGAAAAGGGAGATTTCAAACGAGCCAAGGAAGAATTCGAAAAACAATATATTCTTAAGACACTGCAGATGAACGAAGGAAATGTTTCTAAGACTTCTAAATCCTTGGGAATAGAAAGATCTCATTTATACAGAAAAATGAAGGCATTGGGCATACAAGCGGAGGATATCCATGAGTAAGCCTGGCATCCTAAGAGAATTGAAAGGAATATTACAAGATCTTAAATTCCTAATTCAGACGGATCAGTTCCCAATTCTAAAAAAACAGGGAGAATTAGATCCGAACGATTTGGATCTAAACTGGAAGGAATCCTGGAATTGGCCTTTGGTATCTTCTTCGAAACCCCAAGCCTCTATGCCGGGAATTCAGGTCAGAACACCTGTAAAGAAGGATGATCGTAATTTCACTTGCAAACTCTGCCCGGATAGACTGAGTGCCGTCCGTCATTTTCTCATTCGAGGAAGAAAGAAAATATTAGTTTTACATTATACAGGAGAGACTTCCCCGGGAAAAGAATCTTACGTAAAAACCTCTCCTTTGAAAGTATTTCGGAGCCCGGAAGCGGAGAATGTATTCGATAGAATGATCCAGAAAGTTTTCGGATTTACGATGAAGGAATTCTATTACCAGGAATTTCCGGGTTGTCTATTCTCCCAAGACAGATCCAACGAATCTGATTGGAAAAGAAGAACAGAAAACTGTAGGATACAAGTAAACGAGACTGTCCAAGAAGAAGGAATCCAGGGAATCATCTTACTCGGAGCGGCAGCTACGCTTCTATTCGGAAAAGAAGAAGCAACTAAACAAATGGGAAAGACCTTAGAATTCCAGCCTGGAGTCCCGATGATCGTTCTTCGTTCACCCGAAGCGATCCTCGCTGCAGAACAAAAAAGAAAATCCTCCAAATCGGAAAGTCCCGAATTCCAAGATGCAAAGAAGAAAGAAATAGAGATCAAGGAAAGCATCCTCTCTCAATTAGGGATCTTTCATACTGAGGTGAAAGAAAGAATTTGATCCAATACGCGGAGGTCGCCTTCGATCTTCCTCTTTTAGAGGACACATTCACGTATGAGGTCCCCTCGGGAACTCCGATCGGAGTTCGGGTAGAAGCAAAACTCAGAGGCAGAAAAGAAGAAGGCATCATTCTTTCTTTGCACCATAACGAGCCAAGCTACCAAGTACTTCCGGTAGATAAGATCGTAGACAAGACACCGATCATCAACCAGGAACAGATCCAACTCGCATATTGGTTAAAAGAGCAGTATTTAGCTTCTCTCGGAGAATGCATCCATAAGATGATCCCAACCGGAAGAAGACATTCCAAAGTAGTATTAAACGAAGAAGTCTCCGAAACAAAACCTTTAAAACTGAACGATGAACAAGAGAATGCATTTCAAAATATAAAGGCGGACTTTGGTAAGGATTCCGTTCATCTTCTATTTGGAATCACGGGAAGCGGAAAGACAGAAGTATACCTGCATCTGATCCAAGAACTTCTCCAGAAAACAGACAAAGGGATCTTACTCTTAGTTCCAGAAATTGGGCTTACCTATCATATCATTCGCAAGTTAGAAGCAGTATTCCCAGGACAAATAGCACTCTTACATTCGGCGCTGAAGGTCTCAGAAAGATTCAAAGCATATACCGATCTTCTTCATGGAAGAAAGAGGATCGCAGTAGGAACAAGATCCGCGGTATTTGCACCGATTCAAAATCTAGGCCTTGTCATTATAGACGAAGAACATGATGGTTCTTTTAAGGAACATTCTACTCCAAGATATCATGCAAGACAGGTCGCCTTACAAAGATGCAGACAAAACAAAGCAGTCTTAGTATTAGGCTCAGCCACTCCTTCTTTAGAAGTCTATCATTTGGCAAAGACAGGAAAGATAGGGCTTCAAGTTTTAAGCAAACGCCCCGGTTCCGCAAAACCTCCCAAGGTTCGCATAGAAGAGAACAAGAAAGATGCAAGACTTATCGGCTCAAAACTTACATTTGCAATCAAGCAACGCTTAGACAGAAGAGAACAGGTAATCCTCCTTTTAAACCGCAGAGGATACAGTCCGCTTCTGTATTCGGAGAACCAAAAAACCTATATTCCTTGTCCGAATTGCACCTCTCATCTTTGCTATCACAAGAAAGGGAGCGTTATCTGTCACCTCTGTGGTTTTACGGATTCTTTGCCTCGGTTAGAAGCAAGGCTTGGAGAAAAACTCGTAATGATGGGAACAGGAACTCAAAAATTGGAAGAGTTCCTACTCGAAAGTTTTCCAGGCGCAAAAGTGGAGAGACTCGATCAGGATTCCATCCAGGACAAAACAGTTCTTACAGATGTGATCGGAAGATTAGTAGGTGGAGAGATAGACATACTCACGGGAACGCAGATGATCTCGAAAGGACTAGATGCAGGAAGAGTAACCTTAGTCGGAGTCCTCAATGCAGGCATCGGATTAGGACTTCCTGATTTCAGAGCGGGGGAAAGAGTATTTTCTCTTCTGACTCAGGTTGCAGGAAGAGCAGGGCGCTCCGATCTAGAAGGAGAAGTGCTGATCGAAACAAATACGACAGATCATCCGATCATCCGAATGGCGCTCGACCAAGACTATATTCAATTTTACGAATCTGAGCTTCCCACTCGAAAAGAACTCTTTTATCCTCCATTCTCTAGGCTAGTTCGAATTCTTTCGCGATCAAAAGACGAAGAAGTCTCTCTTAAGACAATAGAAGAAGTCCATCGAGTCTTAAAGAGGCATTTGCCGGAACCGAATTCTATTCTTCTAGGACCCGCTCCTTGTCCTTTCTATAAAATAGATGCGAACTTCCGAAATCATATATTGATCAAGACAACCGTTCAAAACAAATGGAGAGAGATCTTGAAGAATGAGATCCGTCCTCTCAAGCTCCCAAAAAACGTTTACCTAGAATTGGATTTTGATCCACTGGATCTAGTCTGATGAAAATTGCATTTTTTGGAACACCGGAACCTTCTTCCAAACTTTTGCAGGCCTTGCTAGAAGAGCCTGAAATACAGATCGAATTTGTGGTCACAAACCCGGATCGTCCAAAGGGAAGAAGCAAAACCCCGCAGCCCAGTCCGGTAAAAGAGATCGCTCTTTCGGCAAATCTTCCTGTCTTTCAATATGAATCGATCAAGAAGGAAAAAGAAAAGGCAATGTCCGACTTCTCTTCTTTTTCTCCTGATTTATATGTTGTGTTTGCGTATGGCTCCATCTTACCAAAGGAAATCTTTTCGATTCCTAGATTCGGTTCTATCAATCTTCATGGTTCGATTCTTCCCGATCTGAGAGGAGCTTCTCCAGTGCAGACCGCACTCTGGCAAGGATATACTAAGACCGGAATCAGCATCCAATGCTTGGGAGAAAAAATGGACGAAGGAGATATCATTCAAATCTCCGAAGTTCCTATTTCCTTAGAAGATGATACCGGAACTCTCATGGAGAAGATCACAAACGCCGGAATCACTTCTCTTCTTCCCTTACTCAAGGGAAATAAAAACAAGGCCTTTGACGCAATCCCTCAGGATCATTCCAAGGCAACGTATTGCACTAAGATCCTTGCCGAACAAAGAATTTTGGATCTAAATCTTCCCGCAATGGAACTGCACAATCGGATTCGTGCCCTTAGCCCAGACCTGGGAGGCTTTTGCCAGTTCAGAGGAAAAAGAATCGTACTCTGGAAGACCAAGCCGTCCGACTTTTCGGAAGAAGGTCTGAAGCCAGGCAGATTGAAACGAATGGACAAAAAGGCCCTTCTTTTCCAGTGTGGAGATGGCCGTTTTCTGGAACTCATTTCCGTTCAACCGGAAAATAAAAACAGAATGCCTGTTGGCGATTTCCTAAACGGTTTCCGCATTACGGATGAGGATCGCTTCGAGTGACTAAGGAAGAACTCCGCTCTAAATATCTCCCCGTCGGGGGTTACTTTTTTTTCATCGCATTCGGCTTGGTTGTCTTTTTTATAGCAGCCTTTCTAGTAGTTTTTGTTCGTACTAAGAGCGCGAATATGGTGGTTATGCCAGATGTTGTAGGAAAACCCTATAACGAAGTTCATAACGAACTCATGCGCTTGCAGCTTAAGGTCCGTCTGGAATCCAAAAGATATCCGGATAAAACCGACGGCGTCATTATTTACCAATCCATTCGACCAGGACGAGAGATCGAAGCCGGTTCCAAGGTTTCCTTAACTGTAAACATAGGGCTGGATCGGATCATCATGCCTGATCTGAAAGGCCAAACACTTGCTTCTGCCAAGAATTTTATGGAGAAGGTTCTCTCCGGAGAAAATTACGTTTCTCTAACTCTTGGCGGGATCACGTATGTAGAAGCCAAAGAGGGAGAACTTCCCGACACTATTGTGGATCAAATCCCAGAGGCGGGAAAGAACACCACCTCCGGCGAAAAAGTATTCTTATTAGTAACTAAATCCGCAAGCAAGAAGATCCAAGGAGAAGGTCCACAAGGCTTGGACTTTCGTTCGGGAGATTCATTTGCTTTCGCGCAGAGAGCACTTGCTCGAGCCAAAGTGCCTTTTAAAGCAGAAGTGGTGGCTACAAAATTCCGTCCGGAAAGTGGACGTATCGAATCCGTTCAGAAGATCGGTAACGAATACAAGTTCAAGGTATTTTACTTTGAACCGGAAGAGCATGTAGAGAGCGGATACGAAAGCTTCGAATACAAGATTCCTGAAAATGGAACCTATTCTCTGATCGTAAAAGATCAGAACGACGAAAATAAGAAAATCGAGATCTCTTCTCCGACTTCTTACCAAGAAGGGGAGAAGATCCAAACGGTCTTTTATCGGACCGGAGATGTTACCCTAGTCCTTTTAGATGTGAATGGTTCCAAAGTAAAATCTAAAGATTACGAGAACGAATTTTGAAAATCTCTGCCTCCATTCTGGCCACTCAACTTACAGCACTCGCAAACACAGTCCCTAATTTCAAGAAAGAGGGAATAGACCTGGTCCACATGGACGTGATGGACGGGAACTTCGTTCCTCAGATCAGTTTCGGAGAGGCAATCAATAAGGAGATCAAGGCAATGACCCAGATCCCTTTAGATGTTCACCTCATGGTCGAAAAACCAGAAAACCATGTAGCCAAGTACTATGAACTTTCTCCTTACTGCATAACATTCCATGCAGAAACCACACGCTTTCCGATTCGTCTCGCTCAAGAGATCAAGAAGAACGGGACCAAGGTAGGAGTTTCTCTGAACCCTGGAACTCCTGTTCACGTGTTAGAGACCTTACTTCCTTATATAGATCTGGTGCTTATCATGACTGTAGAACCAGGTTTCTACGGCCAAAAATTCGTGGATGGGGGAATGGACAAGATCCGCAAGGTCAAGTCGCTCATCTCTTCCTATCCGATCGAGTTAGAAGTGGACGGGGGAGTAAACGACACCAATATCCAAGAGCTTTCCAAGGCAGGAGTGGATATTTGCGTGGTCGGAGCAGGGCTCTTCAAGTCTGGAGATCCTACAGAAAATGGAGTTCGGTTGAAAGGCCTGGCTTCGAAAGCCTGATCTGACTCTTCCCTCTATTTTAGCTCTTCGTAATAAATCTTGACATAAGAGCTCTCTGCGAAATTATGGCTTAATGCGCGAGCTATCCCTAGCCCGCACTCGTTATTTAAACGAAGGAATTTTACTTTGGTTAAGATCAGACTACAAAGAACTGGAGCCAAAAATAACCCTCACTACCGGGTTGTGGCTGCTGATAGCCGCTCTCCTAGAGACGGTAAATTTATTGATATTCTTGGCCATTACCATCCGGCTGAGATCAAAGGTCAGACAACTCTTGATAAAGAGAAGATCCTAAACTGGCTGGGTAAAGGCGCTCAACCTACCGGAACCGTTCTGAACCTCATTAAACACGAGGGAATCTGGGCGGAATACAAGCAATCTCTGAAGAAGTAATGGAAGATCTAATCCGTTATATCGTTACTTCTTTAGTAGATCATCCGGAGGAGATTTCCGTAAAGGAAATCGAGGGCGATGAGCAAACCGTCTTAGAACTCCGGGTCTCCCCGAAGGATGTGGGAAAGGTGATCGGTAAGAACGGCCGTATTGCAAAGTCACTCAGAGCAATTCTCACCGCCGCTTCTGTCAAAGCCGGCAAAAATTTCTCACTGGAAATTATTGACTGAAACTCGGATCCTAGCCGGGAAATTGGGAAAGCCCTTCGGACTGAAGGGTTTTCTTAAATTAGTCGCTCAGGAAAGTTCCCTTCCTGATCTTAAATTCCCAATCGACGCTATTCTTGAATTCTCTTCCAGAGAACCTATATCGATCCGTATCTTAAAGGCACAACGCCATTCAGGAAGAGTCATCCTACAGATTGATGGGATTACAAGCCCCGAAGCTGCCTCGGCTCTGATCGGCGGAGATCTCTATATAGAAAGATCCTATTTCCCAAAATCCAAGGGAGAAGAGTATTATCTCTTCGAATTAAAAGGTCTCCAAGCATATTCGGAAGATGGAACCAAATTGGATTGGGAGTTAATCGACCTGATCGAAAACCCAGCTCATGCTATACTCGTATTCCGGACCAAAGACAGTGAAATACTTATCCCTTACGTGAATAAGCACGTTGGAAAAATCCTTTTGGATGAGGGAAAGATACTGATCAAGGATCCGGAGGACTGGAATGAAATTTAACTTCATCACCTTATTTCCTTCTAAGATCGGTTCTTATTTTTCAGAGGGTCTACACGAGAAGGCAATCCGCAACGGAGTCTTCTCCGTAAACATAGTGCAGCTCAGAGACTTCTCCAATAATAAGCATTTAAAAGTGGATGACACTCCGTATGGAGGAGGTCCGGGAATGCTTCTCAAAGTAGAACCGATAGATCTGGCCTTAAAGTCTCTAGGAGAAGAAAAAGGACTCGTGATCCTAATGACTCCTTCTGGAATCCCATTCGATCAAAGCGTAGCGGAGAAGCTTGCAGCTCAGAAGAAGCCTCTCACTTTCATCTCAGGATATTACGAAGGCGTGGATCATCGAGTAACTGAGCATCTTGTTGACATAGAACTGTCCCTTGGAAATTATGTAATTTCAGCCGGAGATTTGGCCAGCCTTTGTGTAACGGATGCTGTGTCCAGGCTTTTGCCCGGCTTTTTAGGCGACCGAGAGAGCCTAGAAGAAGAATCTCATAACGAAAGGGATATATTAGAATATCCCCAATATACGAAACCTTCCGATTACAATGGCTGGAAGGTTCCAGATATACTCTTGGGCGGAAACCACGCGGCGATAGAATCTTGGCGAAACGCCAATCGAAAGAAAGTCGACCCCGATATTACGAGGAATTTATGAAAGAACTTCTGAAAGGCGGATTGCCTACCGAAGCCAATCGTACCCTGAACTTTAATGTCGGGGATACTGTTAAGGTACACTACAAGATCCAAGAATCCGGAAAAGAAAGGGTTCAGGTGTACGAAGGTGTGGTGATTTCCATCTCCAACGGCGGAAACGGAAAATCATTCACCGTGCGCAGGATTTCTTACGATGTAGGCGTTGAGAGAGTGTTCCCATTATATTCTCCTCGTATTGCAAAGATCGAGCTTATCCGTAAAGGTAAGGTTCGTCGTTCTAAACTATTCTTCCTAAGAGAGCGTTCCGGTAAATCTGCTCGTATCCGCGAGTTGAAAGGCGGAAAAACTCTGGTAGCAGAGGATAGAAAACGCCAAAACGCAGAAGAAGCTGCAGCAGCAACGAGCGCAGCAACTCCAGCAGAATAAGACATTTCCTCTTAGATTCCAATAGGGCAGAAGTCCTATTGGAATTTTCCCACCTCATTCTTAACGAATCATTTTCTTTTCCTTAAATTTTGCCTCTATCGATTCGATAGTTCCGCATAACCCTTCCATTTTTCTTCTTCCTATATTCTCTAGATTCAATTTGCAATTGTTCCCTTCTATCTAAAGGAGGAAGCTGACCGAAAGATTTTTGAATAAAACCATGCGTACGAACAATTTCGAACCGGAAGAATTTCGATTCCTGCCAGATTATATACCCTGCGGGATCGATGAGGCAGGAAGAGGTCCTTATGCCGGGCCATTATCCGTAGCTCTAGTTTCTTTTCTTCCGGAAACTTTGGAGAAGATCCACTCAGGTGAGATCTTACAAGGACTGAATGATTCCAAGAAATTGACAGAGTCCAAACGAGAACGTTTATTTACTGAGATCCAAGAGACCGCTTTTACCGTTGCGCATGCATTTCTCTCTCATACCTTTATAGATAAGCATGGGATCAACCGAGCAGTGTTAGAAGGTATTCTCAAATGTTATAGAAAGGGATCTTCTGCACCGATAGAAAATACTAGAAAGAATTTGCTTCTTCTAATCGACGGAAATTATAATTTTTCGAAGTATAAGGAGTCCGAACTTCTAAAGCATAAGTCTCACTATTATACAAAGGGAGATTCTAGGATCGCAAGTATCGCAGCTGCCTCTATCATCGCAAAAGTCAAAAGAGATCGATTCATGAAAACGATAGCATCGAAATTTCCAGGCTATGGATTCGAGTCTCACAAAGGATACGGAAGCGCTGCTCATGAAGATGCAATTCGAAATCTAGGCATGACTAGAATCCATAGAAGATCCTTCACCAAAAAATTCCATGTTTCCAATTCCTCCTCCTAATCCGATTGATAAGAACCAGATACCGATTCCCAAAACCGATCGGGTTTCAGAATCTCACGAGATTTCTCTCGTTCTTAACTCACAAGCCAGATTAAAAAATCCTGAACTATTCGATGGAGAATCCAAGGAAGCTCCCTTCTTTAGGGTTTGGGTCAAGGAAGGCACAAAAGAAGGGAGGGCCAAACTATTTTGGCAGGGAGAAACCATTGAGGCGAATGCAAAAACTACTCTTCTTACTGGGGAAGAATTACTTTTGTCTCGAACTTCTTTGGGAAAGTCCTTTGAATGGCGCATCTTAGAGCGAAAACTTTCCGAAGACACAGGATCTTCTGAAACTCCTTCTCCCCTAGAAAAGGGACTAACCGGCATTTTGGAAAGGATCCTGCATAAGGAAGAAGGACAGATCTCTCAAGAGAATGCCATTTCTTTTCTCAAAAGCTATTTTCCATTTCTGGAATGGAAGGCAGAGACTCCCTATTTTGAGTGGGAATGGGAAGGAGGAAATGCAGAAGGATATCTGGACATGGAAGAGCAGAACAAGATCTTCGTGCTTTTCCTGGAGACCAAAGAAGACGGTCCAAGCTTGTACAGATTCTTCTGGAAGAAGGAAGATGCCTCCGACCTGATCCTGACTGCAGTTTATACTAGTTCTAAAATGTACTTGCATATAGGTCAGAATAGGAAAAAATTTAAGCAGTTCTTAGAGGAATCGGGAGTTAAATTCCAAGAACTCAGGATACAATATAAACCCTCTTTACAGAGGAGGGAATGGACCGCGTGAAATTAGGGATCGCTCTTAAATTTACACCGAAAGAAAATCAAGGTCCTATGGTTTTAGCAAGTGGAGAAGGAACCTTGGCAGAAAAGATCCGCATTCTTGCGACGAAACATGGTATCCCTGTCGTGGAAGATGCTCCTTTGGCCGAAGCGTTGACTCCTATCCCGGTGGGTAAGGAAATTCCTGAGAATTTATATAGGGCAGTAGCGAGTGTTTTCGCATTCGTGCTTACTCAAAAAAGTACAAGCGAATAAGGGAATCCCAGAAAAATGAAAAAACTAAGTGTATCCGAACTGAAACCTGGGATGAGATTTACGAAACCAGTGTATTTGGATAAGGAAAATCTATTTATCACCTCCAATACACCGATCACCGATTCGGATCTAGAGAGATTGAAACGTTTCGGGATCACTGAGGTTTTGACTCACGGAGATATTCTAGTGATAGATGTTCCTCCCGAGCATTTAGAGACCCAGCTAGAAGACTTTATTATCAGCACGATTGTAGATGAGGACCTTCTTCCTTTAAAAGGAATTTATGATAATCTAAATCGTATTAAAGTTCAATTCACGAATTTATACAAGAATACATTCAACCAAGTCCAGGATGTTTATAGAAAGGCTGCCGAGGACAAAACATTTGATTTCGGGCCAGTCAGAGAACAAGGAGAGGCTCTCGCAGATTTCGTCCGGGCTCATAATAATCTTTCTTATCTTATTCTGGGAATGAATAATCCCGGATATTATTTGTATAACCAGATCACGAACTCTACCTTATACGCTCTGATTATAGGAAAACTTTTGGATTTCTCTCGGCCCAAGATGGTAGATCTTGCAATCTCTTGCCTTGTTGCAGACGTGGGGATGACAAAAGTTCCTGCTACGATCTCCGAAAAATCCGATCAGCTTACGGATGAGGAATACAAATCGATCCTGAAGCATACAATTATTGGTTATCAGATCCTGACCCAAAGAATCAAGGTAAAGAACAGTCTCGCTGTGGTAGCATTGCAGCACCATGAAAGATTCGATGGAAAAGGCTATCCTCAAAAGTTAACTGGCATTGCGATCGAAGAAAATGCTAGGATTTATGCGATTGCCGATAATTTCTCTGCCTTAATTACGAATCGTCCTCATAGACAAAGGATTCTTCCTCACGAAGCGATCAAATCCATGATCAGTATGGATGTAGGCAAATTCGATCTCAAGATCGTTAGAACATTCTTAAATCAGGTTTCTCTCTATCCGGTTGGATCCTGTGTTGAACTTTCCGACAAAAGAGTAGGGATCGTTCTTGCAGCGAATTCAGACAAACCGCTTAGACCTTCTATTCGTATTATCAAAGATGAATACGGTACTTTTGTACGAAATTTGGTCTTGGTAGATCTTGTAAAAGAGAACCATTTGTTTATCGTAAAGGCTCTCGATCTGATCGATGCTACTACAAACCATTAAGTTTCCTTAAAAATTTTCGAGCACTCTCTCGTCTTCTCAACCGGTTTAGGATATGAAAGTATCTCAAAACCATAATCGAGAAAAAGGAAACTTAGGCGAAGAACTCGCAAAAGACTATCTGACCAAAAACGGTCACCAAATATTGGCGAGAAATTTCCGAACCCGAACAGCGGAGATCGACATAATCACTCTTCGCGAAAACGTCCTACATTTTATTGAAGTGAAGCATTGGACACAAAGAGAGGAGTTTGATCCTCTCGAAATCTTCACTCCACAAAAGATCCGTAAGATGAGGACCGCAGCTAAGCATTATTTGGAGAAGGACGTTTCTTTTAGAAACTATTTTGTCTCCTTCTGCCTGGCATTTATTAACGAAAAAAGGGAACTAACTTTTTATCTAAATCTATTCTAAAACCTTCGTTAAGCGAATCGAAAAAGGAGTCGATTTTCGAATTGTCTGCGGGTTCTCAAGGATGAGGACCTTAAATCGTTACAAGGAAGTAACTATGAAAAGCATCCAAATTCTCGGCAACTTGGCCGGGACCGATCCATTCGGTCCGGACCCAGTGATTCTGAGAAAACGAGGAGTTCCGATCAAAAAACGGAAGTTCGAGGACTACAAGAGAAAGATCGAGGACGAAAACTATATTGATTTCGCCATCGATAAGATCGCTATGGAGCTCTCCCACTTCTTGGCTAAGTAACCTACCACAAAAATAAACCGTCGAAAGAACGAAGCCTAGGAAACGGCCCTGTTTTCCGGAGACCATCCGGAATTCAGGAAAACAAGGGCCTCCTCCAAATGCTTCAGTTCAATCCCTTCAGAACCTTCCAGATCAGCAATCGTTCTCGCTACCTTCCTCGCATGAGAAAGTTTACGAATACTAAACTTCTCCTTAACGGAAATCTCCATTAAGAAATCATTACATGTTTCGTTCAATGGAATGAATGCTTCTACTTCTTCTCCTCGGATCCTTCCATTATACAGTTTTCCGGTTTGTTTGAATAATCTTTGTCTTTGCAAAAATGCAGCGATCCCGATCGACTCCCTGATTTTCTTCAGATTTACGGAGATCATTTTCTCTCCTCGATTTCCGGGCAGACTTAGATGATAAAAAATTTCGATCCGATCTAAAAAGGGTCCGCTAAAAGTAGCTTGGTAGTTTCTGATGGAAGTAAATGAGCATGTGCAGATCCGAACAGACGATCCATAATATCCGCAAGGACATAGATTCGTTGCTCCTAAGAATAAGAAAGAAGCGGGGTAGGTAACTGAACCCGAAATCCTAGCAATGGTTATTTTTCCTTCTTCCATCGGTTCTCTTAAAGCTTGTAAATTTCGTGAGGAGAATTCGGAGAGCTCGTCTAAGAAAAGAATCCCATGACTTGCAAGGGAAACTTCTCCCATTCTCAAATGAATGGAACCTCCTACGAGAGAGATGTCCGTAGCGGTATGATGTGGATTCCGAAATGGCCTTCTTACACTTCTATCTTGATTTCTTTCTTCAAAAGACCGCAGAGCCAATAGCTGGATTGCTTCGCTTTCGTCAGGATTTGGGAGGAGGGAATAGGCGAGCTTGGAAAGCATAGTCTTTCCAGTGCCGGGAGAACCGGAAAGTAAACAATGATGAAATCCGGCACTTGCTATCTGCAATGCTCTCAAAGCAGGCAGTTGACTCTTGTATAGATCGATCCGTTCCGGATAATTTTCAGTGCTCGTCTTCACGTTCCTTTTTGGTTCTTTTGAAATTCCTCCCTTCAACAAAACCTGCAAATCTTTCAGATGAGAGATCGCATACACCGGAATCTTGTCCTGAACGGATGCTTCTTCTTTGTTTCCCCAAGGAACGATTGCGCCTGCAAAATGAGAGCGAGAGGAGGCGAGTAAGATAGGCAAGATCCCTTTCAAAGGAAGGATGGAGCCGTCCAAGCCTAACTCTCCGAGTATTAGAAAGGTTTCTAATATTTCAGGCTCCGGCAATTGTCCGGTCAGGGCTAAGATCCCGGTCGCAATCGGAAGATCTAGATAAGTTCCTTCCTTTCTTCTGCCAGCAGGTGCGAGATGAACAAGTATATTACAAAGAGAATAATCGAATCCACTGTTCTCGATCGCGATCCGGATTCTGTCTCCCGATTCCTTGATGGCTGCAGTTGCGAGTCCAGTGATTGTGAACCTGGGAATTCCTCTTTTGATATTGATTTCTACTGAAACAGGAAAGGGATCTATCCCATCCAAGGATGCTCCAAACAATTTAGTTAGTCTTAGAGATTTCATACTAAGACCGGGTCCGAAAAAACCGGCCTAGTGCGCTTTTTTTCTAAAAACTAGTTTATCCCTTCCGGTCACTGAATATCTTTTGCATGAAATGGTGCGAATCCTAGCTCTTCTCCTGGCGCTTCTGACCCTTCAATGCAGTGCCCGGTTGATCAAGCAGGATAGATTGTTCGAGATCAATAACCACTACCAGGATAAGGTATACTCTCTCAAAAAAGACACAAAAGTATCCGCCAATGAGACATTCAAAAAGGGAATGCTAGTCCGAATCTATGTAGAATCGACTCCTTCCTTAATTAAAATCAAATGTTTCCCAGCTGACCAAAAAAGGGAACATGCGATCGGCAGGCTGCTTGCGTATCAGGTAAACGAGGATTTCGAGAAAAAGGCCATCAATATAGAGGATTTGGATAAGATCGTAGCAAATGAGCTCACGGAATACAAAAAGAAAAAATAAACGACCCATATTCCCTGGTTCAAGAAGGCAACCGGACGCGACCGATATTAAATATGTGAAACGGACGATTCTTTGCCTTCCCATTATATCCGCCATGGTGGCTTCGGCTTTATCGGCCGAGCCTTTAAAAAACTACGACACCGCGATCAGCGACTATGCGAATCGTGATTCTTCCTTCTTTACTGATAAGGAAGAGCGTAAGATCAAACAGCTATTCTCCCAATCTCCCGAAGAATGGGAGAATACGGACAAGTATTCTTCTCTCAGCTATAACAAGGATAAATCCAATCTGGAACTTCCTTCCTTTATTAGCATCAATCCAATTATATCTTCTAAGATCATCAACCAGAGTGGGATTATCTTCAAATCCTATGTGGTAAAACCGAAAGACACTCTATTCAGGATTGCTAAAGCTCTCAGGACCACGGCTGCCAAGATTACGGAAGCAAACGGTCTGAAGAAAGGTTCTGTCCTCAAAGTAGGGCAAAACCTGAGCATTCCAGTAAAGGTGGGTAACGCGTCCCGCCAGAAAGTAGAGTATAGAAGGGTGTTTCTTACCCCAGTCCTAAATTCCAGGATCACCTCTAGATTCGGAAAAAGAAAAGACCCATTCCATACCGGAGGCGGTGGCTATCATACAGGGATAGACCTCGCAGGCCCCCAAGGAGCTCCTATCTTAGCTTCCGCAGAAGGAACAGTAAGTTTTGCTGGAGTGAACGGCGGATACGGAAATTCTGTCATTATTGACCACGGAAACGGCTATAGAACCATGTATGCGCATTGCGCTAAAATTACCGTCGAAGAGGGAACGAAAGTTAAACCGGGAACGGTCATAGGTGCCGTAGGTCGTACAGGTTCGGCAACCGGTTCCCACCTTCATTTCGAGGTGTTCTATAACGGAAAGAGGATCAATCCTGAGGCAGCGCTCAGAAAGACCTTAAAAATTGTCACCAACCTAGATACTGGTAAGGTAGCAAAAATCTAGAGGTTCCCGAAAAAGAGCCGTCTCGAATGCAATTCGATCGGCTTTTTTTAACGTGATTCCTTAGGCAAATCCATAGGCGACGATGAACGCAATTTTCATAGAATTAAGAAAGCATACCTTTTATGCTCTGATCCCTATAGTCGTATTCTTTTCATTCTCTCTAGCCTATCTTTGCCGTGGTATTTTATTATTATTCCTGACCCCAGATGTGCAGACCGGTTCCGCTTCTGTAGCGGCAAGAAGACCAGTGAGTGCTCCGATTATTTCCATGGATTCTTATAAGGAAATGGTTACCGGAAACTTGTTCCGAGGAAGTCTTGCTCCTCTACCGGGAGAAGTTGCTGCAGGTGCAGCAGGCCCGGGAGCTCCCGGAGCTCCGCCTGATACTGGCGAAGGCGAGGACATGAGGGTCACAGGAACCCTAAGCGGACATTGGAGTTTTGCTCGGGTGACTATTTTAGAAAAAGGGAAACAATACGCAGAAGAATTCGCTACAGGCGAGACGATTGCAGGCTACAAAGTGAAATCCATTCTTCTCAATCATGTGGTTCTAGAAAAAGGCGGTTCTCCCTTGAAAGTGGAGATAGGCCAGACTCCTGGCGAAGCAAGAGCCAAATTAGGAGCGGTCGCACCAGGTGCAGGAGTTCCTTCTTCTCCTGATTCCGTTAAGAAGATACTATCTCGCCAAGATGTGAATAGAAAACTGGCAGATCCGACTGCAATTTATAAAAACGCTAGATTCGGTCCCTTCCTCGAGAATAACGTGATCGGTGGTTATAAAATTTATAGCATATCGAACGACCATATTTTTTATTCCCTAGGAGCAAGAAATGGGGACGTGATCCGCCGAGTGAATGGAATGCCTCTGAACGATACGGTTAAAATGATGGAGATATGGAATTCTCTCAAAACAACCGATAAGGTATCCGTAGATGTGGAGCGCGGGGGAAAGGTTTTGTCTTATGAATTTATTATCCGGAATTAAAGACTAGATGCGCCAAAAAGAATTAGGATCCAGATACTTTAGAAACGCGACTTTTATCGTCTTACTGTTATTTACCATGCAGGAAGATCTTTTTTCGCAATCTGCAAAAAAGAACAAGCGTGGCACTACAAGTGCAAGCACCTCTACGGAAGACAGTAAGGAGAGAACCTTCTTCGCGAACTGGAGAGATACAGAATTAAACGATTTTCTAAAGGGAATGAGCGCCATCCTGAAGAAGAATATTCTTTTGGATGAAAGTCTGAAAGGGAAGAAGATCACAATCATCTCCCAAAAGGAAATCCCAATAAAGAACGCATTTCCTTTCATGAAAGCAGTGTTGGAATCCATGGGATTCGCTGTGGTCGAAGAGACAGATCTGATCACTATCGTAAAACTCAAAGATGCTCTTGCCAGATCTCCTTATGTTCGAGTGGGCAAGGAGCCAATCCCTGAGGGAGAAGCTTCTGACAACCGGATCATCACCCAGATCATTCCTGTCGAGAATGTAAAGCCTGAGGAATTGGAGCCAATCCTAAAGCGTCTAACGTCTCCGAATACGGATATTATCGTTTATAGAAATACGAATACGATCGTTCTCTCCGGGTCCACTGCAGATATCAATAAGCTTCTGACTTTAGTAAATGAATTGGATGTAAGACCGGAAGAATCCGCACCAGGTGCAGTAGCATCTGCTGGAGACGTTCACATCTACACTTTGGAATATAGCGAATCCGAAAAAATCGCGGCCACTCTGATTAAATTGGACTCTCCGAATGTGGGTGATTCTCCAACGCCGGTAGGCGCTCCTGGAGCTCCGGCTCCTCCAGCACCTAAGGTGGAGAAGATAAAAGCCGTAGGTCATAAAGAATCCAACTCAGTCATCGTAACAGCAACGGAAGCAGAATGGAATGAGATCAGAAAGATCATCAGGATCCTAGACTCTGCAAGAAAGCAAGTGCTCTTAGAAGTTCTGATCGTGGAACTTTCTTCTACCGATACAAATGACTTCGGTATCGATTGGAGATTCCAAGGACAAGGTCCTTATAGCCAGTTCAACTCAGGACTCGCAAAAGAAGGAAATATTATTAACTCAAGTGGTAGGATCAATCCAAACCTAAACACATTGTCCGGTTTCTCCTTAGGATTTGTGCAAGCTGGTGCCCAGCAGATCTTGGGGATCTTAAGTGCGAACCAAGGAAATGAAAACTTTAACGTATTATCCGCACCTCAGGTACTTACCCTGGATAACCAAGAAGCGGAGATCAACGTAGGTCAGGACGTTCCGGTAAGGACCCAAAGTAGGAACGCAGGTTTGGGTGGTGCAAACGCAGTGACTGTGGACAACTACGAGTATCGTCCGACGGGTATCAAACTCAAGTTCACTCCTCACGTGAATAAGAATAACAAGATTACTTTGGATCTATTACAAGAGATCAAGAATATCGCCTCCATCGCTCTTGCAGGAGGAAACCCTACTTTCAACAGAAGGGAAGTAAAGACCACCATTACTATCGATAACAGACAAACGATTGTGATCGGGGGTTTGATCTCTAGCGATAAACAGAAGCGTCTCATCAAGATCCCTTTGCTCGGAGATATTCCTTATTTGGGATGGATCTTCCGCAGAACCACGGAACAATTAAAAAAGACCAATTTAATGGTTTTTATTACCCCGCATATCTTGGATAATCGAGAGCATGCTGATAAAATGACTGTTAAGAAGAAACTCCAGCAAGAAAGATACGAGCTCGAGAGAGAAAGAGTTTTAAATAAGGAATCAACCATTAAGGAACGCGGAGAGTAAATAGTGAAAACGCTAGGGGACATTCTCGTCGAGGACGGAGTCATTTCTGCAAAGGATCTGGAAGATTCCCTCAAACTGCAGAAGAAGAACCATCTACCCCTAGGTCATATTCTCCAGAAAAAAGGAATAGCCGGAGAGATAGATGTTCTTAAGGCTATGGCCCGACTCTACAGAATGGAGTTCCGCGAAAAACTGGAGTTCAAGGGAATGGAAGAGGTATACGATCGTATTCCTCTTAAGCTCATCCAAAAAAGTAGATTAGTCCCTTTCGAACTGAATAAGAAAACGATCAAGGTAGCAGTTTCCGATCCCACCGATCTGCATCCGATGGATGATGTTCGTTCTAATTTAAGAGAATTTAAAGTAGATTTCATCCTCGCTCCTGAACCGGAGATCATGAGGATTATCCATTCCCAATTCGATACTACTTCCGCAGCTGCGAAAGATCTATTGAATGAGATGGAGGGAAGTTTCTCCGAGCTTGCAGAAGGTTTCGACAACGAGACAATCGATCTTTCGGATGATGCGCCCATCATCAAGATGGTGAACGTGATCCTTTCTCAAGCAGTAAACGAAAGGGCATCGGATATTCACGTTGAGCCTTACGAGAAAAGCCTGGTGGTCCGTTACCGTATAGATGGTATCTTGCATAATGTTCTAACTCCTCCCAAATCGTATCATGCAGGGATCACTTCTCGTATCAAGATCATGTCCAACCTGAACATTGCGGAAAACAGGCTTCCTCAGGATGGTAGGATCAAACTGAGATTGGCCGGAAAGGATGTGGACATTCGGGTCTCCACCATTCCTTGTCAATTCGGAGAACGTATCGTTATGCGTCTCTTAAATAAGACGGACCAAAAATATTCCCTATCTACCATGGGATTCTATCCGGAACTCGTTAAGACATTACAGACTCTGATCTACGAACCGCATGGGATTATTCTTGTTACTGGACCAACAGGATCCGGAAAATCTACCACTCTGTATTCTGCACTTACCGAGCTGAATACGGAAGAAAGAAATATTATCACATGCGAAGACCCAGTGGAATACCAGATCGAAGGCGTTTCCCAAATGCAAATGCAGGAAAAGATCGGACTGACTTTCGCTACAGGTCTTCGAGCCATTCTTCGTCAAGACCCGGATGTCATCATGGTAGGGGAGATTCGGGACGAAGAGACCGCAAGGATCGCGATCCAAGCTTCTCTTACTGGTCACTTGGTTTTCTCCACGCTTCACACGAACGATGCGGCTTCCGCAGCAACCCGTTTGATCGATATGGGGATTGAGCCTTACTTGATCACTTCTACAGTGCTTGGGTTTATGGCGCAACGTCTTGTAAGGACTATCTGTCCTCAATGCAAGACTTCCTACAAACCGACTCCCGCAGAATTAGAATCCATCGGTATCGCCAAGAAGGAATTGAAAAACGGAGTTCTCTACAAGGGAACGGGCTGCTCTCATTGTATGGGCACAGGCTTTAAGGGAAGAACCGGAGTTTACGAATTCCTGATCATAGATACGCCAATCAAGAACGCAATCCTCGCCGGATCAGACACGAATAAGATCAACGAAGTGGCCTTAGAGAACGGGTTCACTACTATGAGAGAATATGGTATCCGTAAGGTAATCGATGGAGTAACTACTCCGGATGAAGTGTTAAGGGTCACTTAAACCCAATGGCTCTTTTTACTTATACAGCCTTTAATAAAAAAGGAAAAGAAGAGAAAGGGATTATAGACGCCCCGAATCTGCAATCTGCTCGGACAAAGCTGAAGGGCAAGGGCCTGTATGTAAGACAGATCTCTGAAGATGCAGAAAGAAAGGACAGGGAACTATTTCCGTTCTTAGCTAAATTTCTCTATCGAGTTCCTAAAAAGATCATAGGACTCTTTTCGAGACAATTAGGGACTCTTTTAGGAGCAGGGATCCCCTTAGACAAATCCCTCTCTAATATCATCGAACA
The DNA here is from genome assembly GCF_004770055.1 of Leptospira semungkisensis. NCBI lineage: Bacteria > Pseudomonadati > Spirochaetota > Leptospiria > Leptospirales > Leptospiraceae > Leptospira > Leptospira semungkisensis. Next base: position 38,530 of record NZ_RQEP01000019.1, on the reverse strand, counting down.
GACGGACCACGAAGTGTTCCGCAAAGTGGTAGTCGCTATGCAAGCGGATATTACCGAAGGTAGCTCTCTGTCCGATGCAATGAGAAAACACCCAGATGTTTTTCCAAGCCAGTATCCTTCTTTAGTTTCTGTGGGAGAAAGAACAGGGGATTACGAGACCGCTCTAATCCGACTTGCAGAAATGGAAGAAAAGAACCTTGAATTAAAAGGAAAGGTTACGACTGCATTGGTCTATCCTGCGATCATCTTTATTTTATTGCAGATCGTGATTATATTTCTTCTAACTACTGTTGTACCTCAGATAGAACATCTATTCGTAGAATTCAATGCTACCTTGCCGATGATCACTCGGATCGTGCTTGGGACTTCTCAGCTCATTACCGGTTGGTGGTTCATTCTATTTCCTGCAATTGGCGCAGGAATAATAGGTTTCTTTTTTTATAAGAGTACTCCCGAAGGAAAAGAAAAATGGGAAAAATTCGTATTAAAGATCCCTATTATACGAACTCTGAATAAGAAAGTTTTGATCTCGAATTTCGCGAGAAACCTAGGGATCCTTCTTACGAACCGAGTTCCTCTTATTATTTCATTACAGATCGTGGAACAGATCGTAAACCATTCAGTCTTCGGAGAGGAAATACGTAACGCAATCGTCCGAATCAGAGAAGGAGAGAAGCTTTCTTCTTCCTTCGCAAATTCAGAGATCCTTCCTCAATTAGTATTGGGGATGATGTCTGCGGGAGAGGTATCTGATAGGGTCCCCGAAATGTTGAATAAACTCGCAGAGATCTACGATACGGAAGTAGATACTTCCCTCAAAAATGCGACCCAAGCGATAGAACCGTTTATGCTGGTTTTTATGGGATTCGCGATCGGAATTATTATGGCTGCAATCATCGTCCCGATGTTCAGCTTGACCCAGAACTTACAAGGGATTTAAAATTAGAATCAGTAGGAGAACCGACTTTGAAAACGGGAAATAAAAGAAGAAAAGGATTCACTCTTATCGAGTTAGCCATTGTGGTCGCTATTTTGGGAGCCTTGATGGCAATCATCATCGTAAACATCGACATCACCGGCGTGAATAACGATACAGCAGCTCTGAAACTCCGCAAGGACAAGCAAGAGCTTAGAATGCATTTGGAAAGATACGCGCAGAAATTCGGGAACTATCCTAGCGAAGACCAAGGGTTAGACGCTCTTGCAGAGAAGCCTACTACAGGAGATGTTCCTGAAGACTGGAGACCTATGGTCAATAGCAAAGACGTATTGAAGGACCCTTGGAAAAATCCTTATAAACTTAGGTTCGATAATTCAGGAGATATCCAGATCCTCACTTACGGAAGAGATAAGGTAGAAGGTGGAGAAGGAGATAATGCCGACTTCGACATTATGAAAGAAGAGGAATATCCACCTCAGTTCTCCAAAAAATAATCCGACTATGCGCACGGGGACCAACAGGAGACGTTCCGGTTTCACTCTAATCGAGCTTGCAATCGTAGTATCCTTGATCGGAGTCATGTTCGCCCTCGTGCTTCCTTCCTTAACAAGCCTATTCACTCCGGGAGCCCAAGAAGAAGCCATGGTGCTTCATGATGTGGTTACCTTCTGTTTTCGTAGAGCTAAGCTATACCAAAGAACAGTCTATCTTCAATTGAACATAGATACGGAAACCTACTCGGTCATAGATATGGACAGGGATGATACCGGTTTGAAAGAGCTACCCGTCTTTAAGGATAGGGAATTACCTAGCTCCTCTTCTATCGTAGATGTTATGGATGGAAGGGGATATAGATACGTGAACGGAAAAGTCCGTATTCCTTTTTCTCCTCTTGCAGTGTCCGAAGATTTTTATATCCATTTGGGTCCCGATCCAGAAATCAAGAGAACCTTGATCGTACGAAGATACGGTGGAAAGTCGGAAGTAAAAGATGGTGAAGTTCTGATCCCGAAAGAGAATCTAGAATGGTACAAACAAAATGAAACGTACGGCTCGAGCCAACTCTAAGAAGAAGTTTTTTCGAAGAAGACGATCCGGTTTTACCATTTTGGAAATGGTACTAGCGATCGGAATCGCTTCCGCTTGGCTTGCCTACGTGCTCATGACTGTTGCCGAAGGTGTGAGACTCAAGAAATTCGCAGCATTGCAAATGGAAGCAACTCACCTAGCGAAAATAAAAATGGCTCAGATCGATTCGGCAACCATTTTACAAGAAGATACTACTTCCGGAGAGATCCCAGGTTATAAGGACTGGAAATTCACAACAATTATCAAAGATGAAAATCTAGATCTTCTCAAGCTTTCTGGAAAAGGCGGAAAAAAACCGGAGGATCTTTTAGGTGGGAACTCCGCTCAGAACGACCTGATTGCAAAGAGAACTGGAAATAATCAAGGCTCCGCAACAGGAGGTTTGATTAACGTATTCCATATCTATGTGACGATTGAATATCCTACCGGAGGAAGAGACCAGCAAGGAAATCTGGTCAAGGAACAATATACCGTCGAAACATTTAAGGCGAGGATGAATTGATGTTTTCTTCTTCTCGCATTAGAATTCGCGTTATACGAAATCGATACAGATCCGGGTTTACTCTGATCGAACTCGTGATTGTCGCAGCACTACTCGGATCTCTACTCGTGATGGTATTCGGGACCTACACTTCTATTTTAAAGATCACAAGAGATAATTCCAGTAACGAAGGTGTAGAAAGAGAAAAGGCGATCTCTGCAATTGAGAATGTCCGAAGCACATTGTCCATGGCATTCTATTTTCAATCGGAGAAGAGACTGGTATTCGTGAGCAGAAAGGACCGCAAATCCGAAGATGGTAAAAAACATCCGGGAGAAAGTTCTAACGATCAATTCATAGTGTTTGCCGCTGTGCATCCCAACTCAGAAGAAACCGCATTGCCCGAAGTAAGAGAAGTGGAGTATTTCCTAAGAAAAAAAGAAGGCTCCGAGTCTGATTTCTATACTCTTGTAAGAAGAGAAGATGCAATCGTAGATAAATATCCGTTTGCTGGCGGATTAGAATACGAACTACTCGACAATGTAAAAAGCATGTCCTTCAAATTCTCCCGCACAGGGACCAAATGGGAAGATGAATGGGACTCCAGAGAAAGTAAGAACATTCCTCGCTTGATCAGAATAGAACTCATCGCAAATTTAGGATCCAAGGAAAGAAGATTCGAGACCTTGGCGTTTCCGGGGATGCTTATCAAATGAATTCATCCAAGGGCTTAGGAATGAGAGGCACAAGACTTTCCAGAAGAAGGGGAGCAGTGGTCATGCTTCTTGTATTCGGTGTGGGAGTAGCTGCGATCACTACCACCTTGGACTTCGCAGACAGATCCGTTTCCGAATACAAAATTTCTCAAGGAGAAATGTCCGGATTTCGAGCTCTTCTTCTTGCTAAAGCGGGATTCCAAGGAGGGCTTGGAGCTCTACGAAAAATTCCGGAAGAACAGCTCTACCAATCTGGGATCGGTTTAAATCCTCCACCAGTTCCTTTAGGCGGAGGGTTTATCTATTATAAGCTCCAAGGCGAGGACGGAAAAATAAATCTGAACTCAGTCTACAATACCGATACCAAAGATATCAATTTGAGAAACCAGGAAATGGCTCAAAGGCTTTTGGAAAGATTGGGATTGAAAAGAGATATCTTGAACCCACTCATCGATTGGCTGGATGATGACAGCCAGGGAAATTCAGAATCACCGTATTACGAAAAATTGATCCCTCCTCGTAAGATCAAGAACGGATATTTGTATTCTCTTTCCGAACTGACTTCTGTAAAAGGATTCGATCCTAAGATCGTCTACGGTTCTCAAAAACCGCCCGACTATGATGAGAAAAATTCCAAAGATTTCATGACGGATGAGGAGAAGAGTCTGGTCACAGACGCCGATTTCGTGGTAGCCAATAATTTTACCGCCTTCGTCCCATTCCAGAGGAACTACGACGATAGAATCAACTTGAACGCCGCGCCTTACTTCGTTTTAATGTCTCTATCCGATTTTATGACCAGACAGGCGGCCCTGCAGATCATGAAATTGAAGATCAAGAAGGGTGGCTATCTGAAGGAAACCAAGGACCTTGAGACAGTACCTGAGTTCCAGGTGCCTTCTGTGGGAGGCCTTTCCCTGTATAAAGAACTTGCGGGAGAGGGAACCGATGTCTCGGGAGGAAGGATCAAATCCAAAGGGGAAATATACAGAATCACAGCCGTCGGAGAAGTGGGACTTAACTCAAATCAAAATAAGAACGCGGACGTTCTTGCCGGAAAGAAAGTCGTAAGACGGATCACCGGGATTTTTGATTTAACAAATAACATCATGCTATATTATAGAGAAGATTAATGTTCTTATATGAAAAATTCCTAGCGGTGGATTATGGAACTACCTCGGTTAAAGGGGCCTTATTCCAGAGAGTCGCAGGCAATCTTACACTACTGAGATCCGAAAGTATGCCGATCTCTCGGATGGAAGAAAGGGAGTATGAAACCAATATACTCCGATTCTTGAATACCTATTTTCCGGGAGAGAATGCACTCGTTCTTTCTCTTTCCTTAGATAAACTCTTTGTAAGAGAGATTTCTATTCCCTTAACTACCGAAAAGGCAGTAAAAGAAGTCATTCCATTTGAAGTAGAAAGTAGGGTTCCTTTTCCAATGGAAACCGTAGAGGTATTGGGTTCCGTATGGAGAATCGACCAGGATAAATCGGATGTGATTACGTATACTGCTCATCATTCCGAGTTCGATACATTGGCTTCTCCTTTTTTGGAATCTACAATGGTATTTCGTGGGATCTTCGTAGACTCCGTTTGCCTCGGATCTCTTATCCCGAAACATTTAGGAAAAGAGATCCCTTTTTCTAATGTGGCTCAATTGGATATTGGGGGAAGAAGAACCATTCTGAACGTAAGTAAGGATGGTAAGATAGCCCATACGCGTTTTCTTTCTCTTGGAGGAGAAGCACTTACGGAAGAAATTTCTAAGGCGTTAAAGATTTCCAAAGATAAGGCAGAAGCTCTTAAGACCAGTATACAATTCGAACCATTTCATTCCCCAGAAGACGGTCTCAACTTATTCGCGAAAGAATATAAACTGAAAGTAGCGGATATCAAAAAAGCATTTGGCATAGCCCAAGAATTCTTCTTAGCTTTAAGCGAAGAAATCAGAAGAAGCTTTCTATCTCTCGAAGAAACAGAAAGACCTGAAGTTATCTATCTTTCCGGTGAAGGAAGTAAGATACGAGATCTAGAATCTTTCTTAGGAGAAGATCTTGGAGTCCAGGCAAGAAGATACGATTTCTTATCTCCGGATCCGGATCGATTTGCCACCGCCTTTGGAATGGCTCACCAGCTTGTTCTATCAAAAAAAGCTAAAATAGATTTCTTAGAAACTCCTTATGTAAAGAAGCTAAACAAGAATTTATTCGATCTTTCCGCGTTTAAACCGCACATGATCCTTTCCGGAGTCTCCATATTTCTTCTGATTGGAGTGTTCTTCCTAGGGATTTTTTCAGACCGAAAAAAACTCACGGCTGCAAACAAGGTCTTAGCGGATAAGGTTCGCTCCGGCACAGGCTCAAGTGTTCCAATGGATACTGATCCTTTGGATTACGCGAAAGGTTTAAGGGACGGTGCAAAGCGTAAGACAGAACTCTATCGTAAGTATCTTTCCAAGCCTACGGTATTGGACGTGCTTCATGAGATTTCCTTAAACTTTCCAGATCCGGGAATGCAAGCATTCCTATTCCAAAATATCACTTATGATAACGGAACGGTTTCCATCCAAGGTTCTGTGAACGAGATCTCCGAAATAGGAGTGATCCAAAGATCCTTGGAAAAATCCCAGATGTTCAAAAAGATCAGCTTGGAAAATAACAGATCGAATTACGGCTTAAAAACGTACAAGGTATCTTTCACCATTAAGATGGAGGTGGCGTCCAAAACCGGGGAATCCGAATAAGGGACGAACTCTTTATGTGGCAGAAACTAGAACCTAGAGAACGTTTACTCATACTGGTCGCAGCAGGAGTACTCTCGTTTGCGCTAATCTTCTTAGCCATTCGAAAAGTTTATAAGATGCGATCCGAGCTGGGAGAAAGGGTCAATGATACTCCCGGAATGATCGTGAAGCTGGATAAGATTATATCCGAGTATCTGTATTTCCATTCCTTGGAGAATGTGAACAGCGGAGAAAGAGACCAAAGTGAATTTTCCGCCAAGTTGGAAAGGATCTTTATGGAGCATGGTATAAAGGACAGGATCTCGACCATGCGACCCGTGCCGGCAAAACAGATCGACAAGGGAAAATACCAGGTCATCGTATTCGATGTAAACTTCAGAGGCGTTCCATTAGAGACCATGCTTGCAGTTGTATATGATATAGATAAGGGCAACAAGGTGAACGCAAGAGTAGAATATTTTCAGACGAACAAACCTTACCAAGATAGAAATACATACGATATAAGCATGAAAATAGCAGCCTATAGTGTGGTTGGAAAATAAATATGCCTCGCGAAAAAAATATAGAAGAGGAAGAAATCATCTCTAACGAGGAAGAAGAATTCCTAACCATGGAATTAGAAGATCTCCCTCCTGAAGATGCAGAAGAGGACGCTCCTAGATTTTCCCTAAAACAAAAACTGATTCTGATAGGATCGGGCATCTTCTCCTTTCTGTTATTTCTGATCTTATTATTTCCGTATGAGAATATAGTTCGTCAGGTACTGAATTCTTCCTCCAACCAACCAAGCATGGTCTTCTTCAGGGAATTGTCGGTCTCCGTTTTACTGGGAGAAGTTTCCGTTAAATCTCTGGAGATCATGGGCCAAAGTTTTAAAATGAGAGCGAATAAGGCCGAGATCCAAGCAGGTTTGATTTCCTTGATGCGCAAGAAGATCAATGGAGATTTTGATATCAGCGGAATCAAAGTGGAATATGACGGAGACCAAGTCGGTACAATCGACGCATTAGAAGGACATCTAAAATTAGATTCACTTATAGTTCCTGCGAGTAGATACAGCGGCTCCTTTTCCTTAAAAATGCCGGATGGAAGCAGAGGATTTCTACCTGGAATGCCGGAACTTCCGGTCTTGGGAAAGGTGGAAAATTTCAGGATCAATAAGATAATGATCAATTCCAAATTGGACCAAGGAAATCTGGATTTTGAAGAATTTCTAATAGATACTTCGATAGGACGATTGGATCTGCACGGAAATCTAAGGCTCGCAGACAATTTTGCAAACTCTCAATTGAATCTTCGCATTTGTTTCGAATTAGAAAGAGACTTTGCTTCAGAAAGAGAGGATATCGCAGGAATGCTTGCTCTCTTAGAAAAGAGTGGGGGAGGGAAATGTCTTCCTATTACCGGTCTCGTCCAAAGACCTGAAGTCAAGATCCCAGGCCTGAACGGTCCACCTTCTCTTCCGAATGGCGGCCTAGTCCCTTAATCGATAATCGATTTAGCTTTTGAATTTTTCAGGGAATATATTTTAAGAACAAATTCATTCAGAAAGATTCAGCTCTTCCTAAAAGTTCCGTACAAATAAAAAAGCCCAGGTTTAAATCACCCGGGCTTTTTCATATAAACGAAGTTTTTAAAGTTTGGAAGAAAAGAGAATCCAAGAATCCTAATGCGTTTTTCTCAGAGTCTTATCCTCTCTATCCAACGTTCAAATCATCAAGCTTACTCTCATCAGGAGCAACCAGTGGTCGCTCCGCAGGACATACATTTCAAGCAAGAACCGTTTCTTACCATTTCGAAAGACCCGCACTCAGTGCAGGAATCTCCAGTATAACCCTTGATCCTTGCAAGCTTGATCTCTTCCATCAAAGCGATTCCTGAACTCGGTTTTTCCGTCCTCATCATCTGAGAATAGGAAATCGTTTCCGGTTCGGATTGAGGAATAGTTTCCGCAGGGGAAGCTACCTCCTGAACAGAAGAAGCAGGTTTCGGTTGGATAGATTCAGAAGATTTTCTAGAGCCGATCTCGTCCCCTCTCAAATCTTCAGGAGCTACCTGACCCAAATCGTATCTTCCAAGATAGGTGATTGCCAGTTCTCGGAAAATGAAATCGATCACGGAAGTACTCATTTTGATATGTTTGTTTCCGGTCACGATACCATTTGGCTCAAACTTGAAGAAAGTGAATGCGTCCACGAACTCTTCTAAAGGAACTCCGTGTTGCAATCCGAGAGATACGGAGATCGCAAATGCGTTCATCAAACTTCTAAACGCTGCTCCTTCCTTATGCATATCCACAAAGATCTCTCCGAGCTGTCCGTCTTCGTATTCTCCGGTTCTCAAGTAAACTTTGTGTCCACCTACAACCGCTTTCTGAGTATAACCTGCGCGTCGGTTCGGGAGCTTGCGTCTATGAGAGATGTATTTGTATACAATCTTCTCCGCAAATTGAGAAGGATCTTTAGAAACCGCAGCTTCTGCAATCTCCTCTTGCTCTTCCAATTCGATCCCGTTTAGAAGCTCCATTACAGAGTTCAAAGGTTGAGAAAGTTTGGATCCGTCACGATAAAGAGCATTCGCTTTCACCATCATCTTCCAAGAGATATAGTAAGCGTTTTTGATATCTTCGATGGTTGCATCTTCCGGAAGGTTGATCGTCTTAGAGATCGCACCACTGATGAAAGGTTGAGCCGCAGCCATAGTACGGATATGAGACTCGTAGGAAAGATAACGTTTTCCGTATTTTCCGCACTTGTTCGCGCAATCGAATACCGGATAATCTTTCTCTTTCAAATAAGGAGCGTTCTCGATAGTCATCGTTCCGCAAACATAATCATTCGCCTTATTGATCTCGTCTTTGGAGAAGCCCAAATGCTCGAGTAAATTGAAAGCGAAGGTATCATAAGTCTCTTTCGCGATTCCCAAATTCTTTTGGAGGAAGTCTTCTCCCAAATTGAATTTGTTGAATGCGAAATTGATATCGAATGCGTATGGAAGGGAAGATTCTACCTTTTCGAGGATCTCGTTTGTGAATCCTTTCTCTTTGAGGCTTTGGGTATTGACAACCGGAGCCCCGTTCAGAGTGGCATGTCCCTTACAATAGTTCACAATAGACTCGATTTCAGAAGAAGAATATCCTAATTTACGAAGAGCTAATGGAACGGATTGGTTGATGATCTTGAAGTATCCACCACCAGCAAGTTTCTTGAATTTCACAAGAGCGAAGTCAGGCTCGATCCCTGTAGTATCACAGTCCATAACCAGACCTATGGTTCCAGTAGGAGCGATCACAGTTACTTGAGCGTTTCTGTATCCGAATTCTTCTCCCAGACTTAGAGCCTTGTCTGAATCCTCTTGAGCCGCTTTCAAAAGATAAGAAGGGCAGAATGCAGGATCGATTCCAACAGGCTTAATAGTCAGTCCTTCGTAATCCTCAGAAGGAACATTATAAGAAGCTCTTTTATGGTTACGGATCACTTGAAGCATGTGCTTCTTATTCTTTTCGTAACCAGAGAAAGGTCCGAGTTCCTTAGCCATTTCCGCAGAAGTAGCATACGCGGTCATGTGCATGATAGCGGTGATAGCACCGGTAATGGACATTGCTTCCTTAGAATCATAAGGAATTCCCATAATCATGAGAGCAGAACCAAGGTTTGCATATCCTAATCCAAGAGTACGGAATTTATAAGAAAGCTCCGCAATTTCTCTGGAAGGGAATTGAGCCATGGTCACAGAGATCTCAAGGATCACAGTCCAAAGTCTGCAAAGATAACGGAAACCTTCTACGTCGAAAACAAGTGTTTCCGGATCGATGAATTTCTGTAGATTCGCAGAGGCAAGATTACATGCAGTATTGTCCAAGAACATGTATTCTGAACAAGGATTGGACGCGTTGATCGCTCCATCTTCAGGGCATGTATGCCATTCGTTGATAGTAGTATGATACTGAGTTCCTGGATCTGCAGAAGCCCAAGCAGCAAATGAAATCCTGTCCCAAAGTTCTCTAGCGCGGATCGTTTTAGAAGGCTTAGGAGATCTTTTCTCTTTATGAGCCTTTTCTTTTTCCGTTCTATTGAATAAATGCCAAGGTAAGTCTTGTTCTACAGCATTCATAAACTCATTCGGAAGACGAACTGAGTTATTGCTGTTCTGACCGGAAACGGTATTATATGCCTCGGATTGCCAGTCGGTGGTTAACTCTTCGAATAGGATCTCTTTGTATCCTTGTTTCGCAAGATCGATCACTCTCTTGATATAATTATCAGGAATGAGTACCTTCTTAGCTTCTTGGATCTGTTTTTTCAGAGCAGAGTTTTTAGTAGGCTCGAAGCGATCAGGACCTTCCATCTCATAGCAAGCCTTCATGATCGCATTCAGATGGCGATTGTTCAGAATGGAACCGGTCACGAGAGAAGCTACCTTCTTCTCTTCTTCTACCTTCCAATCTACGAAACGATCGATATCCGGGTGATCCACATCCAAACAAACCATCTTGGCCGCACGGCGAGTGGTTCCTCCGGATTTGATCGCGCCAGCAGCACGGTCACCGATCTTTAAGAAACTCATGAGACCGGAGCTTTTTCCGCCGCCAGAAAGAGATTCGTTTTCTGCTCTTAGATTAGAGAAGTTCGTTCCAGTTCCGGAACCATATTTAAAGAGACGAGCCTCACGAACCCAAAGGTCCATGATACCGCCTTCGTTCACTAGATCGTCGTCCACACTTTGGATAAAACAAGCATGAGGTTGTGGATGTTCGTATGCAGAAGCGGACTTCACTAGTTTGCCACTAGTAGGATCTACATAGAAATGGCCTTGGGATTTGCCGTCGATCCCGTACGCCCAATGCAATCCTGTATTGAACCATTGCGGGGAATTAGGAGCAGCCATTTGAGAAGCGAGCATGTGTACGACTTCGTCGTAGAAGATCTTAGCGCTTTCCTCATCGGAGAAGTAGCCGTATTTGTATCCCCAGTACGTCCAGCATCCCGCTAAACGATGGAACACTTCTAGAGCAGAAGTCTCTCCGCCAAAGCGATCCTCTTGTTTCAAAGAGGTGAGTTTCTCTTGGTCGGGCTCGGAACGTTGTAACCATTCCGGAATGCCTTTTTCATCTACTTTTTTTAAGTATTTTGGCACTCCTTTGCGTCGGAAGTATTTCTGAGCGAGAATATCGACAGCAACTTGGGACCACTGATCGGGAACAAGTATATCCTTAGCTTCGAAAACGACAGAACCATCGGGGTTCGAAATCTTAGAATTCCGTTTTACCCAATTCAATTCCTTAAAAAATCCCGTATTGGGTGAAGTGAAATGTTTATTTAGCTTCATAGCATGCTCCTCAATGAAACTCCGGCAAAATATAGTGCGTTTTTTGGATTATGTCACGCTACTATAGCTTTCAAATTTTCCCATAGCACTTTTTCCAAAGCAGTTCTGTTTTCAGGGAAATTTCTTAGAGCAGGGCAGTTAGAAAAATACCTATGTCTCGAAGATTTTTCATTGCCAGCTCGCCTCATTTCTAAAAACTGGATTCTGCTACCGTGAAACTCCCCTTTAGCTCAGTCGGTAGAGCAAGTGACTGTTAATCACTGGGTCGCAGGTTCGAGCCCTGCAGGGGGAGCCAATTTCCTTCGCTTTTTCCAGCCTTATAAATAGAGATCCGCTCGGGTTTTTCTATTAGACCCTTATTACCCACATTTGTTTAGTTCTTTTGGATAAAATTTTTGATTTTGTCATCTAATGATAATTCGGAGATAGAAAGTATTTTAGGAACGAAACCCTGGTGACCGGGTTTCTTATAGAGAACGCTGAGCCATATCTGAATGAAATATTTATTAGAAACTAAGACCGTATTTCCCCTAATCGCACTCTTTCTCTCCATGGCATGCCATACTACAGGAGATTCGAGTAGCACGAGCGACAGTTCTGCCGCTTCTTTATTGTATTCCGCCTACGGGTCCACATTTACTCCTGTTCCCTCAGGAGGATGTTCTGATTCTACCATCAGTTCCTACACGATCAGTGTGGGAGGAACTACGACATTTTCCGGCCTAAGCTATTACTATTACTTCTTCCTTTTTACCGGGAATGGATCCAGCAATACCTTCAATGTCAACTTTACGACAGGAGAAGCGGATCTTTGGATCGGTTCCGAAAATGTGTCCCTTACCCCTACGAATTTCAGCGGAGTAGAGTTTACGAGCGAGAATGTGGGAACGGAATCCTACTCTGGAGTGAGCACAACTAGCGGAGATACCCGTTGTTTGGTCGTTCCGGTCACGGATGCGGGGTCCTTTACTTTAAGCGTGAACTAGCTTAGTTCGGATCGGAAATTAAAAATTTACCAGATTTTCTTCTTGCTTTCCGGAAAATAAAAATATACTTTCCGAGATTCTCATTTTTGGAGCATAAAAGATGGAAGAAAGTTCAGGTTCAGGGATTGGCGGTATTATAGTCCTGATCGTTTATCTAGCGATCGCAGTACTATTTATTTATTCCTTTTGGAAGATTTTCGAAAAAGCGGGCAAACCGGGTTGGGCAGCGATTATTCCCTTCTATAACCTATATGTTCTGTTAGAAGTCGTAGGAAGACCAGGCTGGTGGCTTCTTCTTTACTTCATTCCTTGCGTTAACTTGGTCGTCGCGATCCTAGTCGCAATCGATCTGGCGAAATCCTTCGGCAAGACTGCAGGTTATGCGATCCTGTTTATCTTTGCGGTAGGGTATCCTATTCTTGCATTCTCGGATGCGAAATATGCAGGACCGGCAGCTAAGTCTGCTTAATCTTTTCTCTCAGAAAGAGACCGGGTCTATGCCAGACTCGGTCTTTTCTCGCAGCATTCTTTTCATTCTAACTAAGAATGCCATTTTCCTCACCTTTCTCCTTGTTACTTGTGTATTGATCGCAAAGAATTTTCCTTTAGATACCGAATCCGAGTATTGGTTTACGGTCTGCTGGTGGAAACATCTCACCGGCTGGGATTGTCCTGGTTGCGGATTGAGTAGGGCAGTGATCTGCTTTTTTAGAGGAGATCTTTCTCGTTCTTGGGAATATCATCCGTATGGTATCCCGGTTTCTTTTTTAGGGATCTTTCTTTTCGGATTAAGATGGAATATTAGTAAAAGTGAATGGAAGAAATTCCTAAACGGAAAAAATTTCGGGATCTTTTCCTGGGTGTTTCTGTTAGGATTATTTGTTTGGTATTTTCAAAAACAATTTTTGAATTAAGAGGATCTTAGAGAAAGGATCCGATCTGTTATACTTTAAAGCGCAGAAAAACCGGTTCTTCTAAATTATAAATTTGTAAAGGTCAGTGCCCCAAAGTCGGCATGATCTTTCTAACGGGAACGGGGCCAGTCCCAACTTTCTTCAGAATAATTCTTCGTCAGTTGATGGAGGAGTAGCTGCTCTGGAAGAGGTTTCCGATTTAGGACTTGCGGTTTTCTTTTGGGTCTCTCCAGCGCCGGATTTAGACAGATATTCTATCTTTCCTTCGGCTTCGGCCAAGATGGATTGGCAGATTGTTTTTAATTCCATTCCTCTTTCGTAGGATTTAATACTTTCTTCTAGGGTCAATTGTCCTCTTTCCAAATTCTCAGCGATCTGCTCCAATTCGGTTAAGGCCTGTTCGAAACTAATTTCCGTCTTCTTTGTCATTTGATTTCACCCTGGTATGAGACTCGGATCCTTCCTTCCGCCAAAATGACCTCGAGTTCTTCCTCTTTCTCCAATTGGCTCGGAGAAGTAACGACTTTTTTTCCCTTCTTTCTAACTACGGAATATCCTCTCTTTAAGGTCCCTAAAGGAGAGAACCCATCCACCTTTCCTGAGAGAAGTTGGAATTCCTTTCTCTTTCTTTCCAATTGAGTCTTAAAGGAAGTCGATAGAGCATTTGCGATCGGCGTAAATCGGTTCTGCGAGGTCATGATATAATTTTTTCCCAGAAGATGGATGCGGGAGCTGATCTCATCCAACTGTAGGATCCTATCGTTTAGCATGGATCTAGGTTCTATGAATGCTTTCTTATTCGTAAGAATTCGTAGCTTTTCCTTTAAATTCACCGCTTGGTTCTTCAGAGCCGTCTTTAAACGGATTTCTATTTCGGAAAGTTCCGCTTCGACCGCTTCCATTTCGGGTACTGCCATTTCAGCCGCTGCAGTAGGTGTAGGAGCAAAATGATCGGCTGCCAGATCGGAGAGCACTGAATCAATCTGGTGGCCCACAGCAGAAATGATAGGCACTCTGGACTCGGCAAATGCAAGTACAACCTTCTCCTCATTGAATGCCATGAGATCCTCGTAGCTACCTCCGCCTCGGCCTGCAATGATGAGATCCACATCCCAACGAGCATCGTTCAATTCTCGGATCGCGCTCACGATAGAGTCAGGAGCTCCATCTCCCTGGACTAAGCAAGGAGAGATCAAAATATCTATCTTAGGAAACCTTTGTTTTGCGATCCGGATAATATCCTCGATCGCCGCTCCTGTGGGAGAAGTGGCAACACCTATCCTCCAAGGAAAAGCAGGGAGACTACGCTTTCTATCAGGGTCGAATACTCCCTGAGCCGCGAGCTTTTGCTTGAGAGCTTCTACTTGTAGCAGTAGATCTCCCTGGCCCAGCTCTTCTACTTTAGAAATATTTAAATTGTATTGTCCCCTAGGCTCGTAAACGGAAACAGTTCCGTACGCCTTAATCTCCATTCCGTTTTCAAGAGACTTTCCTTTATATCTTCCATTGCTATAAGAGAAGAAGGTACAGGCAATTAAGGATTTAGGATCCTTTAGATTGAAGTAAATATGACCTTGGTGAGATTTCGAATAATTCGAGATCTCGCCCTGCACGCAGATATTCCTGAGAATCTCCGGCCCGGTCAGTAACTGCTTGATGATGGAATTGACTTCCGAAACGGAAAGAGGTTTGCTTTCTTCCATCAGATCTTAGCTGGCAAAAAAATCTTTTCTGTACAATTTCCAGAAATCCCAAAGGATCACTACCATGGTAACCGCTACCGGCCCAAGCACCAGTCCCATGATCCCGAATTCTTGGATCCCTCCGATAAGAGAGAGAAAGATCAAAAGAGGATGGATCCTCAATTTCTTATCCAACATCTTCGGTTTGACTACGTTTTCTAAAACGATATAGAGAGTCAGGCCCATGATCATGAAGAAGCTTGCGCCTATGATATTATTCTCTATGAACATCAAATACAGTCCGATCGGAAGCCAAACTACCGAAGTTCCAATCACAGGAATAAGAGAGAAGAAGGCAGCAAGACTCGCGTATAAAAACGGGTTAGAGATCTTAGCAAAGAGTAAAAGGATATAAATTCCCGCTCCTTGCATGATGGAAACGATTAGATTTCCTTTAAATACTGTCTGCACGGCGGCAGCAATCTTTCTTCCAACCTGTTCCTCTACTTCTGCGGAGAAGGGAAGGTTGTCCAAGATAAACCTTTCTATCTTTCTTCCGTCTTGATAGAAGAAGAACAAGAGTAGAACGGAAAAGAATAGATTCATGATAATCCCGGCAGGAAGATCGATGGAACCCAGAATAAAGGAAGATGCATTGCTCAATACCGCGTACAAGCTGTCTAGGTTCAGAATATCTATATAATTTCTCGCAAACTCTCCATAGATTTCGGGGAGTTTCACCCAAAAGAAAGGATTGTCCGTAACAAGATCCGTAAGGATATTCAGATTCATCATCGTATCTATGATCTTATCTTCCGAAAGAGAGATACGAATCTTGAATAGGATAGAAAGAGATTCTTCTATCAAAGTTCGGATCATAAAATAAGAAGGAAGAAGCACGATCATACAGACAGAACCGATCATGATCCAAGGAGCGAAAGACTCGAAACGAGGACCTACAAGTCTTCTGAGTTGCTTGTACTGCTTTCGGGTTGCGAGATAAAGGATCAAGGCAACCAATGCGGAATAGAAATAAGGCCTTAATACCACGAAGAGCAGTGTCGCCGCTCCCAGGCAAAAAATCCCCAGAACGATATTGAATATCTTTCTGTTTGTTGCGTCCATTCCGTCCTTATCGGGCATCAGAATCCTCCCGAGGTTCTATGAAATAATTTCACTAATGAACCTTTCTCGCTCGGAACGATGGAGATCGCGACAGTCTTTCGTCCGAATACTTCGACCAAATACAAACTCTTTGCATCCGTTTTTTGGTTTTGTAACATCTTATGATTCAAATTGAAGATCAGGATCTCATAATAGGTTTCCAGCACCTGTTTGGAGAAGCTGCTCTTAAAAACAACGATGGATTCCTTATTTTCCAGTAAGCGATCCGATTTCAGTTCAGTAGAAAACAATAAAGTACTGTTTTGAGGAGGAACAAAATCCCTGGGAATGGAAGAAGGAGCCTTGTACGGATCCTCTTGGATAGTGAGTCGATTGTAACGAAAAATTCTTGGTTTTGGTCTATCTTGTTTTTGCGGTTTTACAGGATCTAACGCGGGCATTTCCGGAAGAACCTGCTCCTGAGAAAAAAGAGAAACATTTACGATGAGTATGAGAAGAAGAGTAAGAATTCGCTTAGGCGAGAAACTGGAGGATTCCACGAAATTTAGTTGAATCCAATGCTCCCACCTTGACAATCCTTTTTAGATGCAATTTACCGGATTCGATTCATACATCCAGATCCTTTTGGATTGGGTCGCCGGTCTGCCCAGCGCTCTCGTTTGGTTCTTCTTTGCCTTTTCCAATTTAACCGAAAACGTTTTTCCTCCTTGGCCGGGAGATACTGTCACCGCATTCGGAGGATTCTTACTTGCAAGAGGAGGGATCGGTTTCTGGGAATTGGCCACGAGCACTCTATTCGGAAATCTTGCAGGCGCTTGGATCATGTATTCCTTCGGCCACAAACTCTTGGATTGGCTGAAGACAAAAGAATTTCCTTTTAAATCGGAATTATACAACGAGGATTCTATCCAAAAGACATTGGATTGGTTTTCCAGAAACAGTACTCTCGTAGTGATCTTTTCCCGTTTTTCAGCGGGAATACGATTCTTTGTTTCGATTGTGGCGGGAATGACGGACATGAGCCCCGCAGTCTTCTTCTCTTATTTTTCCTTAGCAGTATTCTTATGGTGCGGAATACTGATCTACGGAGGTTTCTATTTGGGAAGCCATTGGGAGAAGGTATTGGAATTTCTTTCTCTCTACAATAGGATAGCGACTGCGACTCTTATACTCGCCGTCCTTGGATTTATACTTTATAAAAAGGTAATAGAAAAGAAAAAAGCCTAAACTTCGAGCACTTCTTTCAATGTCTTTACGAATTTCTTATGAATAGGCCGAACGTCTTGCGGAAGTTCCAGCTTTTTTGCAAGTTCCAATAAGAAACTCGAGTCGATTACCTTTCCTTCAAACCATTGGCCAGCCATTTCGCCTGCAATTTTCAAAACGGAAGAAAGGTCCAAGATCTCCTTTTCGACTAGAATCAGAGCGAATCCTAAAGCACCGTCGGTTGGAAGGTATGCTTTTATATCCGGATTTTTCCAAGGATCTATTCCGGTAGGAAGAGCTCCTCTTACATTCCATTGCATTTCCTCGGAAGGAGGCCCAAGTTCAGTCTTATTCACGAGTACTAATTCGACCGGATTGATATCTCCGTGAATTCTTCTGTTTTCTTCGGCAAGTTCTCGGATGAGTTTTGCATTGTCCCGAGTGATTGCATCCCTTCCTAGAAAATTCAATTTATAGAGATAATCTTCTAGCTCCTTTCCCTGGAGAGCTCCTGTTAGAATGACTTGGTATAATATGAAGATCAGATAATCGCTTTCGGTATTATCTCCCATTAAAATCTCTTTCGAATTCGTAGGAAGATAGATCCTATCTCTTAAGAGAATGGTAAGCTTATAAGCCAATTGATCGAATAAGCTCTGAAAAGAAGATCCCGCAAACTTACGCACTCTTTCGAGCGCTCCCCAAAGTCCTTCCGTCAAAAATCGAGTAGGATGAGATAAGGTATCCCAAAACTTATCCACCATTCCTTTGATGGTACCTTCTAAATATTTTAAGTGAAGGGATTCTGTTCGTACTTGCTGCACGCGAAATGTGGAGAGAAGGGTTCTTCTGAAAAAATGAGGGCTCGCCGAAATGAAGCAAAGAGGAGAATCACTCGTATTCTCTCTCAGTTCTCTGAATAGAGTCGGCATCCCAGGCAAGGGAAGTTTCTGTTCTGAAGTCTCGAATAGAGTGGAAATCTTTCCTTTATTCGAATGGATATCCGTTGCAAGATAGGTTTGGTCTATATCCGAAGTGGTGACTAACCCAGAGTAATCTTCGGACAGAATACGTAATGCTCCCTTTCCGATCAAACTTTGAGAAACTAACTCGTGTTTTCCGGGAGTGTTTAAGTAAGCTAGGTCCTTTCCGAACTGTCTGTAAGAATCCGGCTTTAAGAAATGGATATAGAACTGATAATTTCCAGGCTTGAGCGGGAAAGTAAACTCATGAAAGAAGAAGCCGCTTTCGTCTCCTCTGATCTCCGGAGATCTATGCAAAACATTTCCGGATCCGTCCACAATTTCTGCGAGAAGGATTGGTTTACGCACGGACTCGAGACCATAGTCCAGAAAAGGAGTGATCTCTTTTTCCTGCCCCTTGAATAAGCCGGTAAACAGATCCCAATCCTTCGGGTCTGTCATATCTTCGGTGATACCTATATCCACGACTTGTCCGCGGATATAGTAACGATTTTCTCTACCTAGAGTACCTCCGCAGATTGCGGCTCTTCTCTTTTCCGTATTCCGGGAAATTTTGCGATCTTGTTCTTCTGCCAACCTTCCGGACCTTTTTCCAGATTTTAAGAAAGGAAACTCTATCATGGGGTCCGTAAAGGGAAAGCAAAAATCCAATTTCTTTGTTTTCGCGGAGAATGGCCCGACTAGGATGGTCTTAGGATGCCGAGAGATAAAGGTTCCGGAAGAAACCAGAAAGGTCCGAGAACAATTTATATCCGCAAGATGAGATTCGAAGAAGCGTATCGGATCCTGGACAAAGAGATTCAAGAAGCTTTCTTGAAAGGGGAAACCCTAGTCGAGGTGATCCACGGGATTGGAGAAGGAGTCTTGCGTAAAATGACCGAGGATTATATCCGAAATCATTCTTACCTAAAAGTCCTCGAAGACGCAGGGTTAAATATAGGAAATCCGGGATCTACTCTGATCGAGATCATGGGCCCTTCGGCGGAAGATTTAAAGAAGTACTTAAAATGAAGGAACAAAGATCCAAGGTGCAAATTCTGGATGTGACTCTTCGAGATGGAGAGCAGACTAGAGGCGTAAGCTTCTCCGCATCCGAAAAATTGAATATTGCAAAATTCCTTCTGCAAAACCTGAAAGTGGATCGTGTAGAGATCGCTTCCGCAAGAGTTTCTCAGGGAGAACTAGAAAGCGTTCGCCGCATCATGGAATGGGCCAATTCGGAATCCGTAGGAGATCGGATCGAGATCCTAGGCTTTGTGGACTCTCATAAAAGTGTGGATTGGATTTTAGCTTCCGGTGCAAAGACCCTCAACTTACTCACAAAAGGATCTCTCAAACATTTAGAAGGACAACTCAAGAAAAGTCCCAGGGAGCATTTCGAAGAAGTTTCCGAAACCATTTCTTATGCTAAGAAGAATGGCCTCGAAGTTAATATATATTTAGAAGATTGGTCCAACGGATATTTAAATAGCAAAGAATACGTTTTGGACTTCGTTTCTCATCTTTCCAATGAACCTTTAGGAAAAATCTTTCTTCCGGATACATTAGGAGTTTTGGCTCCAGAAGAAACGTATGCAGGGATCTCACTTCTTACCCAGAAATATCCAGAGCTTCATTTCGAATTCCATGGGCATAATGATTACGATCTTTCCGTAGCAAATTGTTTGTTTGCTGTAAAAGCGGGAGCTAAAGGTTTACACGTTAGCGTAAATGGCCTTGGCGAAAGAGCGGGAAATTCTCCTTTGGAAGCAGTGATCACTGCATTGCATGATAAGGCCGGAATTCACACCGGAGTGGACGAAAAAGCGATCACGGAAGCAAGCAGACTCGTGGAAGTGTTTAGCGGAAAAAGGATCTCAGCAAATCGTCCTGTCGTAGGAGAAGACGTATTCACTCAAACTGCAGGAGTGCACGCGGACGGAGATAAAAAAGGAAATCTATACGCAAACCCGATCCTTCCGGAAAGATTCGGAAGAAAGAGAAGCTACGCTCTAGGCAAACTAGCAGGAAAGGCAAGCATCTCAGAAAACCTAAAACAATTGGGGCT
Source organism: Leptospira semungkisensis (assembly GCF_004770055.1). Classification (NCBI taxonomy): domain Bacteria; kingdom Pseudomonadati; phylum Spirochaetota; class Leptospiria; order Leptospirales; family Leptospiraceae; genus Leptospira; species Leptospira semungkisensis. The sequence continues at coordinate 18,284 of NZ_RQEP01000019.1, read as the reverse complement.
CGTGCTTTCTCCGGAGGTCGAAAAGAAAGTCTTAGAAAAAGTGATCGAACTTGGAGACAAGAACAAGACGATTACTCCAGAAGATCTTCCGTTTATCATTGCAGACGTATCTGGTTCTTCTGGCTCCCAATCTGCATTAAAGATTATAGACTGCAAGATCAACTCCGGGTTAGGCATTCGTCCCAAAGCATTCGTTGCCCTGGAATTAAATGGCAAGCAATACTCAGAAGAAGGAGAAGGGGATGGAGGCTATGATGCATTCATGTCCGCTCTCGCAAATATAGCTACTAAAGCAGGCATCTCCATTCCAAGACTCGTGGACTATGAAGTTCGTATTCCTCCTGGAGGAAAAACGGACGCGTTAGTCGAAACCATGATCACCTGGAACAAAGCTGTAGAGAACCACGAAGAAGAGAATTTTAAGACCATAGGCGTTCATAGCGACCAAACCATCGCTGCAGTACTCGCCACCGAGAAAATGTTGAACCTGATCCTCCAAGCATGGCAAACCTAAAAATTTTATTAGTAGGTCTCGGAAATCCCGGACCAAAATACGAAAAGAACCGTCACAATATCGGATTTCTTGTGTTAGACGATCTAGCCAAGGATTGGGGAGTATCTCTGTCCTCTTCTTCCAAAGAGGAGAAAGGAAAAATAGATAAGGACGGTATCTCCTTTCATCTATTAAAGCCTTTGGAGTTTATGAATCTCTCCGGAAGAGCGATCGCAGAACTTTCTAGAAAGAACGGGATCCAACCTGAGAATATTCTAGTCATTCACGACGAAGTGGACTTTCCTTTTGCCAAACTGAAATTCAAACTGAACGGAGGACACGGGGGCCACAACGGCTTGAGAGATATTATCGAGAAATTAGGCTCTCCCAATTTCCACCGTCTTCGGTTCGGGGTAGGAAAACCGGGAGACAGTTCTCTTACTTCAGGACATGTTCTAGCGAATTTTAATAAGGAAGAAATCTCTCAGTTCCCTGAATTATTCACTCAGGCAAAACAAAAAATCTCGGATTGGGTCCGGGAAAGACAGATCCTTTTTTCAAAAGCCTCCGATAGATAAACTAACCCCGACGCATTTCTCGGGGATTTATCTCCGGAGAAATACGTGAGCGAATACGCAGTCAAAATCCCAGAATTTACCTCGGAGACATTAAACTCTGCCGCCCGGAGATTTCACGAATACTTGAGAGTTGAAAAAAACTATTCTCAGAATACTTTGAATGCGTATCTCTTGGATTTAAAATCCTTCTTCGAATTCTGCCAACAAGAACAACTCGAGATCTACGAATTAGAATCGGTTGATGTTCGCTCTTATTTTGCATATCTCTCCAAAAACCAAGGACTGGACAGAAGGACCCAAAGTAGAAAACTTTCCAGCCTTAGAACTTTCTATAAGGTTTTATTAAAAGATAATCTAATACCCAATAATCCTATTCTTTCGGTAAGCTTCCCAAAAACCAGAAAGCAAGTGCCAAGAAATTTTAAGATAGAAGAGACAGAAAGTATTCTTGAATACGAAAACGAGAACGCCTCCGAGATCTTAAATCTAAGAGACAAGGCAATCATTGAAGTATTGTATTCTACCGGGCTTAGGGTATTCGAGCTGGTAGATGCTACGTTAACGCAATTATCTGCGGATCATTCCATTCTGAAAGTCATGGGAAAGAGAAGAAAGGAAAGATTCGTTTATTTAGGAAAAGAAGCGATCGCAAGCTTGAAAGAATATCTAGACGTTCGTTCTAGGTTCCGTCCCAGATGTGATGAAATTTTTCTGAACCAAAAGGGAAATAAACTGACGACGAGAGGGGTTCGTTATATTTTGAACGAGAGAAGGAAACGAATGGGATGGGACAAACCCATTACTCCCCATAAATTCCGTCACACGTTCGCAACGGACTTACTCGATGCGGGAGCGGATATTCGCGCCGTTCAGGAGCTCTTGGGGCATTCCTCTCTATCCACCACACAGGTTTATCTAAGTGTGAGTAAGGAAAAGATTAAAGAGGTCTACCGAAAGGCTCATCCCCATGCAAGACTCGATTCATCCAAGTAAAATACACGCCACCACAATCCTATGTGTTCGTAAGAACGGAAAAGTAGCCATAGCGGGAGACGGACAGGTTTCTTTCGGAAACACTGTCATGAAAAACACTGCCCGCAAGGTTCGTAAGCTATATTCAGACAAGATCGTATCGGGCTTTGCTGGCTCCGCTGCCGACGCATTCACCTTATTCGAGTTATTCGAAAAGAAAGTGCAGGAATATGGAGGAAGTCTCTCCAGAAGTGCAGTAGAACTCGCGAGAGAATGGAGATCCGACAGAGCGCTTCGTAGATTAGAGGCAATGCTTATCGTTGCCGACAAGGACGAGTCTTTTTTAGTTTCAGGAACGGGAGATGTAATCTCTCCTGACGATGGAATACTCGCCATTGGATCCGGAGGGAATTATGCACTCTCTGCAGCAAGAGCACTTTATAACCATACGAACTTAGATCCGGTCCAGATCGTAAAAGAAGCCATGAATATCGCGGCAGACATTTGCATTTATACAAATCATAATATTATCGTGGAGGAAATCGGGCAATGAGCGACTCCATATCACAAGTAAATCTAAAAGAAGAAACAAAGTTTCAAGACGATGAACTGACTCCTAGAGAGATCGTCGCCAAGTTAGACGAACATATTATCGGACAGAAAAATGCAAAGAAGGCTGTTGCGATCGCTCTTCGCAATCGAACTAGAAGAAGAAAACTAGATCCGGAACTTAGAGAAGAAATTTATCCAAAGAACATCATCATGATCGGACCCACTGGAGTGGGCAAGACAGAGATCGCGCGTAGACTTTCCAAACTCTGCGGAGCACCTTTTCTAAAGGTAGAAAGTACTAAGTTTACAGAGGTAGGATATGTTGGCCGAGATGTGGAAAGCATCATCCGAGATCTGGCAATGGTTTCCTTGAACTTAGTCAAACAAGAGTTCAGAAAAGAAGTAGAAGCCAAGGCAAAGGAAAGAGCCGAAGACGCTTTATTAGATATTCTTTTACCATTTCCACAAAAGACTTCTATTGCGGATCCTCATCCTCCTTCTATTGGTTTCAGCGTAAACCAAGACGACGATGAAAGAGAGAAACGCTTCCTCGAAACCAGAGAGACAATGCGTAAGAAGCTGAAGTCCGGTAAATTGGATGAACAAATCGTAGAGATAGATATCCAACAGGCTGGACCGCAGGGACTTCCTATGCTCCAGGTCTTTGGCGCTGGAAATATGGAAGAATTGGACAATCATATCCAGAACGTCCTAGGCGATCTCATGCCTAAAAAGCAAAAGAAGAGAAAACTCCCGATCCCAGAAGCAATGAAGATCTTAGAAGAAGCCGAAGCGGAGAAACTCTTAGATCCTGATAAACTCCAGAGAGAAGCTCAGAAAAGAGTAGAGGAGATGGGAATCGTATTCTTAGACGAGATAGACAAGATCGCAAGCAGAGAAGGAAGAGCAGGTGCAGACGTCTCCAGAGAAGGAGTGCAAAGAGACCTTCTACCAATCGTAGAAGGAGCGACTGTAACCACTAAGATCGGCCCGATCGTAACGGATCATATTCTATTCATCGCAGCCGGTGCATTCCACATGTCCAAACCTTCGGATCTAATCCCGGAACTGCAAGGGCGCTTTCCAATCCGAGTGGAATTGGAAAAACTATCTATGGACGATTTCGAAAAAATCTTAACAGCGCCTAGATCTTCTCTTGTAAAACAATACCAAGCGCTTCTTTCCACAGATGGGATCAAGATAGAGTTTGCTCCCGATGGAATTCGAGAAATTGCAAAGATTGCTTATGATATGAACGAAAAGCATGAAAACATTGGCGCAAGAAGATTGAACACGATTATGGAAAGACTCTTGGAAGACCTAAGCTTTGAAGGGCCTGATCTTCCTGAAAATCAAAGATCTCTAACGATAGATAAGGCAGCGGTTGAATCCAAGTTGAAAGGGATCGTAGAAGACAAAGATTTAAGTCGTTACATTCTCTAAAACAGAATTCTTCAGACCATGGTTCTCTGTCTAAATACAAAAAAGGCGACTATTACAGTCGCCTTTTTAACTTTCTCTTTATTTGCGTGAGTTCTTGGCTTAAAAACTAAAATGCCATTTCTCGAAGCGCAGATAAAGGATATCTCATATAAACGGTAGTAGTTCTGCTACCGGAAGTGATGGTGAGAAGATCTAAAGGATTCAATCCCATCGTATAATATCCTTCGTCGATCATTGCGATCCCAAAGCCTGCGCTTTCTTTCTCGTCCAAGAATTCAGGTCTAAAGAAGTCGGCAGAATTTCCCGCGTCAAATAATTGCTTATGACGAACCCTGGATTCTTCGATCCTTCCAAAATCCATATTATGAATTGGTGAATCATTCCTGATCCTGAAGTTCAGCTCGTCCTTAGTGATTCGGATCTTTACGGAGATGCGCATTCTATTCTTCTTCAGTTTAGAACGAACATCCACTAAGAATTCCTTCTCTTCGGATTTTAGGATCTGCTTTTTAGCACGGATCCTATCTTCGAGTTGAAGAATATTCTGCACCTGTCTCTTGATCTTTTCAGGAACAACATATCTCTGCATCGCATCTCTAAGAGGAGAGGTGTCCATGATGATCTCAAGAAGTTCTTCGGCTTCTTCTTCCGTATCGCCAAGTCTAGCAATCTTCTTCAAGAGTTCGTCTCGAAAGATAATATGACGTATATTTCCTTTGATTGCGTTGAGAAGAGCTTCCATGAGCCCGCTAAATAGATGAAAGGCAGCTAAAGGATTCGCTCCAATCTCTTCTAAGAGTCCGTTCACTAATTCGGAAAGAATATCCCGAGTAGGTTTAGTAAGACCTTTCAACTCAAGATGAAAGAATCTTCTCTTTTTAAGATCTTCGATATTTTGGAGGATTTCAGCCCCTTTGAGGACAGATTTCTGGTTTGCCATAGGAGGGAACTTAGAAAATTTAGTACACGTTGGCTTGCGCACACTATACGGCAAGCTGGTTTTAGGAAGATGGCACCAAAAACCGAAGATTTCGAACTGATCGCTCCCGACCTGGGAGACACCGATAAAATCGAATTAGTCCGCTGGAATTTTCGATTGGGACAACAAATTAAAATCGGAGAAGAAGTCTGTGAACTCGTAACAGACAAGGCTTCCTTTCCGATGGAATCTCCTATCAATGGAGTTCTTTCCAGAATAGACAGAGAGAAGGGTTCTATTATCAAAAAGGGTGAGGTATTAGGAATGATCCGGAGGGAAGTTTCCGAGTGAAATTGGTCCACCTGTCGGACCTGCATTTTCCCGTACCACTTCCTTTCTCTAGTTTGAAGGGAAAGATGATCCCGGGTTATTTAAACTATACCTTTCGGCGTAGAAAAAAATATCCGATCTCTCTTTGGAATGCAATCGTACGAAAAATAGAAACTACCAATCCGGATGCGATCGTCATTTCCGGAGACATCACAAATGTTTCTCATTTAAGAGAATACAATCGCTCTTTAGAAATTCTCAAACCGGTTTTGAGTGATAAGACTTTTATGATCCCGGGAAATCATGATCGCTACACAAAACAATCTTCCTATGGAAAGGAAATGCCATACTACGAAAGATTCTTCTCGACTTGGATGGGAGAAGAAGTCCCGGATCAGAAAGGATATCTAAGAGTCAAAAAAATAGGTAATCTAGCTCTCGTTGGCTGGGACTCTAATATGCCACTTTCCGTTCTGAATGCGTACGGTTTTATTGAGGAAGAGTTGGTGCATTCCACGCTGGAATATTTAAAGAGAGAGAAGATCGAGAATTATTTTCTGATCTGCCATCATCCCATCTGGAATCCTCCCGAAAGACAGGAGAGTCCTGGACATAGGATGAGAAATCGCGAAAAGATCGCGAGTCTACTAAAAGAGAAGCCTCCCATCGCTTATTTGCATGGGCATGTTCATACGAACTGGGTAAAGGCTCCTGGACCAGAGAAACCGTTTTATGTAATCAACTCTGCTTCTAGCACAAGGATTGCAGATCCAAGACACCAAAGTGGTTTTCATATACTGGACTGGAACGGAAGAAAACTAGATATACAAAGATTTTCCTTCTCCTTGGAAAAAGGGGAATTTATCCAAACAGAAACGATCTTATACGAAGAAGAAAAGGAAACAAATGGCCGGTAAAATCCAACCCATAGACATTCAAAGAGAATTAACCAAGATCAAACATCCTGAACTGAAAAAGGACATCGTGTCCCTAGGCATGATCGGATCCTTGGAGATCGGCGAAGAAGAAACGAATATCCTAGTCAAGACCCCAAGTCAGGATAGAAGGGTCCAAATCGGCTTAGAGGCCCAAATCCGCCAGACTCTTTCCAAAAAGGAAGGAGTAGGTAAGATCAAGATCAAATTCGAAGTAGATCCTAAGATGACTCTGGACGATTCGAATAAGATCCTGGGAGTAAAGAAAGTAATCGCAATCGGCTCCGGAAAAGGTGGGGTCGGAAAATCCACAGTTACCGTGAACCTTGCTGCAGCTGCAGCCTCTCTCGGCTATAAAGTGGGAGTATTAGATGCGGATATCTACGGACCTTCCATCGGAAAAATGTTCGGTGTTAACGGCAAGGTAGCTCTCAAAGCAGAAGAAGATAAGATCTATCCTTTAGAAAAAGACGGACTCAAAATCATTTCCTTTTCCTTCTTAATAGAAGAGAAGCAACCAGTGGTTTGGAGAGGACCTATGCTTGGTAAAGCAGTGGAGCAGTTCTTGTATGATATCGTCTGGGGAGAATTAGATTTTCTTTTTATAGATCTCCCGCCTGGAACGGGTGACGTGCAACTCTCCCTAGCACAGCTCATAGATTTAGACGGCGCAGTTTTAGTAACGACTCCACAATCTGTTGCACTTTTAGATGCAAACCGTGCAGCTTCCATGTTCCAACAGGTTAAAGTACCTATCCTAGGTGTTGTAGAGAACATGAGTGAATTTGTGTGTCCAAATTGTGGCCATGCTTCCGCAATTTTTTCTAAGGGCGGAGGTCAAAAATTAGCGGATTCTTCCGATACAAGATTTCTGGGAGGAGTCCCACTTACGATGGATGTGATGAGCGCCGGCGAATCTGGAAAACCTTTGGTTTTCCAAGCACCTGACGGAATTATCGCAAAATCTTATAAAAACATACTCCAAAATCTGGCTGAAGAGATAAAAAAGTGGGAATAATTTACCGGGCACAGTCAGTTAGTACAGAGGGAGGAAGACCGTGAAGTTCGAGAAAGGCACAGAAAAGAATCCATCCGGAAACCTCATAGTATATTGCAATGTCGTTGGTGAGAACCCGCTTTTTCCGGGCGGAAAGATCATCGCATCCAACGTCGTGGTAAGTTTTCTCAGAATCGGAGAGAACTTTCCTGTAGTAACTTTTCCTCCTGTATCATTGGATAGCTACGAAGACCTGAAAAGGATCATCACTGACCATTACGATAAGTATGATGTTGTCAAGATCAAGGACTTCGAAATGCCTCCAGGCCAAGAAGATTCCAACTCTTATATCAAAGAGAGAATGGATCATTTCGAGAATGTAGTAATTCGTTATGTAGAACTCTGCAAGAATCGAGAAGGAAACAACTACTCCGCTCCTGAAAAAGAACCGGAAGGAGTTAGGGACTATCTAGATGCACTTGCAAATCTTTCCTTGAAAGTAAGACGCTCGAGTGGAATTGCAAGAGAAGCTTCTTTACTCCATATGGAGAGATTGGTGGAAACTTTCTCAGGAAAGCACCCTGAATTTGATCTTCACAATTTCAGAAAAGCTCTAGAAGTTCCAGGCCAAACCGGAGAAGATCTGGTTGGACTCTACCTTCAAAAATTCAATGCAATCTCTTACGAGAGATATGAAGATGCTTCCGATCTGAATAAAAAGATCCAAGCAATCGAATCGGTTAGCCCTTAATCATTCGAAGGCTTGAGAGCCTAAAACAAACAGAAAAGGCGAGTGCATAGCAGCTCGCCTTTTTTATTCTATCGCCGAATTAGAAATTTCGACACGAGTAAAATCGAGCAGTCAGTCCGACTCTTTGTCCGAAAGCCAGCGAGGGTAGAGATCTATTTCTCTTCCGAGCAAACGAAAGATGCGTGTCGCCATAAAATCACCCAAGTCCTCTAGGCTATTCGGCATTTGATAAAAACCGGGAGAGGCAGGAGCAATGACCGCACCGGCGTCATGAAGTGAAAGCATATTTTCCAAATGGATCCGATTGTAAGGAGTCTCTCTTGGCACAAGAATCAATCTCCTTCTTTCCTTGAGAGTCACGTCAGCCGCTCTTTCAATCAGATTCTCAGTAATTCCGGTTCGAATTGCTGCGATCGTTTTCATAGAGCAGGGGACAACCACCATACCATCCCAAATATTCGATCCGGAAGCGATATCGCATCCTATATCTTCAAATTTTCTAAAATGGAATGTATGTATTTTCTTTGGCTTCCATTTCTCCTGGATGAAATCCAAGATTTGAGCCGCAGTTTCCACGTTAGTCGAAAACTCTTCCTTAAAGACGCGAATAGAAGCAGGGCTAGCGACAAACCAAGTCTCTCCTGGAATTTCCATGAGTGCTTTTAAAAAGCGAGCCGCATATATGGAACCGCTCGCACCGGCCATGGCAAGCACCAGTCGAATGCGATCCGCAGAACTCATTAGATAGAACCTTGTTTGAACAATTGGATCAGATCCGGTCCCTTCTCTGCGAGAATTCCCAAGAAGATCACGATAGAAATCCAAGAATGGATCTGATAGAATAAAGGAGGAAAATTTCCATCCTTACTCTTGTATGCGATGGATTGCTCCCAAACAAGAAAGGCAACCACTAAGATCCAGAATAGCCAAAAGAAACCGTGGAGTCCGGCATTCCACGCAGCAAATCCGAGTAAAATAGCAGAGAGTATATGAGAAATTCTTGATATGATAATGGACTTTCTTTCACCGAAACGAGCAGGAACGGAATGCAAGCCTTCCTTCTTATCAAATTCTCTGTCTTGCAAAGCGTATAAAATATCAAATCCAGCCAAATTAAACGCGAGCCCGAGGGTCCAAAGTCCGGGCATCCAGGAAAATTCCTCACGAATTGCGATCCAAGTCGCTAAAGGAGCGAGTCCGATCGTAATTCCCAAGTAAAAATGACAGAGAAAAGTAAAACGCTTTGTATAAGAATAAGTGAATAAAAGAAAAAGAGTAGGGAAAGAAAGATAGAAAGAAAGATCGTTTAAGAACCAACTCCCTAGAAAGAATAGAAGGGATGAACCGATAATAAAACCCACTGCCATAAAATCGGAGATCTGACCACTCGGGATCTCTCGATTCGCAGTCCTAGGATTCTTAGCATCGATGCGTTTGTCCGCCCAGCGATTAAATCCCATGGCGGCACTTCTTGCTCCCACCATGCAAACCAGGATCCAAAAAAGCTTTTGGCCGAGTATTGCAAGAGACAGATTCGGTCCTTGCAATACAGCCAATACGAATGCAATTCCTGCAAAGGGAAGAGCGAACAGTGTATGTGAAAATTTAATAAAACGACCGTATTTAGCGAACGCGGCCAAAGTAGAAGAAGCCATCTCCAGAAAGCTTGGAAGAAAGGGCGAAAGTCAGAAAGCAGATTTTTCCGAACCAAAACGAAAATGGATGATTTTTTCCCTCCGGAGTAAATCCTCGTTTCAAATGGTTCCTACAACGGATTTAAAACCGAATCGAAACATAACAAGCGAAGAGATCGATTCCTTACTCGTATCCATAGTCAAATCCAAAGACTTGCATTTCAAATGGCTGAACACTCTCTCTCTGATGGAGCATATAGGAGCGAGAAAGATCCATACGACCCAGACCGGCCTTCAGGTTTCCGAAATGGTCCTAAGACATGCAGCCGAAGAAGCGAGACATGCTTCCTTCTTTAAAAGACTGGCTCTCAAAGTGGATCCGGAAGGAACTCAAGATTTTCAAAAAGAATCCTTATTAGCAGGATACTCGGCAGTTTCTTATTTTCATAAACTGGATTCTTGCGTAGAACGTTCCCTTTCGAATGAGGTTCTACCCAGACAAACTCATTCCTTTCTTTGCTATTTGTATGTAACCAAGATGATCGAAGAAAGAGCCGGACTCGTCTATGAGATCTATGATCAAATCTTAGATAACAATAAAGCTGGAATCTCTATCAAAGGAATCATCAAGGAAGAAGAGACCCATCTGACTGAAATGGATGCAACTCTCTCAGATCTAGATCCGAATTTTGAAGTTCGATCCGCAGAATTCAGAGAGAAGGAAGCCGAATTCTTTCATAAATACTTTCGCAACTTGCAGAAAGAGATTCTAAAAGCAGTATAGTATAATATTCGAATGTTAGAAATCAGAAATTCTTCCAAAGCCAAATTACTATTTCTGACATTCCTGTTATTCTTGCTTGGGGGAAGCTTCGCTCTTTCTTCTCAGACCTCTGCGAATAGAAAGGATTCTCCGATCGGGATTATCGCATACTGTCCCGCACAATCCGTAAAAGAAAAACCATTCGATTTTGAGAGGACTCTTGCTCTTTGGTACAAGAGATTCAAGGCAGAAAGGATCCAAGAAGGAGGAGGGGCGATTCTTTTGGTCTCTGCTCCGTACTTACCTAAAAATTCTGTCGAAATAGAAAGGATCAAGACTGCCTTAGGAGCAGAAATCGTATTTGCTGGATTTCATCCGGAACAAGCTAAGGCTGAAAAAAAACAGACGAATCCATCGAATTCTAAGAAAGTAAAATCTTCTAAAAAGCAAACCAAGAAGAGTAAATCTAAAAAATCCAAGACAAAGACTGCTCCTAAAACGGATCAGAAAGAAAGTCTTAGTTCTGTAGTTTTATCTTCTGAGATCCCGAATTCTAAAGGCCAAGCCCAAGAATCTCAGAAAACGGATTCGTCTACTTCCGAAAAGGCGCCTACTAATACTTCTACACAAGCTCCTTCTAAAGTATCTAATCCGAAGAAGGCAGATAAAGAAAAATCAACTTCTTCTAAATCTTCTCAGAAAAACAAGAAGAAAGGTTCGAAGAGAAAGGCTTCTCCACTTTCTAAAAAAGCCTCACCGATCATTCCTTCTGGACATATCGTAACTAAGGAAGAAGCAGGATTGAATTTTCTATTCTATTCTCCTGCGCTAGAGTCACTTCAATCGAAAGAGAAAACAGAAGCGCCTTGGATCGCCGATTTTAAGGCGCAATTTAAGAATGCCTCCGAATTTCATACTCTACATTTCCTATTAGCGCAAGACCCGACTCCGAACCTGAAAGAAAGAGAAGGAATACTCTCGGCACAGATAAGCGAATGGAAGAAAGATCTTTTAGAAGGAATTCCCTCTGTAGTATTACTATCTTCTCCGCAGTCCTTGCGTTTCTTCAATGGAGAGTATAGTTTCGGATGTGGAGCCACTGCCGATTCCTTAAAGATCAATATATTGCAATTATTCTTTCGAAACGGAAGACTGATCCGTATCAGCGAAGAAGTCCAAGATCTGAATTCTAAGGAATCGAATAAGTCCTGGATCCTGGAATAACGGATTTTGTAGGAGCTCCTACAAACTGACTCTCTAGTTAGAATTTATCGATTCGAAACGAATTTACAGATTCCAAACTTCTCAAAAATTGACTTTATGAGCTTGAATTGCGGAATCGTAGGTCTACCCAACGTGGGAAAATCCACCATATTTAATGCGTTAACCAAGGCCGGTGCCGAAATGCAGAACTATCCGTTCTGCACAATAGAACCGAACAAGGGAATCGTTGAAGTTCCGGACACAAGACTCGAAAGACTTACTGAGCTCTATCAACCTCAGAAAACTGTTCCTGCAATTATGGAATTCGTGGATATTGCAGGCCTTGTAAAAGGTGCCAGCCAGGGAGAAGGTTTAGGAAATAAATTCTTATCTCATATCCGAGAAGTGGATGCGATCTGCCATGTGGTCCGAGCATTCGAAGACGATAATATCACTCACGTCCACGGTAAGATCAATCCGGTCGACGATGCACAAGTAGTTACGATGGAATTGGTCCTCGCAGACCTGGATTCTGCAGAGAAGCAATACCAAAAGATCGCAAGAAATGCCAAAGGCGGAAACAAAGAAGCGCAAGAGGCATACAATCTATTAGAAAAGATCATAGCAGTCTTAAAAGAAGGAAAACCTGCGAGACTCGCAGAGATCAAACCAGAAGAACAAAAACTGGTAAAGACCTTCAACCTGATCACGGCGAAACCGGTTCTATATGTTGCAAACATCACTGACAAGGCTGCAATCGCAAAAGAAAATCCTTTGGTAGATGCTATTCGCAAAATGGCAAAAGAAGAAGGAGCCGAAGTCGTCACTCTCTGCGGAAAATTCGAAGAAGAGATCTCAGGATTAAGTAGAGAAGAGCAAACCGAATTCTTAGCGGAAATCGGAGAGACAAGAAGTGGGTTGGATAGAATGATCCAGGCCGCTTACAAACTACTTGGACTCGTTACATTTTTCACTGCGGGAGAACAAGAAGCAAGAGCTTGGACCACAGGAGTGGGAAGCACAGGCCCAGTCGCCGCTTCGGTAATCCATTCCGATTTCGAGAAGGCATTTATTCGCGCAGAGGTAATGAAATTCGAAGACTTGGATCGAACAGGCAATCCAACCAAGGTAAAAGAAGAAGGAAAGCTTCGGATCGAAGGTAAGGAATATATCGTCCAAGATGGAGATGTGATCTACTTCAGGATCAACGCCTGATCAGCAGATCTTAGTTCGCGGTTCTTTCTTTTAAATTTTCTTTTCGGTACGAATTCGGATTCGTACCAGTGATCTTTTTGAATTCCAGATAGAATGCAGATCTGGAACTAAAACCAGCTTTCGCTCCAATCTCGGTAGTATTCTCATTCGGAAATTGTTTCAGAAGACCTTTTGCTTCTTCCACTCTATATTGATTAATGAGAGAAGGAAAATTCGTCTTGAATTCAGTATTGATCAATTCGGAAAGCTGATGAATGGTAATCCCAAGTTCCTTGGCCATATTCTCTTCTTTCAAAGACTTGGTCAGATAGATCTTATCTTTCTCTAAAAGAGCGCCTATCTTTTTCACAAAGTCATTCACATCCAAAGAAGAAAGATGAGTCTTTTTGGACGAAACTTCTTCTTCTCTTCTTCTTAAGATCTCTCTAGACAATAAGGATACGAAGACAGTAAGAGCGGGCAAATAATAAAGAACTCCATAGACTGCGATCCGATTGTACGGATAGAAATCGAAATGGAAAATAGTCTTGTACAGATCCAGAAGAAGGAAGATTCCCCAGACGGAAATAAAGAACATCTCATAGAGAGTATTATGCCTAAGAGAAGAAACATGAGTCTTCCCGAAGTAGAATAACATAAAACCGTAATTTAGTACGAGAACCAAAATCCGATGATCATACCAGAATTGGTAAAGAGGGATCAACGGATAAAGAACTCCGGTAAAGCAGACTAACCAAAATAGAGGAGATCTATAGATGACTCCAGTTCCTTCCTTACTCCAAGAAGCCATATACAAGAAGAAAGCAAAGTGAGTAATCCCCAAGAAAAGGAAGTAATTGTGGCGGAATAAATTGTTCGCATTCCCCGCGATAGAAGCGAACTCTTTTCCATGCAGAAAATATAAAGTAGCTGCAACCGAAGTCAAATGTAGTAAAAGACTTAAGAATAAAAGTTTTTTGGATCTAATGTAAAAGAAAACGTTAAATCCGATCGCCAAAGTCAAAACGAATCCTACCGCCAGAAAAAGCACGGAACGCAATCGAACGATAACCATATAATCATCTTCCGACAAAAGCCGGACCGGATAATTGATATCCTCGTTTGATAACACATATAGATAAAAGGTTCGTTCTTCCTTTGGTTCCAACCGGATATTAAAATGAGGAAGAGGAGAAATAAAATCATCCCAAACAGGATCAGAGTCGTAACCAGCAAACCCTGCCTCGTATTTTCCTTTCGAATCAACAGAGCAGAGTTCCGCGTCCGGAACATTTAGCCAAAGAAGGGCGAGAGTTCGACTGAGAGGATCATTTCCTTCATTCGCGAGCTTAAAACGAAGCCAGTTTCCGGAGGAGTTCCTACGGACTCTGAGCACATTTCCGGAATTATGATGCCATTCCAATTGGTGAAGAAGCGCAATCGTCTCAGGCTTGCAATGCTGGTATTGGTATCCTCGATACCTATATTCCATTTTAGAGCTGATATTCTCTACAGGAGAAGAAGAGGAGAGACGGATTACATCCGGTCCCGGCAAACTAGGAGAAGCAAAGATTCCTTCCCCAAAGAACAACGAGACCAGCAAAATGAGGTAGGGCCCAGGGACTGCTATTCTGGAGAAGGGAGAGAATAACCTACGAATTTTGTCGTGAAAATGCCCCATTTATTCTAATATTCCAGAAAAATCGTCCGCAAAGAGGATACCAGCTTTTTTGTTTGAGTCATCTTCTTTTTTAACGATTCGGAATGTGAAAACGAGAAGCGTTCAAAGTTCTAAGTCGAAATCCTAATTTATGTTTTCGAATCTAAACTTATAATCTTGGAACTGAAACAGATTCTAATTATCTCCGTTATTCCAAAATTTAAAACTTTGATTTAAGTTTAGATATATATCAATTCGTTATTTACAAATTTTTCTTGTGAATCACCATTCAGAACACCAGATTTGCGAGTTTTTCGTGATTTAATGCATGGGAATAATGACATGCTGGCATAGCCAACCCAAAGTCGAAGGTTTGGTGCTGAAAATTTGGGCCGTCTCCTAAAATGCGTTTAGTTTCTATAATTTTTTACAATCTGTCGTATTTTTTGGTGTCCAATTTTATAAGTTTGGAAGGTCTTGTATTATAATATTCCTTCTCGAATAAAAAGAATCGGCCTCGATCGGACTCCAAGTAGAGAAAGACGAGCTTGAGAATCGGTATTCGAGAATCTTAAAGGAGATTGTATGGATATTCATGCCGTTGTGGAGAACGTCCTAAACCCCCCGGTTTTGTTTTTCTTCCTGGGGATGGGAGTAGTTCTTTTTAAATCGGATCTGGTTGTTCCAGATCAAATTGGAAAGTTCTTCTCTATGTTTCTTTTGTTCTCCATCGGGTTCAAGGGTGGACACGAGCTTTTCAAAACTCCATTCAGCGAAGAACACCTCTATGTTCTCTTAGGCTGTATGTTTATGGCGATGCTGGTTCCGGTTTACGCGTATTTTATACTCAAAATCAAACTAGATCGTCCGAATGCCGCCGCACTTGCTGGTTCCTTTGGATCCATTAGTGCAGTTACCTTCGTTACTGCAGGAGCTTTCCTTCATAACGTTGGACAAGAATTTGGCGGATTCATCGTTGCCGGTATGGCTCTAATGGAATCGCCTGCTATTGTAGTAGCGGTTATTCTAGACAGAATCGGTCGCACTAAAGCGGAAGGTACTGGCAGTGGCAAGGGCTTCTCTTGGAAGCACTTACTTCACGAAGCATTCTTCGGATATTCCATCTACTTACTATTAGGTTCCCTAATCGTTGGTTACTTTACTGGTGAATCCGGATGGAAAAAAGAATCTCCTTTCTCTGAGAACCTTTTCCAAGGGATCTTAACTCTGTTCCTTTTGGACATGGGTATTTCCGCTGCGAAACGCTTCAAAGAATTGAAGAGTGTAGGTTCTTTCTTGATCGTTGCCGCTCTTTTCCTCATGGCGCTTAACGCAACCTTAGGATTAGTTTTGGTTAAGATTATCGGAATGCCTTTAGGCGACGCATTTATGTTCGTGGTCCTTTGCGCTTCCGCTTCTTACATCGCAGTTCCTGCTGCAATGAAAGGATCCATCCCTGAAGCAAATCCAAGTATCTATCTCACTGTAGCTCTATCGATCGTATTCCCGATCAACATCATTGCGGGAATCCCTCTATACTACTACTTAGTGAAGACAGTTCTCGGAGTGTAATCCACTCGTTTCAAAGTTAACTTAATCATCTTTGAAAGAATGGCAAGGTCCGTCCGGCTTCTATCGAAGTCGGATGGATTTGTTGTTAAGTGAAAAAGCAATAAGAGCTATCGCCTAATTGCGGCGATCAACATACAAAACCGGACAAACACCCGGTTTAAATGAAACTGGAGGAAGAATATGAAAGTTCTCGACTTGTTAAAGAATAGAACGATCGAGCCGACGAGATCTTCTCTTAAGTGGATTTCCTTTTTCGGTATGATTTATCTCATTCCCTCAATAGGAGTTTTCGGACAAGACAAACCGGCTGCGCCGGCTCCTGCTCCGACTGCAGGGACAACTGTTGCAGCGCCTGCTGCTGCTACACCAGCTCCCGCTGCCACTCCAACACCTGAAGAGGAAGAGGAGAACAAATATGTTTCTCCTATGAGGGCAGGTGGCCTTACCCCTGACTATAACAGATCCATGCTACTTGAACCGGAGTTATCTAGAAAGGTAGCTACTCGTAAGAAAGCATGGCTGAACGATTGGGTCCGTGTGGGCGCATACATCCGTCCTCGCTTCGAAGACAGAGAAAATCTCGCCTTCGACAAAGCGAACAAGGGTGATATCTCTCGGATCATGCAAACTTCTCAATTGTTCTTCATTATAGATCCAAGTCCTTATTTCTCTATGAAAGTCAATATCCAAGACGCAAGAGTGTGGGGTGGTGAAACTCCTGCTTCTCCTGGAGACGTTCGCGCAAACACTTTCGCTGGCACTGCGACTACTGTCACTGCCGGTCAAAGTTCCATCAACCCTGCCGGCTTGACTACTCTTCGTGAAGCATGGTTCATGTTGAAGAAACTTCCTCTGGATGCTAAATTGCAAATTGGTCGTCAGATCATTTCTTATGGGGACCAAAGGATGATCGGTGGAGCGAACTGGACGGTCAACGGTCTTTCCTATGACGGAGCTCGTTTGATGTTCGACCATGATACTTTCAATATCCATCTTCTAGGTTATAAACTAGTAGGTAGCCAAAGTGGTCCGAACGGAGTTCTTTCTGCCAATGCGCCTGTTGGAACGAATCTGGGACAACCGGATAAGTATTTGGTGGGAACTTATAACACGATCAAACCTGCTAAGGATTGGTTTTTGATCGATGTGTATTCCTTAGGTATACTGACTCATAAGACCCCTATTTCCAATACTCCTCCAAGTCCAACCTCCGCGGCATTCGCAAACGGGTCTGACAATACTCCGAACGCTTGGAATAAGCAGCAGGATAATTTGATCACTACAGGTTTCCGTATCACAAACCGTACTGATCGAAATAACCTTCCTAAAGACGGACCTTGGGGCGGATTCGATTGGACTTTGGAAGCAGCTTTCCAATCCGGTTCTACGGGAACCAGAGTGGATAACCTAGTCGGTGGACAGGATATCACTACCACTGCTACCATTGACGGTACAACTTATACTCAAAGTCTTGGCGGAACCAAGAACCAAAAGTATACAGGTCAGTTTTATGTTTTCCAAACTGGTTATACATTCGCGCAAAAACTTCGTCTGGGTCTTCAGTGGACGTATGCTTCCGGTGATGGAAATCGCCAAGATGGAAGCAATGGTACTTTCCAAACTCTCACAAACCCTCGATTCGGAGTAATTCCTTACTTCAACAACGTCGCAGGTCTTTCCGAGAATATCGATACCAAGAACTTGAGAAGTTTTACCGTTAACGCTTCCTATAAAACGGATTCTTTCGGAACCTTCTACTTCTCCTACTTTATCAACAATAAGGCGATGGTACAAGACTCCTGGTACGCGATCAACGGAACAAGCAGCGCGACTGGTAACGTGAGTACTGAGGCGAATAACGGTTCTACCACCCATTATCTAGCTAAGTTGGGAAGAAATATCTACAACGAGTTTGATATAGGTTGGAACTACACGTTAAACGACTATTGCTCTCTGTGGCTCGGAGCGGGATTCCTGACTGCGGGAGACGCGGTTAAGAATGCGCGAAATGCGCTTTATACTTATTCGGTTAACAATACTACTGGAGCGGTTACTTTGACTCCTACTGCAGTATTGAATAATATAAGTACACCATCCGTCTACGGTCCTGCAGGAGCAGCATCTCAGGCCAGAATGTTCTATCTGCAAGTTAACGCCGTATTCTAAAAGTATTCGAGGAGATATATGACGATACTCGCTCACCTCGCAGTCGCAGCCTCTCTCATTTTACCCTTCCTGATCGGAAGGGTATTGGGATTGGATTTCATGGGAAGCGATAGTCCTCTTCT